>CAYZWO010000133.1:0-10805 GCA_964482215.1 uncultured bacterium
ATGGCACACTGAAATCCTTACCCGATCCCCGTCCCGATAATTTTAGCCAAGATATGATTCTAACGCTTGGCGGTAAAGCAGAATTAACCCCCACAGGAGCCGTACTCGGCAATCAAAAAATCAAAATTGGGACGGTGCTAGAGTTAGAAGGAAAAAACTATAATTTCAATGCGAGCGTTATCGATCTCCGCATTAAATCCTAGTAGGCATCTCCATCATGTCCCAACCCATTATTTATCTGGCTGCAACGGGCCACGGCTTTGGCCATGCGGTGCGAGTTGCTTCGGTTGCTGCTGTCCTTAGAAAATTTTGCCCTGATAGCGTCTTAATTTTAACGACAACGGCCCCCCGTTGGTTGCTGGAATCCTATATTGAGGGCGATTTTATCCACCGTCCCCGTGCCTTTGATGTGGGAGTGGTTCAAGCGGATAGTTTACGCATGGACAAGGAAGCCACCTTAAAGGAGTTACAGGATATTTATGCCAGACAGCGATCGCTGATTGTTAGTGAAGCCAATTTTCTACGGACTAATCGGGTTGGTGTTGTTTTAGCTGATATTCCCCCCTTAATGGCGGCCATTGCCAAAGAAGCCGAGATTCCCTGTTATATGATGAGTAATTTCGGTTGGGATTTTATTTATCAAGATTGGGGCGAAGAGTTTCAAGATATTGTTGAGCAAATGCAACGGGACTATCAACGCAGCGATCGCCTATTCCGTTTCCCGTTGTCAGAACCGATGAGTGCCTTTCCTCACATTACTGATGTCGGTTTAACAGGCGGCGATCCCCATTTTGCTGAAAAAGAATTACGCCAACAGTTTGGAATTGATAAACCTGCTGAAAAAACAGTTTTATTAACCTTCGGCGGATTAGGATTACAGTCCATTCCCTACGAAAATTTGGAACAATTCCCCGATTGGCAATTTATCACCTTTGACCAAAACGCCCCGAATATTAACAACTTAATTAAAATTACCGATAAAAAATATCGTCCCGTAGACTTTATGCCCCTCTGTGGTCGAGTCTTTTCTAAACCTGGCTTTAGTACCTTTGCTGAAGCGATGCGCTTAGAAATTCCTGTGATGTCCTTAACTCGCGATGATTTCTCAGAGGCCACTGTTTTATTAGACGGTTTACAGGATTATTCCTATCACCAAATTATTCGTCCCGAAGAATTTTTTACTGATAATTGGAATTTTTTAAATCAACCCTTAGCTCCTCCCCGTAAATCTGAAAAGTTGGATAAAAATGGCGGAGAAACTATTGCTCAAGAAACTTTAAAGTTGTTTTAAAACAATGTAGCTGTTCATCTCGTTGTTTTTCAAGGCTTTACGCAAATTATTAACTTGACAGTAAGCAACAGGATATTTTTCGTTTGTTTAGCAATGCTTATCGCCGATGCTATCGTTCTAGATCAAGGGCTACATTTCAAATGATTTTACCAATCTCTTTTGGCTGGGCCTCTCCAAGGCTTACAATAGGAACATCCTGATTAATTTCACTCTCTCAATTGAGCTTTATTACATACTAAATATGGATGATAATCTCCCTATTGTTTATTTATCTGGACTGCTGATTTTACTAGGAGGTCTGGCGGTTTTCGTGATTCGTGAGATCTTCAAAACCCGTCAGGTAGAAAACACCTTTGCAAAATTACAACGTAAGCTGGCAAAAGAAAAAGGCACTGCTCAGGAATATTATCAATTGGGCAGTATTTATTTAGACAAAAAACTCTATATTCAATCGGTTAATCTTTTCCAAAAAGCATTAAAAGTGAGTGATGAGATTGAACCGGAAAATCAAGCTTTAATTTATAATGCACTGGGTTTTGCCTATTTTGCTCAGGAACAATATGATTTAGCGATTCGCAATTATCGAGAAGCGATTAAGCTCTATCCTGAATACGCGATCGCGCTGAATAATTTAGGGAATGTGTATGAAAAGAAACAATTAATTTCCAAAGCTGTTGAAACCTATGGAGAAACGTTAAAGTTTGAGCCCAATAATAAAATTGCTAAACGTCGTTTTGAATCTTTACAGAAGCGTTTGGTGGAAACCAAATAAATCTAGATTCAATCAATCGGGTTAACTATCTCTAGTAATTGAGTAACACTGAGCCGTATCCATCCTTATGATCATTCAATACTCATGAATATGCCCTCTAAATATGAAGAACTTTGTCAAATCTATGCCCAAGCGCGTCAGGCTTCGGTTGAATCCATCGCGGTTTGCCAACGGTTTGCAGAGATATTTATTGCGGGGATGGAAGACTATTTTCAGTGTTCGATTGAAATTCCTAACTATAGTTTTGATGAACAGGGATCGATGCATTTTTATCCTGCGATCGCGCTTTATGCCGATCCCTTGCACCCAGAAGACAATCAATCCGAATTAGTGGTGATTTCTATTGCGTTAGAAAAATATGAAGACTGCTATGGCGTGACCCTTTTTCCCTGGGAAGAATCTTTTCAATTAATCGAAAATAATAAAGAAACCTTTACGCCGGTTTACGAATTTATCTTTGAAAAAATCAAGGAATCCTATGCCAATTCTATGATTGCGGTGAATAGCAATACGAGTCGAGCAATTCGCAATTTGGGTTGGGATAGTTAATCATTCCATTTTTCGGGAATTTTAGCTTTGAGCCATTGATTGAGAGCTTGTTTGACTTTTGGATATTCGGTCTGTACTTGTCGGATAAGCGGTGCTAGGGACTCTAGATTTTCAGCACGACATTGCGTTTTCACTTGTTGAGAGAGGTCGGATAGGGTCTTGGCTCCAATGGAATGACTGCGAGACGTTAAATCTTGAGCAACTTGGCTTAACTCGCTGAGTTCTTGCTTTTGATAAGCTATCAGGAGACGAGAGACAATGCGATCGCTTTCGACGAGATAATTTTGCATGATTTCCTGCATCAAGTTCAGGTCGTTACCACACAAGGTTTCTTGCATAACCAAAAGAACCGATTCATCTAAAATCTCTGCTGATACACTGCTATTCTTCTGTTCGGGAAGAAGGGTTGGTAAATCAGGCTGATCAAGGGGGTCAGTTTCGTCGCCTTGGAGAATACGCAATAACGCTGACATGGTGATTGGTTTGCTGAGATAGTCATCCATACCCGCTTCTAAACAGGCTTCGCGATCGCCGAGCATCGCATTAGCAGTCATGGCAACAATACGGAGGGATTGGGCAGGATACCGTTCTCGAATTAAGCGAGTCGTTTCTAAACCATCTAGGTTTGGCATTTGCACATCCATTAAAATGAGATCATAGCTATGGCTGTCGAGTAATTGCAAAACTTCTGAGCCATCATTGGCCACATCGGCTTGATAACCGAAAACTTTCAACATTTGCAAGGTAACTTTTTGATTGATCGTACTATCTTCTGCCAGCAGGATACGCAGGGAGTGAAGTGGCTGTTCGGTTTGTTCAACGTTTGCGGGGATCGGAGCAGCGATCGCTGGACTAATGAATTTAACTTGGGTTTGTAATATTTTAATGAGGCTATTGTACAAAAGGCTCTGGCGGACGGGTTTACTTAAGGTAACGGCAAACAGAGCATTATCGCTTTCGTCTAAAAGATACTGCCTTAAGGAAGTCAATAAAATTAAGGGTAATCGGGAACGGTTCTCCAATTGAGCGATCGCTTTCGCCAACATAATGCCATCCATATCAGGCATCTGCATATCCAGAATCGCCAGTTCCACGGTTGCGTTGCTTTGTAAGTATTCTAGAGCTGCTTGTCCCGATGCGATTGCTTGAGGCAACATTCCCCAGGATTCACATTGGAGGGTTAAAATTTTGCGATTCGTCTCATTGTCATCCACAATTACAATCGATTTGCCCTGAAGATGGGGAAAAATGTCTTCTTCCACCAGCGGCGCGCTCTCAATTGCTGTGGTCAGAATGGTAAAGGAAAAGGTTGATCCCACTTCCACTTGGCTTTCCACCCACAGCGTTCCCCCCATAAGTTGCGCGAGGCGTTGACTAATCACTAAACCGAGTCCTGTTCCGCCGTAATGACGAGTTGTGGAGGAATCGACCTGACTAAAGGCTTTGAATAATCGGTCTAAACGGTCTTCTGGAATGCCAATGCCCGTATCTTTGATGCTAAATTCCAATTGATGAGTTGGTGAAGAATTTGCTTCTAGGCGATCGCTGTCAATTTCGGAGAGGGCAATTTTTTCAAAAGGGAGAGCCGTTGCCTTAACCGATAAAATCACTTCTCCTGTATGGGTAAATTTAATGGCATTTCCTAATAAATTCGAGAGAATTTGGCAAAGACGAGTGGCATCACCTTGAATAATTTCGGGCGTGTTGGGCGCAAAACTGTAGGCAAGTTCTAGACCTTTTTCGATGGCTTTCGGAGCCAGAATTTCTAAGATATTTTCAATCGATTCTCGTAAATTAAAAACATAGCTTTCTAATTCCAGTTTTTCTGCCTCAATTTTAGAAAAATCGAGAATATCATTAATAATGGTGAGCAAATTATCCCCACTAGTGCGGATGGTTTCGGCATAGTCCCGTTGACGCTCATTTAAATCAGTCGTGAGTAACAGTTCCGTCATGCCAATTACCCCGTTCATCGGCGTGCGAATTTCGTGACTCATCATTGCTAAAAATTCACTTTTTGCCCGATTAGCCGCTTCAGCCGCCCATTTAGCCCGCTTTAAATCCGCATTTTTCTTACCGAGTTCTTTGCGACGTTGTTTTTCCTGTTCAAGAAGTTGGGCCTGGGCAAGGGCAATTCCTACTTGATCGGCGATCGCGGTGATAAATTCGGTTTCTTCTGTTGTCCAATGCCGTTGACGATCACATTGATGCAAACTGATCACCCCATTGGGTCGCCCTTGATAGGAAGTCCGAATTGCCAACATGGACTTTAACCCCACTTGTTGAGCAATACAATGAACATCTTGAAAGAGCGGATCACTCAAAACATCATCTGTCACGATCGCCTCATCTTTAGCCAATACCGCGATCGCATGGGCATTGCCTTCAACCGGAATAATGCGGTTTAACATCGACAGATAACCGTCTTCGAGGTACTCCGCCACAATGGGAATTTGAGCAAAGGGTTCCGCGATATAGGAATGAATTAAGCAACGATTGACTTGAAAGGCCCGACCGACTTGTTCCGCTGTTGTTTGGAAAATTTCTCGGGGATTAAGACTCTGCCGAATGTCTTGGGTAATTTGTTTGAGTAATAAAATCCGTTTAACTTGCAGTTTTAATTCTTCCCGTGCCGCTTTTTGCTCTGAAATATCCACACAGGAGCCAATATACCCCAAAAAACTGCCGTCGCTCATAAAGCGGGGACTACCGACATCTAATAACCATCGATACTCCCCATCCGCCCGCAATAAACGGTATTCCATTTGAAAGCGTTCCCGTCGCTCAAAGGCCCTATCGTAAATTTGCAAACAGTGTTCGTAATCATCGGGATGAACCCTTTCGGCCCAGCCAAAACCCGACTCCTGTTCCAGCGAACGACCCGTAAAGGCTAACCAACCGTGATTAAAGAAGGTACAACCCTTATCCGTTCCCGCAACCCAGAGCAACACTGGCGCACTATCGGCCATACTACGAAATCGATATTCACTTTCCCGTAAGGACTCTTCATGTAACTTGCTTTGGGTTATGTCAAAACGAATGGCGAGGTATTGATAGGGTTGGCCCGCTTCGTCTAAAAAGGGGACAATGGTGGTATCAACCCAGTAGTTTTCGCCGTCTTTATTACAATTTTGAATTTCGCCATGCCATACTTGTCCGCTCGTAATGGTTTGCCATAGATTCTGAAAAAATTGGGGTGGATGGAAATTGGATTTAATGAGGCGATGGGTTTGACCAATTAATTCTTCACGGGAATAGCGAGAGACCTGGCAAAATTTATCATTAACGTAGGTAATAATGCCTTTTTGATCGGTAATGGCGACAATAGCGGCTTCATCAAGAGCGGCTTTTTGGACGGCTAGTTGTTTTAAGGTTTCTTGTAAGGCTTTTTCCGTTTCTAGTTGTCTTTGAAGAGAAATTTCAAACTGACTATTGCGTTGTCTGGCCATTTGGGCATAGTACAGGGCCAAAGCTAACATCCAAGCCAGTATTAATCCTCCCCCTAAGACAAAGGGAGCTAACGGCGATTGAGTTTTGGCAATGAGTTTGGGGCTAGGAATAACGGTTAATTGCCAGCGAATACCAGGGGGATTAATAATAATGCCGCTTTGTTGCCATTGTTGGGTATTCCAAGTTAAATTTGGCGACTGATAGAGAGTTCCTTGGTCATCCGTGACAATAAGGGCAAAGGAGGATTTTTCGGCTCCTGAAAACAGATGAGAAATTAACGTGTTGATGTTTAAGCGGCCTTGAATCAATCCCTCAAATTTTTGGTTAACAAACAAGGGAAGATAAACATTAATTGCTTTTTGCTGATTGTTGAGATGAATGGGCGGACTTAAATAGATATGTTGATAGCGTTGTCTGATGGCGATCGCCAAACGTCGTCGTTCTTCTTGCGAGAGAAATTGATCTAAGGGAGTCGGGTTATCCGTTGGAGGGACAAACCAGCGCAATTGGAAGTTAGGATCAATCCACCCCAAGGTTTTATAGCTAGGAAAATCCTGTAATAGGCTTTGAGCATCGGTTTCCCATTCGTTTTGAGGAATTCCACCGCGAGCTTCCCAGCGTTTCCCCATTCGTTCAATCGCCGTAAAGTTATTTTTTAATTCCGAACTAATTTGATCTTGAAGCGTGTTTAATTCGGTCGCAACCTGTTGCTTAATTTGTCGCTCATCTTCTTGTAGCAGCGATCGCCAGACTACCAACGTTAAACTGGACAATATCAGCCCCACCAATAAGGGCAAGCCATAAGTTCCGACATAACGTTTTTTGAATTTATTCAATATCGTCACTGTGCCTGTTGGTTGTGTTGACATTCTATCTCCAACGCCATCTTCAACCGCAAACCTATTGTCACCTTAAATCCTAGCTTGTTGAAAATTTAAGCTTGTTACCAAACTTAACAACAATCGCAATTCCCATCAAATATATCAATAAAAATGGCATACTGTCCTGGTCACGGTAACGTCATGCGTGTGCAACAATTGTAACGATGTCATAACGCTTTAGTGAATTGTTGCTGATTGTAACGGCGATCGCGTCCTAAGAAATTTCTTCCATAGCCTAATGAGTTCTATAACAAACATTCCGACACTTTGAACAAAGCGTTATAGAACCGCTAAACGGACAACGGGCTAACGGGGATAACGGTTTGCTCTTTCTAACTCCTTTACGGTTTCTCTAATTTCCTTAATATCGTCTTGAATTGAGCTAATTTTCCCGTCTTGACTTGCAATTTTACTGGTAATATCGCTCACAATTTTTCCCGTTTGATACTGGAAGCCGATAAAAGCTAATACAATTCCGAAAATTGTTCCAATTAATTGAACGCTAACGAGTTGATCGGACGTTCTACGGTAGGGGGTTCCCCCGCTTGTTGCTTTGGGGTCATTTTGCTGAGTATTCATAATAAACTCGCTTCTATTGAAATTGTCCAGTCTCTTAACCAGTTAACAGGCTCAAAAGCAATAATTGAAGTCGATAGCGGTTCTATAACGGCTATTTTTGAGGTGTTAAGGTAGCAAAGATAAGTGTTAACCAAAAATTCTTCCTCACCCCTTACCCAAACATAGTGTATGTAGCCAGCCCTTACCCATTCACCCTTTGCTGTCGAGCTTGCGACCGTCACAATTAGGCGATCGCTGGGGAAAGGTAACGGATATTGCTGGGGGGTTGCGACGGCAAAGGGGCCGCTATTGGTAGCGATACTCTGAAAGGTTTTTTCATCCAATCTAGGCACAATGGCAACCCCCGAAACAATAAACAATCACTCGAATTATCGGAAGGTCGCGCGACGGGGGGAGTAAGCATCTTTAATAACGCCCGTGCCCCCGTAAGCTTTACCAATAATATCGGTGCCAAAAGTATCAGCTTTATCGCTGACACAGAGTAGATCGCCGTAGCGAGTTTTACCCGCCTTAGTATATCTAACGGTTTTACGGACAACGTGAGGGGATGCGAGTAAGGCTTCAACCGTGCAAAGGGGTAAGGCTTTCTCAGCGTCGGTATCTGCTTCTGCAATCCCTGTTACTGTTGCCAATCCCGTGTACTGTCCAGCGGGTGCCAGGAATGCAAACTTCTTAGACGGTGCGTCAGCGTCCGCAATAGTTGCAATGTGAATTTTCCATTTAGGGGCCATTGTTTATACTCTCCAAGTTTCAAGGGTGAATAAATTAACCTAATTTACGGCGACGGGGGAAAGCCGCAGATGTGATCTCACGCCCTAAGTATTGCTTACCGACGATTGATCCGATAACGGAATCAAGCTGAGAAACTGCACAAAAAATGATTGTCGATTTTTTATCTCCAGCGGGGCCGTGTGTGATCCGAACACGACCAAGTAAACCGTTTTTCATTGCATCGGTACCAGAATAAGAGGCCACAGCATCGGTCGCGCCCCCTTTATTCATTCCCGTGGCCGCTTCGATCTGAGAGGAGTTTCCCCCGTAAACATCGGGCAAGACAACGTTATACTTGTTGCCCTTATGGACAAAGTGGTGCCCTGTTAACTTGTAACGTACAGCCATATAGTTATATTCTCCTGAGTGCTATCTCGACTATATGACCGTTTCGATAGTCTGTAGAGTTTGACAACCCTTAAGGGGTGCAGTTTTCTCCATGACCTAAACAAAGCTTTCTCGTCGCCGTTGGGGAACTGCTGAATAAAGCAAAATATCAGACTTAAGTTTTTTGTGTTTAAGCTCTGCATGGGTAAAATAAACTTCCCCTGGTATTCTTTGTTGTGGAGTCTTAACCGTTTTGCCTCCAATTGTTTCGGGGTCGTTGGGTGTCCAGTCAAAATGAGGCTTTCTTCCCGTTGACAGACAGCTATTTTTGTATGCAATCCCAGTTTGAATATCGAGCATTAGTTTAAAAACTTTTTCAGCGTCTAACTCTCCCTGAAAATATCCCTGCAAAACTATACTTTCTGTAGGATCGTAATAAGTCCAGTGTTCACGCCCTTTTGTGTAATGCGCTCTTGGATTGTCGAAAATACTCTTAATCTTTCTCCCTAACGCCTCTACTTCTGCTTTGCTTGAAACATCTCCCTTAAACCTGATAGAAACTTGGCTATGTAGCGGGGGACGATTATTAGCTTTAGCGATATCATCTCTTTCTTTAAAATGACATTGAATTTGAGGCAATATCGTTACATTTTCCTTGTAAGTATGGACTGGTATCCCATAAATAGCGGGTTTATCGTGAGCCTCAAGAATAACGTTATAGAAAAATTGTTGCTTTAAAATAGCGGTTTGTTGACCGTCTTTCGGTCTGATTAAGCATCCCTCCCTTAACGCTTTTCTTCCGGTATTAAAATCCTCGTCACTGGGGTCTAAATCTCCAAAGTATTCTAGGACTATAGGGTTATAGTTCTTTCTTAAAAGCATTCTTTGAAATGCCCATGTTTTAGTTACTGGCATAATTTTAATTAAGAGCCTTCAGCTTCATAACGAATAAAATCTAAACGATTAGAATCAGGAGGAATATTCTGATTATCCTTAGCGGTTTCTTCTGTTGTCTTCTCCGTTTTCTTGGTTAATACTTCAGAATTAAAACCATCCCAAGCTGTTTTTAATTCTGCCGTGCTTTGCTGAATTTCAATAGCTGATTGTGCCAATTGATTAATAGTTTCAGCGGCTTCAGTAAGGTTTTGTAGTACCTGTTGAGCGCGTCCAAATCGGGTTTCAAAATCGTAATTGTTAGGCTGATAATCCAATAGGTCATCATTGCAAATGCCCTCGATTTTAAGAGCATTATTTAATTGGCTGTTCATGTTTGCAACCACTTCAACGCCTTGCATGATTGATGCGTGTTCTGCCCTAACAGCATTTAGTAAATTGTTAGCTACTGTTAGGATTCTATTGGCTTCAATCCAAGTCTTTTTAAGAGATTGGTAATTCTCATTCCCTACAATTCCTTTTAATAGGTTTTCTAGACTGGTTCCAAATATTTGATTTAAGTTAAAAGCGTTCCCGTCAGCGTCTTTAATACCGACGGCCGCGAGAATATTTGATAGAGTCTCGGTTATGGTTACAGCAAAGTCACGCGATAGCATCAATCCGTTGTGAATAGACGCGGCTAAGGTGAGTAAATTTAAGGCACGATCAACTACGTCGCTTTGAATCATTTTCATGATTTTCCCGCCAATACCACCCTCTATCTGCTCGCCCAATTTGGTACTGACCTGGGCGATCTGCACGTTGGTTGTACCTGTTAACAGAGTATTAACTGCTCCGATTTGGCTTTGGCTTGCTTGATGCCCTCCCATAACTTGAGAGTGATAAGGGGGGTAAGCACATCCACTCTTATTGCTTTCGGGGGTTCCCACTGGTGGGGGTGCTTTGGGTTCTTCAGTTTTCGGTTGTGTTTGCACTGGCTTGCCCGTTCCCGGTTCGATATTCACCCCACCGGGGGGTGGGGGTTGCGTCGTTGGTGGGGTTCTCACGGCAACAGGAGGAGGCACTAACCCAGCCCTACCTAGTGCCTCCTTCATGATTTTATCGGCCGTAGTTTGTGCCCTTGTAGGCTCACCTGTCGGGCTTAACCCAAGGCGTTCATAGGCTTGTTTTAGGATTTCGGCCGCTTTTTGCTCTGCGGTTCCACTACCACCGGGAGGGACTGGGGTGGTTGTCCTGGTTATGGTCGGCTCTTTAGGTGTGGGATCGGGTGTCGTACCCGTGCCTGTACCCG
>CAYZWO010000134.1:0-10619 GCA_964482215.1 uncultured bacterium
GATGATCGGTAGAGGCTTTTTTCGGCGAAGATGAAGGGGAAGCGGTGGGCATAAACTATTTTTTAAAGCTCAGTTCGACTCATTTCTCTTGGTCAAGATAAGACAACAAAATTGTTAAGAAAAACTTAATAATATAGATCAGCTTGACTCAGGAGAATACTTCTTTATTGTTACACTCTCTTTTGGGAAAGGTGCTAGAACTTTAGATTTTTTAAATAACTTAATTTTTAGGCTTCTGGATTGATTTAAACAATGTTTAAGTTGTTAAACTAAGCTTAAAAAATTAGAAAAACTTAATCTTAATTAATCTATCTTAAATTGCTAAATTAGCAGTCAAAATAAGCTGTCTCCAAAAATTTTTATCTATCGTAACCTCAAATTACCCTTTAAAATAGCGCGCTCAATCAGAGTGGACATTCATTAATGGCTTGCCCATTTATTGCCGAGCTATTACGACAAAAACTGTATTTTAGAGTTTCTATTAGAAATTAGCTCAGCGATTATTTATCAAAGCATTCAAAATTTGGAGTTATTTAGGTACTCCCTTTCAAAATAGCTTAGCGATTATTTCTATTCCGTCCAAGCTTCAATGCCTGCCATAAAAATATTAACTAATGGGTGATTGATCGCTTCTTTAAAAGACTCTGCACCTACTGCTTTTAATGTTTTAATGATTTTTGATTTTAATGAAGGATTATCTTCAATGATATCGATTGCTTTACCCACTACTTCCATTTTTTCTGTCGTCTTTACGCTTGGATAGGTTTGAGATAGTTGATTTAAAAGGTCTTGAATTTCTTTCGCTGCTTCGGCTAATGTTTGTTGTTGTGATTCATTAATAATTCCTCCAACTTGTGCATTATCTTTAATTTCACCGCCACTCATTTGGCCAATACCAAAATTTCCAGTTTGCTCATTATAGGTATCGGTTTTGATAAGACGTTTAGCTTGATTTTCTTCCATAATAGATTGTCCTCCTTGAGTATGCTGTAATTTGAAATCTCCGTGAACATTTTCCACAATTGTAATATTAGAATAATCTTTTTCTCTATCAAGAATTTTTTCGTGGTTGCCAATATCGTCGATCAAACCTAAGACATTAACTTCATGATAGGGAGGTTTACGACATTCAATCGTTGTTTTTTTATTGTTTAATCTTTCTCGTAATTCCTGTAAACTATAAAAATTCGGTTCGGGATTTCCTTTACAAACAGGACAATTACAAGGAATTAGTTTTTTAACTTTGAGTTGTTTAAAGCTAGTATGAATTTCATCAAATTTATCGGTAATAACTTCTAAAAATCCTCGTTTATTTTTTCCCGATAAACGAATTTTTATTTCACGGCGATTATAGGTTTCAATCACTTCAGAAAAAGTATTATCTCGCTGTAAAATAACACCACTCAGCCAAACTATTGGTTCATCGATATATTGGTGCATTTCTACGATAAAGCGGCTCAAAATTCCCTTGGGCATGAATTCATATTCGTAGCGTAATAGTAAATTATCGTTACTATTCCAAGCATAATCAGGTTGATTAATATCAAGGAGTTGAGGCGCAATGTAGGTATCTTTTGCATAAGGCAAGGGATAACAAAGGTTAAATTCCTGCATGAGTTCGAGGAGTTCGGCTTGCATATTTTGATATTCGTCTGCTTGCCAAATTTCCTGAAGATCAGCAATCGTGAATTTTCCTCGATTATCTCTAATTTTCTTGTTATCCAATACGATTTTATAGGCAGCATCGGTTGCCCATTGAAGTTTCAGGATAACGGTTTTATATAAAGGTGAAGTTGGATTTTCTTGAAAGTGGAGAATAACGCCTAAATCGTGGAGATATTGACTTAGAACAAGCCGCCCATCAATGTTTTTGTCTCGTCGTAGTTTAAAGCCATTTTTATCACAGATTCTAAAGTATTCTTCTAAAGAGATATAGTTGCGTTCGTCTTCTTCTAAGGCTTCTCTAACTTTGATCCAGTTTTTTGGGAGAGGTGTACCAATATGGGGAAGTTGAGAAATATAATACTTAATTGCTTTTTGAATATCCTTTAAGCCTTTTCCACCTTGAGCATCACCAAGATTGGTTGCTAAATTTTCATTTTTTAAATTAATAAAACGTTCTCGTAAAGGGGCCTCATTAATGGTAACGTAACGATCCGCCAATTCATTTTTAATAATTAATAAAGGGCTATTATCGCTTAGTAATTCAATAATATTTAACCAATAATCAAGATGGATGTGTTCTTTGCGGCTATCGGCAACCAATAGATAAAGAGCGCGTTTAGTAAGAAAATAGCGGTGAGTATTATGATAAATTTCTTGACCGCCAAAGTCCCAAATATTTACCCGAAAATCTTTTTCTGTTTCATCTCTTTCTACTTTTAGTTGAAAATGCCATTCCAGCACGTCAATTCCGTGAGTTGTTTCCTCTGGTTCAGGCATGGGAGCATCGGGATCAAAAATTTTACGAGCGAGTGTTGTTTTACCTGCTCCGCCTTCTCCAACAATAATTAATTTAGCTTCATAAAGTGTATCTTCTCCTTCTTCTGCTTTATTACGGAAATACTCACGAATCGCCTCAATTCCTTGTTCAGCAATTTCAATCGGGGGATTATCTAAAGGATTTCCATCTAAATAAAGTGCAAATAAATTTTGGAGATGAGAAATTGAATTAGGCAGCCATCTCAGTTGATTAGCACTTAAATCTAGTCGAGATAAATTTTGGAGATATGAAATAGAGCTAGATAGCTTTTCTAATTGATTATTATTTAAATAAAGTTCTGATAAATTTTGAAGATGATAAATAGAATTAGATAGCTCTTTTAGCTGATTATAGCTTAAATTAAGTAAAAATAAATCTTGGAGGTCAGAAATAGAATCAGGTATTTCTGCTAATTGGTTAGAACTTAAATTAAGTAAAGATAATTTTTTTAAATTGGAAAGAGAATTAGATAGTTCTCTCAATTTATTACCGCTTAAAAAAAGTTTTGATAAGTTTTGCAAATAAAAAAAAGAATTTGGTAATTCTTTTAGTTGATTAGAACTTAAATTAAGCAAAGATAGATTTTGAAGCTCAGAAATAGGATCGGGTATTTCTTTAAGTTGGTTACTGCTTAAAAAAAGTTCTGACAAATTTTGCAGAGAAAAAAAAGAATCGGGTAACTCTCTCAGTTGGTTAGATCTTAGATTAAGTAAAGATAGGTCTTGGAGAAAAGTAATAGAATCAGGGATTTCACTCAGTTGATTATAACTTAAATTAAGTGTAGATAAATTGTGGAGACGAACAATAGAATTGGGTAGCTCAGTCAGTTGATTGTAACTTAAATCAAGTTTTTTTAACCATTCAAAATAAAACACTTCGGTGGGTATTTGGGTTAATTTTTCCTTGTCAGGTGTATCCCTCTGATTACTTAAATCTAATTCTGTAAGGCGTTGTTCTTCACATTCTTGAATTCTGCGACGCACTTCTTCAGTTTCCATTCCTTACCCGTCAGCTATTCAACAATCACTGAGTCAACTATTTACCATAGCGAAAAATCTTAGTAAAATCAACTGATATTATTTAATCCTCGCTTTACTAGCTGTAAACTAAACTCTAACGACTATCTACTCAGTAACTTTGATTACGCTAACCTAAAATAAAAAGCAACCCCATGACCCTCAATTCCGATGAAACATCCTTATGATTCAAATAGTCCCAAAACTCATTGATATTGAGCAATTTATTACCGAATATGGCGACAATGAACACTATGAATTAATAGATGGTGAATTAATCTCGATGGAACCAACAGGAACCCATGAACAAATCGCTGCCTTAATTAGCCGTAAACTCAATGTCGAGATCGATCGCCGAGGATTGCCCTTCTTTATTCCCCATCGTTGCCTAATTAAACTATTAGAAACCCAAACCGCTTTTCGTCCTGATATTATCGTTTTAGATGAACGGGAATTAAACAATGAACCCCTCTGGCAAAATGAACCTGTCATTACCCAAGGCAAAACTATTAAATTTATTGCTGAAATTGTTAGTAGTAATTGGCAAAATGATTATGCTCGGAAAATAGAAGATTATGCTTTTTTAGGTGTTAAAGAATATTGGATTGTAGATTATTTAGGAATAGGTGGACGGGAATATATTGGCTATCCGAAACAACCCAGCATTACCATTTGTCAGTTAGAAAATGAGCAATATAAAAAGCAATTATTCCAAGGAAATACTCAATTAATTTCTTCTGTTTTCCCTGAATTGCAATTAAATACAAACCAAATTTTTAATATCACTTTACTTAAATAAAGTTGTTAAATTCCCCCTAATCCCTTTGATAAGTGCTTAAATCTAGGAAATTATTTCTTATTTTGTTGAGGTTGAAATAATTGTTGCCCCATTTTGGGTAAATTCATCACTTCATCCCAAAGTTTTTGCGGGCTAATTCCAAAGACAAACTGTAAAACTAAAACAATTAAAGCAATGCTTACTGCTGTCTTGAGGCTGACCTTGACGATATTAATCAGCCAGCTAAAGACTAACCAAGCGACAATGACTGCTCCAATGAGTAGAACAATTTGCATAGAAACTCCCTTGAAACTTGCTTTATCTTAACTAACTGTAATCAAGCGATCGCCGTTGTTTAACTGTAAACTCGCTTCTTCAACGGTTTTTCTAGCCCACTGGTCAGCATCTAGAATATCTTGCAAACTGGGATTACTGGTATTTTGTGCCGTAAAGCGATCGCAAGCTGTTTCAATGACACGGGGAATATCTAAAAAGCCAATTTTTTCGTCTAAAAAGAGCGCGACCGCCTGTTCATTCGCGGCATTCAAAACCGCAGGCATGGCTCCCCCCGTCCGTCCTGCTGCATAGGCCAATTCCATGCAAGGATATTTATCGTGATCAGGCTCGCGGAAGGTTAAATTGCCAGCCTTGACTAAATCCAACGCTTCCCAATCCGTATAAATTCGTTCAGGCCAAGAGAGGGCATAAAGCAAGGGTAAGCGCATATCGGGCCAACCCAATTGGGCTAATACTGAGGTATCTTGCACCTCAATTAGCGAATGAATAATACTTTGGGGATGGATGACAATATCGATCGCGTCATAATCCAAACCAAATAAATAATGGGCTTCAATGACTTCTAAACCTTTATTCATCAAGGTAGCCGAATCAACGGTAATCTTACGGCCCATTGACCAGTTGGGGTGTTTCAGCGCGTCCTGCACCGTGACAAATTGGAGTTGCTCGACAGCCCAATCGCGGAAAGCTCCCCCCGATGCCGTTAAAATGATGCGTCGCAAGCCCCCTTTAGGAACGCCCTGTAAACATTGGAAAATGGCGGAATGTTCCGAATCGGCAGGTAATAACTTAACCCCATGCTTTTCCACTAGGGGCAACACCACAGGCCCGCCTGCAATGAGGGTTTCTTTATTCGCTAAAGCAATATCTTTTCCTGCTTCAATAGCAGCAATGGTCGGCAACAATCCCGCACAACCGACAATTCCTGTGACTACGCTTTCCGCATCCCCGTATCTGGCGACTTCAACAATGCCTGCTTCTCCTGCGAGTAATTGGGGTTGATAATCTAAATCCGCGATCGCGTCTTGGAGGTCTTTCAGTTTAGCTTCATCTCGAATGGCAACAATCTCTGGCCGAAAGGTGCGGATTTGTTCGGAGAGAAGAGCAATATTATTACCAGCAGCCAAACCAACAACCTGAAACTGTTCTGGGTGATGGGTAACAATATCCAGAGTTTGCGTACCAATAGAGCCAGTCGAGCCAAGAATAGAAATGCGTTTCACGATGCTTGTTTGAACGGGGATCACCTTTTAGATTATCGCAAAGGGGGTAAGTTGCTGATGATTTAGACCGAGCTTTCTGGAAATCGCAGATTTATAAAAACTTGAGCGTGCCTTGTTCTGCATCCAGTTCTACCCTTGCGCCCACAGGTAACGCCGCATTAACCCCATCATGGCCAAAGGGCAAATCCGAGACGATGGGAATCCCTAAATCCCCAAAGCGATCGCGCAGCACTTCTTCAATTGTCCAACTCTGGGTTCCTGCGGGTGCATGGCAACGACTAAAACGACCCAGGGCAATGCCAGCGATTTTTTGAAACACTCCCAGTAAACGCCAATGGGTTAGCAGGCGATCAATGCGATAGGGGGCTTCGGTAACGTCTTCTAGGGCTAGGATCACGCCGTCTAGGTTAGGTTGCAAAGGAGTTGCGAGTAAATGGGTTGCTACGGTGAGATTGGCAGGCAGTAAATGACCTTGGGCAATTCCTCCCCCCCAACCCTGACCCGTTAAAGTTTCTAGGGGACGACCTTCAACGGCATCAAATAAGCGTTGTTGCGACCAGGCAGGCTCATCGTCTAACGTGGTTAAAACAGGGCCATGAATGCCCGTAATGCCCACCGTTGCCAGACTCCACAATAATCCTGTGATATCGGAAAAACCAATTAACCATTTTGGGGTAATATCGGCGGGCCATTGCCAATTTTCCAGTAACCGCATACTGCCGTAACCACCCCTCGTACAAAGAATGGCTTTACAGTCGGGATTTTGCCACGCTTCTAATAATGCTTGTCGTCGTTGTTCATCGGTTCCTGCGAGATAGCCCTCCCGTTGATCCCAATATTTCCCTAATTCCACTTGGTAGCCCTGCGATCGCCAAACGGCCAGACCTTTTTCAAAAGCGGCCATTTCCTTGAGTGCGCCACTGGTTGAAATCACCGTTACGCGATCGCCTGGTTGCAAATAGGGAGGAAGGGTCAGAGAAAGATTAGCCAATGACATCAGGGGTTAACCTCCAAGCCGTTGACAGATAAAGTTCCCTAAATCTTCGTCGGTAAAAGCTTTTCGAGTGCCATCTTTTAGGGTTTTCACCTTTTCTTTACAGTTATAAACAGCAGTAGATTGAGCTTTTCCATCAATGCTGAGATTAACCCGATATTCCCAAGCATATTTAGCACTCCGTTTGATTTTTTGGATACAAATGGCTTGATCATTAACGGTGCGACAAGTGGCCGCTTCAACGGGCGGTGTTTTCAACCAGAACAAACTCAACAGCAGTAAAATAAGGAAAAATAGTCTCATCTCTTGGGGATCGTTGCAGAAGACTCAATGATTTTAAACGATAATTGGTTAGAGGATACGCTTTCAGTCTTGGATTGGATGAGCCGAAATCCTCTTGACGGGCAGGCTGCCCATCCCACAGCTTAAATATTGAGATTCAATCAGTGACTTCTAATGTGTACACACAAGTTTTCGATTTTTTATTTAACCTTCTCTTGCCCCCTAAATCCCCCAATTCTGGGGGACTTGGAACCGCAAAATACACCGATCTCCCCCCAAATTTGGGGGGCTGGGGGGGCAAAACGAGGTTGATGGATAGACGTGTGTATACAATTAGGCTACTTAAAAAACAATGTTTGAAAAACAGAATTTAGGGTGGTGGTTTCAACAATTTCAGCAGCGTTTTGGTGAGTGGTGGGAACTGCAACAACAAAAATTTTTTAAAACTGCTTTACCCGCTTTGCCTAATATTAAACCACCGACCAATTGGGATATTTGGCTCAATAACAGTTTAATTTTTATTTTTTGGGCGTTACTATTTTGGTTAATTTGGCGATTTCGTCATGTTTTCCTTGATTCATGGGCCAAACTTCAAAATCTGCAATTGCCCTCTGAATCGAAACCGAGCATGTATTCTGTTGCCGATTGGGTGCAGCGATCTCGTCGTTATTATGATTCGGGGGATTATTACCAAGCTTGTCGTTGTCTCTATTTTGCCATGTTGCAACAGTTACATGAAACAGGATTAATTCCCCACCAAACGAGCCGAACCGATGAGGAATATCGCCTATTAATTTTGGAATTGCCCCAACCTGATCCCTACGAAAGGTTACTAATTATTCACCAAGAATTATGCTTTGGTAAACGGCAAGCTTCCGCCCAATTAGTCGTAGATTGCCAAGTCGCTTTTAAACAAATTTCAACTTAAAAAATTATGTCTAATCGTCTTGCTGAGTCTCAAAGTCTTTATCTACGTAAACATGCTGAAAATCCGATTGATTGGTGGAGTTGGACAGCAGAAGCTCTAGCGACTGCCAAAGCCGAAAATAAACCCATTTTTCTGTCTATTGGTTACTCCAGTTGCCATTGGTGTACGGTGATGGAAGGGGAAGCATTTTCTAACGCCGCGATCGCGGACTACTTAAACAATAATTTTTTACCCATCAAAGTAGACCGAGAAGAACGGCCCGATATTGACAGCATTTATATGCAGGCGTTACAGGCGATGACAGGGCAAGGCGGCTGGCCGTTGAATATTTTCCTGACTCCTGATGGCTTAATTCCTTTTTATGGTGGAACCTATTTTCCCATTGATCCCCGCTATGGTCGTCCAGGATTTTTACAGGTTTTACAGTCGGTGCGGCGTTTTTATGATCAGGAAAAAGAAAAATTAGGCAATTTTACTAACGAAGTTTTGTCAATTTTACAAAGTTCGACCCAACTGGAAAGCAGTGAAATTGATCTGCAAGCTCCTGGGCTACTTTACCAAGGCATTGAAACCGCTACCCGCATTATTAAACCGAGCGCGAAAGATTTAGGGCAGCCCAGCTTTCCCATGATTCCCTATGCCAATTTGGTACTGCAAGGGAGCCGTTTTTCTACGCCAAATTTAACGGAAAATCGAGACGTAGCCTATCAACGGGGGGAAGATTTAGCCTTGGGGGGGATATATGACCACGTAGCAGGGGGCTTTCATCGTTATACGGTTGATTCCACTTGGACAGTGCCCCATTTTGAAAAGATGCTCTACGATAATGGGCAAATTGTGGAATATCTGGCCAATCTTTGGAGTAATCGGCAACAGGAACCTGCCTTTCAACGCGCGATCGCGGGAACGGTGCAATGGTTACAACGGGAAATGACGGCTCCTGAAGGTTATTTCTATGCGTCCCAAGATGCGGATAACTTTACCGATCCCCAGGCAACGGAACCCGAAGAAGGGGAGTTTTATGTCTGGGACTATCAGGCTTTAGCGGAATTGTTAACCTCAGAGGAATTGGTGCAACTGCAAAGTGAATTCAGCATTACCCCTGAAGGCAATTTTGAAGGTCAAAACGTCTTACAACGTCGTCAAGTTGGCGCGTTATCGGAAACTATCGAAGCAATTTTAGATAAATTGTTTACAGTTCGCTATGGTCAAAGCCCGTCCCAAGTTCCCAAATTTTTACCCGCCCGCAATAACCACGAAGCAAAATCTCAAGCTCGACCTGGCCGCATTCCGCCTGTAACCGATACCAAAATGATTGTGGCTTGGAATAGTTTAATGATTTCAGGACTCGCTAGAGCCTACGCCGTTTTGGGTGAATTTGTGTACTGGCAGATGGCCACCAAAGCCGCCCAATTTATTCTCGATCACCAATGGGTAGAGGGTCGTTTACATCGGCTTAATTACGAAGGTGAGGTAACGCTATTGGCTCAAGCAGAAGATTATGCCTTTTTCATCAAGGCATTACTGGATTTACAGAGCGCAAATCCCAACGATACCTATTGGCTAGAGAAAGCGATCGCCGTTCAGCAGGAGTTTGATACTTATTTCTGGAGTGAGACAGAGGGCGGTTATTACAACAACGCGGCTGATAATAGTCAGGACTTACTGATTCGGGAACGTAACTATCAGGATAATGCCACACCGTCAGCCAATGGAATCGCGATCGCCAATTTAGTGAGACTCTCCCAGTTAACGGAAAATTTAGACTATTTGCAAAAAGCAGAAAAAAGCTTGCAATCTTTTAGCACGGTATTAACCAAATCCCCCCAAGCCTGCCCCAGTTTGTTTACAGCCTTGGATTATTACCGTTTTGGCAATACAGTTAAGGGTCAATCCGATACGTTAACCCATTTACTCCCGCAATATTTCCCCGTTACCAGTTATCTCGTGAGTTCTGAGCTTCCCGATGGCGCGATCGCGTTAGTGTGTCAGCAACTTTCCTGTTTAGAACCCGCTACCGATTCCAAACATTTGGTACAACAACTTCAATCCATTAGCAAGGTTTAATGAGCTTATCATCTTTGTTGCTTATCAAAGGAGGCTAGGAGGGATGGGATCAGACAAAACTTCCTCAATCATGATGATTACTCCCAACTTTTCTTGACTATTGTTGGTTAATAAATCCAGCTTTAAGTTACACTCAATGCTTTTTCCCCGTCGATTAACAGCCGATAGCGTGAAAGTTTGATGAGAGGCTTCATCATTTAAACATTGGCGAATGGGTTCTACGATTTGATTGATGGGTAGGCCAATATCTAAACCAAAAATGGATTGTCCCTGAACTTCTGTTGCTCGTAGCCCCCACAAATTTTCTGCTTGCTGATTCCAAATCATAATATTCGATTGACGGTCGATAACGATAATTCCGTAGCGCATACAGGATATGACCGTTTGTAAAAAAAGATTCTCTCGATTAGCGATCTCTGTTCGGTAATTGACCTCATCATTCAAGTACTGTAGCTCTTCATTGGTAACGCGGAGTTCTTCATTGGTTGTTTCTAGTTCTTCATTCGTAGATTGGAGTTCTTCATTGGTCGTTTCTAACTCTTCATTTGTGGA
>CAYZWO010000135.1:0-10370 GCA_964482215.1 uncultured bacterium
TATTAATTTAGTATCCCTTTTTTAATGTCATAATTTACTGTTATGTATCAAAATTCAATGGAAGGAGAATTCTCCACTGTTTAAATTTGGGTAATTTTAAGATGTAATGATGAAGAGGGAGATTTGTTACAGTTTTTGGGATCCACTTCAAAAACAATTAATCAACTAGCGAAAAAAGGATGATTAACAGCCGGAAATCGTTTTGTTGAATGCTGTTGTTTATAAAACAGTGTAAAAAGAAGCGTGAAAATCGAAGTCTAACAAAATTCTGTTGACAGATAAACAAATGGTATAATGGAGGGTCGGACTTTGTTGTTTTTTTTTAACCCTTCTGATTCTATGACCAGTACCCAACGCCGCTATCACATTACGACCTTTGGCTGTCAGATGAATAAAGCTGACTCAGAACGCATGGCGGGGATTCTCGACAATATGGGATTAGAGTGGTCAGAAGATCCCTATGAAGCTGATTTAATTCTCTACAATACTTGCACCATTCGGGATAATGCCGAACAAAAAGTTTATTCCTACTTAGGCAGACAGGCAAAACGTAAACAAGAAAAACCCGATTTAACGCTGATTGTCGCGGGCTGTGTAGCTCAACAGGAAGGGGAACAGTTATTGCGGCGAGTCCCTGAATTAGATTTAGTAATGGGGCCTCAACACGCTAACCGTTTAAGCGATTTATTAGAACAGGTTTTGGCGGGTAATCAGGTTGTTGCCACCGAAGCTGTTCATATTATGGAAGACATCACCAAACCTCGTCGTGATAGCCAGATAACGGGCTGGGTTAATGTCATCTATGGTTGCAATGAACGCTGTACCTATTGCGTGGTGCCGAATGTGCGCGGTGAAGAGCAGTCACGGATTCCAGAGGCGATTCGGGCGGAAATGGAACAGTTGGGGCAACAGGGTTACAAGGAAATTACCCTATTAGGGCAAAATATTGATGCCTATGGTCGGGATTTGGAAGGATCGACAGCAACAGGCCGCCATCTGCATACACTGACGGATTTACTTTATTATGTCCACGATGTAGAAGGGATTGAGCGACTACGCTTTGCAACAAGTCATCCCCGCTATTTTACGGAACGGCTGATTAAGGCGTGTCATGAATTGCCCAAGGTTTGTGAGCATTTTCATATTCCTTTTCAATCGGGAGATAATGAGATTTTGAAGGCGATGAAGCGGGGTTATACGATTCAAAAATATCGCCAAATTATTGAAAAAATTCGGGAATATATGCCCGATGCGTCCATTAGTGCCGATGTGATTGTGGGTTTCCCTGGAGAGACGGAAGAACAATTTGAAAATACCTTAAAACTGGTGGATGAAATTGGCTTTGATTTACTTAATACGGCTGCCTATTCTCCCCGTCCTGGTACGCCTGCGGCCCTGTGGGACAATCAACTGAGTGAGGAAGTAAAAAGCGATCGCCTACAACGGTTGAATCATTTAGTGTCGATCAAAGCAATGGAACGCTCCCAACGGTATTTAGGACGAGTTGAAGAGATTTTAGTTGAGGATCAAAATAGCAAAGATCCCACTCAAGTCATGGGACGGACGAGGGGCAATCGTTTAACCTTTTTCCCTGGTGATATTGAAGAACTCAAAGGTAAATTGGTTAAGGTCAAAATTACGGAAGTTCGAGCCTTTAGCTTAACCGGAGAACACGTCAGTTAAGAACAAAATTGATCATTTTAAAAAAGTATGACCAAACTCTTTCATGAAAGTTTTGGTTAGGGTTTTCACGCTTGCCATATAATCATTTGAGGCTTATTACTGAATTGCTAATAGGATAATGACTAAACCCGCCCGAACTGTTGCTCAATTCTGCCAAAATCCGACTCAAACGATGAATAATTCTTTATTGAGTTTGGTTGCGCCCCTGCAAAAAATGTCTTGGGGATGGTGGGCTTCGATGCCTTTAACGGCTCTGTTGGTTTTCTTGAGTCATTCTTTGGTTTCCGCTCAGGTTACTAATTCGGTCACTAACGCGATCGCTGGAACAGGTAACCCTTCAATGGCAACTTTACAGGGATTGCTGAATAACTTGTGGATAATTCTGGCGACTTTGCTCGTAATCGTAGCCTATGGCGGATTTGGCTTTTTAATCGCGGGTTTTAGTCGTTATAAAAATGTGATTAATGCCCTCACCACCAATTTAGTCGTCTTTATCCTGACGTTGTTTGTCTTTTGGGGCGTGGGTTTTGCCTTTTTATTTGGAACCCAAGGCAATGGCATTATCGGTTCTGGGAATTGGTTTCTGCAAGCGAGTAATCCAGCAATTTATGGGTTAAAGCCCTTTCCTGATGGACTTTCCCTTGCGATTTTCTTCCTGTTTCAAACTGCCTTAGCAGGCATCACTGCCATGATCGTAGCAGGCGCGATCGCGGAACGGGTCAAGTTCGTCAGTTGTTTAATTTTTACCGTGTTATTAGTGGGCATTGCCTATCCCTTAGTCGGCCATTGGGTTTGGGGTGGCGGATGGCTCAGCAAAATAGGATTTAAGGACTTTGCAGGATCAACGGTCATTCACTCGGTTGCAGGTTGGGCCGCCTTTTCGGGGTTAGCTATTCTAGGGCCGCGTATGGGCAAATACGAAAAGAAACGCACCCATAAACTCTCTGGTCATAGCCTGAGTTGGGCGACCTTGGGCGGGTTGATGATCGTTGTCGGTTGGTTAGGAATTACGGGGGGCTCCGTCTTTGCCTTAACGCCCCAAACTCCGTCTATTCTTTTATTAACGTTATTTTCGTCTGCTGCTGCGGGTTTTGTTGCCCTGTTAGCCGCTTGGTTATTCGTTAAAAAAGCGGACTTAACTTTAATTCTACGAGGAGCCATTGCGGGTTTAGTGGCGATTTCAGGGAGTTGCAATACCGTTTCCATTGGTTCAGGGATTATTATTGGCGCGATCGCGGGCTTATTAGCGGTTTTATTTATTATTTGGTTTGATCGAGTTCGCATTGATGATCCCGTTGGAGTTTTATCGATGCACTTAATCGGAGGATTATGGGGAACCGTTGCCATTGGCATTTTTGACAGAAATGTGGGACTAATTCGAGGTCAATATCTATTACTGTTAAATCAACTGATCGGCATTGCGGCAGTTGGTGTGTTCATGATTCTTTTTAGCGGCGTAATCTGGTTACTGTTGAAAGGAATTGTGGGCTTACGGGTCGGCATTGAGGAAGAAATTAACGGTTTAGATATTAGTGAACACGGTGTCGAAGCTTATTCAGGTTTTACAATGGATTCGGTCAACCGTTTAATCAATCCCTACGATCTTACCGAAGAAGAGCCTGCCCCTGAACAAAGTAGTGCTGAACAGGAAAAAAGTAATAATACGGCGGAAGAGGAAGATACCCTAAAAGCGGAAGACAAGAGCCAGACCTTAACCAAAGATGAGTCTTTAGAACCAGAGTCAACTGTTCCGTCTACGCCGAATGCCGAATAATTCTCTTCAATATCCTCCTTTAATCGTGATTTGTGGCGCAACAGCAACCGGAAAATCGGGTTTAGCTCTGCAATTAGCCCAACGCTTAAATGGCCAAATTCTCAGTGCGGATTCGCGTCAAATTTATCGGGAATTTGATATTGGTACAGCTAAGCCGACCTTAGTAGAACGGGCTTTGGTTCCCCATCATTTATTGGATATCTGCGACCCGACGGAAACCCTAACCCTGGCAGAGTATCAGGAGCAAGCCAACCAGTTAATTACCCATCTTTCTGCACCGTTACTTCTAGTGGGTGGTACAGGACTGTATATTAAATCCATTGTTAAGGGGCTAAAAATTCCCCGTGTTTCTCCCCATCCTGATTTGCGAGAACAGTTACAAGGGTTAGGTCAATACCATTGTTACCAACTCTTATGCCAAGTTGATCCGATCGCAGCCCAAAAGATCCATAGTAACGATGAGTTCAGAACCCTACGTGCCTTAGAGGTGTTTTATGTTACGGGTCTTCCCATTTCCCAACAACAGGGAGAAGATCCGCCCAGTTATCCCATCGTGCAAATTGGGTTAGGTGGGGACGCGATCGCGATGGAAAAACGCATTGAACAACGGACTCACCAAATGATGGAACAGGGCTTCGTTAAGGAAGTTTCCTCGTTAATTGAAAAATACGGTTGGGATTTACCCTTATTAGATACGCTAGGATATGCTGAAATTAAAGCTTATTTACGCCAAAATTGCAGTTTAAATGACGCGATCGCCGACATTATTTTACACACCCGACAATTCGCAAAACGTCAACGCACTTGGTTTCGAGCCTATTCCGAAATTCAATGGTTTGATGCTAATTCACCGGATTTATTAGACCAAGTTTGGCAATATTACCTTACTTGCCAGCTTGAATGTCTTTAATAGTATCCAATGCTTTCGTTGCCTTATCGTCTTTTCCTTGGGTTTTAAACAGTTTTGCGGCTGCCTCTAAATCCGCGATCGCCTTGTTTTTATTTTTCAATTTATACTGAGTCAAACCCCGATTAAAGAAAGCATCGGCTAATTGGGGATTTAATTCAACGCTCTTGTTGTAGTCCGCTAGAGCCTTCTCGTGATTTCCCAAACGGTTATAAGTGACGCCTCGGTTGTAATAGGCATTGGCATTTTTCGCATTGACTTTAATAGCGGTGTTGTAATCTGCGAGGGCCGCTTTACGATTGCCTAAATCATCTTGCGCATTTCCCCGATAAATATAAAAATCCGCATATTTGGAATTGAGTTGAATCGCACTGGAACAATCCGCGATCGCTTTTTTGTACTCCTTGAGCAAATAAAATGCATAACAACGATTGCCAAAGGCATAGAAAAACTTAGGATTGAGGGTCAAAGCCTGATTGTAATCTTGAATGGCTTCGTTATAGTTCCCTAAAATATGCCTAGCATAGCCCCGATTATAAAAAGCATCAGGATCTTTATCATTTAAGCGAATAGATTCAGAAAAGCTTGTAACGGCTGCGTTGTAATCATTTGCTGCTAGTTGGTCTACGCCCTGGTTGTACCATTGTACGGCGGATTTAGGGGAAGATTGGGCCATGAGGACAGATTGAGCCGAAACCGCAGGAATAGGTAAACTACTCACCCCTAACGCGATCGCGGATGCAGCCAAAGTCTTACTGATCAATGCCGATAATCGTTGACTCATAATCCTTTTTTCCTCACTTAGCCAATTCTCTAGACCAGTTTAGAGCAATTTTTCCATCACTTCTAGTAACTGATTAACTTCTTCCCGACTGGTGAAGTAATGGCAACAGGCACGGATACAATCGGATGAGGTAATGGTTCGCAGTAAGAAACCTTTTTCTTCTAATTTTTGCACCCATTCTGCATGGGATTGATTACTGTCAATTTGAAAGGAGACTAAGCCCGATTGGGGTGGCGTTTGTTTTAAACAGGTGATTTTAGGAATCCGTTGCAGTCCTTCCCATAAATAGGTACTAGTGCGGCAGATTTGTTGATAGCGTTGCTGTGCCGTTCCCATTTGTCGATGCAGCGTAATGGCAGCCCGTAAACCTTCAAATTGCGGAAAAGCAGACGTAGCGATTTCAAATTTTCCCCCGTTATTTTTCCAGCCCTTAATTTCTCCCTGTTTCCCATATTCCAAGCTCCGCCAGCCCACATAGGTCGGTAATAAATGCGGCGATCGTTGGAGATTGATATATAAACCGCCCACCCCTGCGGGGCCACAAAACCATTTATGACCTGTAAACGCATAGTAATCTACGTCTAACACGCTTAAATCGACCGCTAACGACCCTGCCGACTGAGCCGCATCGACTAGAACTTGCACAGGATAATCGCCTTGATAGTTTCGACAAGCCTGCATAATCTCCGCTAACGGTAGAACTTGACCCGTATTCCAAAGCAGATGACTCAGTACGACTAAGCGAGTTTTAGGGGTTAAATGGGCGCGGATAACGTCAGTCGGATCACCTTCATTTAAGGTTGCTTCGATGGGACAGGTGGAATAGGTAATCCCAAAGCGATCGCGTAAGGCTTCGACAATGCCAATCACCCCAGGATGCTCACAATCCGTCATTAACAGGTGATCTCCCGCTTGCCAATCCAATCCCCACAGCACGATATTACAGCCCGTCGTCACATTATCCGTAATGGTCATGGTTTCAGGCGCGACGTTAAATTCAGCCGCTAGGGTTTGGCGTAATGCTTCCGTTTTGGCTTGAAAGTAAGCATTGCCCTTGATAGAAAACGGGCCATTGTCTTCTAAAAATTGATAAACCTTAAGGATTGCCTGTAACGAATCTCTAGGGAGAATGCCCTGACCCCCATAGTTAAAATAAACTGTGTTGTTGAGTCCTGGAAAGTGTTGACGAATTTCGGATTGTGGGGCAGCAAGAGGAGCAAGCTCAGTCATAAAAATTGTTTTTGAAATCGGCTTGGCAAGGGAAGCAATCATAATCTATCAATCACTTTACCGTTCTATAGCAATTTTTGTTGAAGTAAGTTACAGACAATGGGCTTAAGCCTCTTGTTAACAAGGAGTCACTTTACCTTCATCTAATACGCAAAATACGCCTCCTCCTCTGCTATCCAACCTCAAATTGAATTTGTATTATTGATCTCAGATGAGTGATAATATTTGTACCAAAATCTTTAAAAAAGAAGCAAAATCAGGAGTTTTATATATTTATTTTACGTTTAAAAATAGTCTTTTAAATAAGATCTTTAAGAGAAATATTCGCCACTTAACTGCAAAGTTTTGGAGTTTTAAAATCAAAATTTCATAAAAAAATTAAATCATAGCGGTTGACTTTGTTTGCAATATTCCGTGGTGACGATTGTCAAAAATGCTACAGTGATATTGTTTTTAAGGGATCTAAGCTAGGTCAAAGCGCGATCGCGTCTCTAAAATATTGCTCAAATCCCCCAAAATAATATGATGGTCGCATAGGCACAGGAAGACGCATGGGAACAATTAGACTAATGCACGCGAAACTGCATCGGGTGAAGGTCACGGAAGCGAATTTAGATTATGTGGGTAGTATTAGCATTGATCCAGAATTATTAGAGAAAGTTGGAATTTTGCCGCTCGAAGAAGTTGATATTGTGAACCTGAATAATGGTCAGCGTTTTTCCACCTATGCCATTCCAGGAAAAGCGGGAAGCCGAGAAATTTGCCCCAATGGAGGAGCCGCTCTGTTGTGTCAGCCGGGAGATTTGTTAATTATTTATGCCTATGAAACCTGCGATCGCCGCGAATTAATGCTCAAAGGACATCGAGCCAAGGTAATGGTAGCCGACGAAGACAACAATGTTCAGGAATTTTATTTACAAAATCTAGTGCCCAATGGCGATCGCCTAGACTTTCAAAATTTAACGGCTGAACAGGTTAAAGTTTTAGATAATGAACCTGTATTTATGGTTTAACTTGAACCATCATTGGACAGAAAACCTATGAATAACCGTGAAACGCCACTTTGGGATACATTGCTCAAGCCCATTTTTCAGGGATTATTGATAGATCAAGCCGAATTAGCCCGCCTGAAACGGACTATCGATTGGGAGACGGAAGCAACCCGCTTGAGTGATCCGGCTGTTGTCTATCCCGACTATTATCAAACCCAGAATTTTCACGGTATAGAAGGTGGGTATTTAACCGTTACGGCCGCGTTGACCTATGATCCCATCACTCGTTACGTTTTACCGCCTAGTGAAGAATGGGTTCGCCAAAGCTTAATTGAACGAATTGGTGGGCAACCCCGACGCATCTTGGATTTAGGATGTGGAACAGGTTCATTAACTTTAATGCTTAAACAGGCCTTTCCTGACGCTATCGTAATGGGATTAGATTTATCGCCCCAAATGCTGACAATGGCAAGTTATAAAGCGCAACAAGCCAATTTAGAAATTGAATGGCGACAGGGTAAAGCTGAAGCAACGCCTTTTGTTCCCCACAGTTTTGATCTGATTACGATGGCTTTGTTGTTTCATGAATTGCCCCCCGCGATCGCGCAAGCAGTTTTAAATGAATGTTTCCGTTTATTAGTTCCAGGCGGACAAGTGTTAATCCTCGACGGTAGCCAAAAAGCCTTACGTCAAACCAGTTGGCTCGCCAATGTTTTTGAAGAACCCTATATTCAAGATTATGCCCAAGAAAGTGTCGATGCCTGGTTAGGTAAAGCCGGATTTGAAGGGGTACATACGGATGATTTTTGGTGGTTACATCAAGTGAGCCGAGGTATTAAACCAACTCCAATTCAGGAAACCGTTACATCTGTTGCTGAAGCGATAGGAGATAATTTAATTCCTGTACTTTAATTTGTCAATATACTCAATTGAAATTAACCTGTTAGAATTTAGGAAGAAATCTACTTTTAAGGGATAGTTTACGCGATCGCTTGGGATGATCTTGATGAACATATTGAGATTGAAGGTTTATTAGCAGGCAAATCTAGCGGAGAAAGTGATCGTTCTTTTGAACATTGGTTAGCCAAAAGAGTCACTATTTGATAACTGCTATAATATGGATTTAGTTTTAATCATTCAACAAATTTTAATTATTGCTTTTTTCTCAAATATTAGCCTCTAAAGCCTCTACAGCCATCTGAGCTTTTGGGCTTTGCAAAAATTTTAAGGATTTCCAAAGATTGTTCTCTTGGGCAAAACCACTATGATGAAGGTGTAGCAGAAACATTGAGATCACATTATGTTTCAGTCCTTAACAGAATTTGTCCCCGATCGCGCTTACGATATCCTGCGTTCTCAACATCAGCCCCTCGCGCCGATCTTTAACCCCAAAACCGTTGCCGTCATTGGTGCCACCGACAAACCCAACAGCGTAGGGCGCACCCTCGTTTGGAATTTGGTTAGTAATCCCTTTGGGGGGAGCATCTATCCCGTTAATCCTAAGCGGAGTAATGTGTTGGGGATTCCTGCCTATCCGTCTTTGAAAGCCATTCCCGTTCCTGTTGATTTAGCCATTATTGCAACACCTGCTCCGACAATCCCCGCGATTATCCAAGAGTGCGTGGATCAGGGAGTCAAAGGAGCCATTATTATTTCCGCAGGGTTTAAGGAGATTGGCCCCGCAGGACAGGAACTCGAACGACAAATTAAAGAGATTGCATTAGGCAAGTTACGCATTATTGGCCCAAATTGTTTGGGGGTGATGAATCCGCTGACGGGTTTAAATGCAACTTTTGCTAGTAAAATTGCGCGTCCAGGTAACTTAGGCTTTATTAGCCAGAGTGGTGCGTTATGTACAGCCGTTTTGGACTGGAGTTTCCCTGAAAATGTCGGTTTTAGTACCTTTATTTCCATCGGTTCCATGTTGGATGTGGACTGGGGCGATTTAATTTACTACCTCGGTGATGATCCCAACACCAAGGCGATCGCGATCTATATGGAATCGGTGGGAGATGCCCGTTCTTTCCTCTCGGCAGCTAGGGAAGTGGCCTTAACCAAACCCATTGTGGTGATCAAAGCGGGTCAAACCGAAGCCTCTGCCAAGGCCGCAACTTCACATACAGGAGCCTTAGCGGGGAGTAAGGATGTTTTAGACGCTGCGTTTCGGCGGTGTGGCGTGTTGCAGATCGAGCGCATTTCCGAATTATTTGATCTTGCTGAAGTTTTTGCCAAACAACCTCAACGTCCTGATGGGCCCAATTTAACCATTATTACCAATGCAGGCGGGCCAGGGGTACTCGCAACCGATGCGTTGATTAATACGGGAGGAAATTTAACATCGCTCGATAGTGTAACGATCCAAAAATTAAATGAAATTTTGCCGACCCACTGGAGTCATGGCAACCCCATTGATATTTTGGGAGATGCCGATCCTGAACGCTATGCAAAAGCGTTAGATATTGCCATTCAAGACCCAAATACGGATGGTTTATTGGTCATTCTCACGCCTCAAGCCATGACCGATCCGACTGCAACGGCCCAGCAATTAAGCCGCTATGCCGAACAGACGAAAAAGCCGATTATTGCCAGTTGGATGGGGGGAGAGGATGTTACCGAAGGCGAGTTAGTACTGAATCAACATCAAATTCCGACCTATCGTTACCCTGACGCAGCTGCCCGTTTGTTTAATTTCATGTGGCGATATAGTTACAACCTCAAAGGTCTATACGAAACGCCTGTTTTACCCAGCAATACGGATGAGAATACGGCCCGCGATCGCGTTCAAGAAATTATTAATAACGTTTTAGCCCATGACCGTACTTTATTAACGGAAGTGGAAGCTAAGGCGGTTTTGAAAGCTTACGATATTCCCATTGTCCCCACTGAGATTGCTAGCAGTGTTAATGACGCGATCGCTTTAGCGGAATCAATGGGTTACCCCGTTGTTTTGAAACTCTGGTCAGAAACCATTACCCATAAAACCGATGTGGGCGGAGTGCA
>CAYZWO010000136.1:0-10309 GCA_964482215.1 uncultured bacterium
AAAAATTACTCTATATTCCCGTTCTCACCCATCCCACCACAGGGGGCGTAACGGCCAGTTTTGCTATGCTAGGCGACATCATCATTGCAGAACCGAAAGCAACCATTGGTTTTGCTGGCCGACGAGTCATTGAACAAACCTTGCGGGAAAAATTACCCGATGGCTTCCAAACTTCAGAATATTTACTGAAACACGGCTTTGTAGATGTTATTGTGCCGCGTACTCAACTAAAACGCACTCTGGCCCAGCTTATTAGTATTCATCAACCCTTTTTCCCTGTTTTACCCCATCTCAACGCCGAAGCCAAGCACAGCGAAAAGGAAATGATTTTGCAAGGACAACAGGAAATTAGTCAACTTTAATCAATTTAAGCGTTAAGGCTATAACCAGTGTTTGGGATAGGTACGTTTCGGCAATGTATTGTTGAAACAGTAGGCGCATATTACCAAAATAATTGATCCTAGTAATACAGGTGTCCAGAAAAAATTAGGAGATGCCTTACTCATCACGCCTACTAAGGCAACGGCTCCCGCTGGTGGATGAACGGTTTTGGTCAATTGCATTAATTTAATAGCTGTTGCAACGGCTAAGGCTTCGACCCAAGGTTCCGTTCCAAAAAAGTGAACCAGAATAATGGACGCGATCGCTCCTAAACAATTTCCGCCAATTACGTTACGGGGTTGGGCTAAAGGGCTTTCGGGCACACCAAAAAGAAGAACTGCCGACGCACCAAAGGGAGCAGCTATCAGGGGATAGTGGGTATAAGTCGTTAAATAGGCTAAGGCTGCGATCCCAATAAAACTCCCCAAATAAGAACAAAAAATGTGGTGTAAGGTAAATTGAGGTTGATAAGCAATGTTGTCGGGTAAATAAATACCATACTTTCTCAACTTTCTGAGGCTATGCAAAAGCCAGATTCTGAATTTAGGACGTGTAAACCCCTTCGCTTTTGGTGCATAATTCAGCGATTTTGTCATAATATTTTGTTTTTTAAAATTCTTTTTTGTCATTATACTATGACAAATTTGCAAAAAGTATTTTTTTATACAAAATATTCTTGTAGTTGCTATAAGTGGATCTCATTGTTGTTTGGTATTGCCGATAACCCCAAGCAATATTTGCCGCAATAGATTTTTTTGAGAAAAACTTGACAGCGAGACTTTTGATAAGACACAATTAATAACGGAACACACGGGGTTATAGCTCAGTTGGTAGAGCACTGCAATGGCATTGCAGGGGTCAGCGGTTCGAGTCCGCTTAGCTCCATTTTTTAAGGCATTAATTTGCACAACTAGAACAACCCGCATCGGATTCTTTAAAATCATCCTTTTGTACCGTGCGGATATAGTAAACAGCCTTACAGCCTTCTTTCCACGCTAACACTAAGGTTTCAAAAATATCTTTGGCCGTTAAGCCGCGTTCGGGTTGATCCGCAAAATAAACGCCTTGGTTTAAATTAAACAATAATTCCATTGAAATTCCCGTATCAATCCATTGCTGCATCGTGGCAACAGCTTTAATTACTTTGTCTTGACTCAGGCTTTTATTTTCAGGATAGAACCAGAAACAATCATTGATAAACGGTGGCGCGATGGGGACGGTTCCTTTAGCCCATTTGTCATAGAAGAAGCGGCTATAAACAGGAAGGATACTAGCAGTACAACCTTGCACCAAAGAGGAAGAAGTATTGGGCGCGATCGCGGTGATCATCGAGTTGCGAATGCCGTAGGTCTTGATATCTTCCGATAACTGAACCCAACGATCAGGCTGACTGGCATTGTCTTTGAACCACTCCACAGGACGAGAATTAATCAGATGTCCCTTACTCCAATCACTCCCTGCAAAAGCGGCATAGGCTCCTCGTTCTTTGGCCAATTCCATCGAGGCATAGGTACACCAATAGCCAATTTCTTCAAATAAATTGCTGATTTTGCCTAAAGCTTCATAGTTTAACCGATGTTTGGCTAACCAGTCGGCTAAGCCCATTGCACCGACCCCAATCGTGCGATAACGGTTGTTGTGATTTTGAGCATCTTCAAAAGGCGGATGGGTGATCTCGATGGTATTGTCTAAAATTCGGACTGCCGTTTGACAGTAATCCGCTAATTCTGCCTCTTCGATATTGGCGAGATTGAGACTAACCAGATTACAACAGTGGGCTTCTTGACCTGGCGTTACGTTGGAGAAAGATTCACAGCAGAGGTTAATGCCTGGAATATAACCGACGTGCTTATTGGGGTTAGCGCGATTGATCGTATCTTTGAACGCGAGATAGGGCATTCCCGTTTCTAGCTGCGATCGCATGATTTCTTTAAACAACTCACGGGCATTAACGCGCTTATAGAGTTTAATTTTTTGGTCTAACTGGCTTTCGATTAACTGGTATGCTTGCTCAAATTTTTCACCCCAAGTTTCCGCTAACTCAATGCCAAGTTCGTTACGGACTTCGTAGGGATCAACCAATGTCCATTCCTCTTTATTCATGACGCGACGCATGAATTCATCCGTAATAATCAACTGAGGGAAGACATCATAGGCTTTACGGCGTTGATCTCCGTTTTCCGTCTGCATTTCCAAAAATTCAGGGACATCTAAATGCCAGATATCCACCCCAACGGTGACGGCCCCTGCGCGTCTTCCTCCTTGGTTAACGGCGATCGCGGTGTCATTGAGTAATTTGATCCAGGGAATCACGCCCCCTGACGCATTGGATTTCCCCATTACGGAAGAACCTGTTGCCCGAATGCGGCTGACATTGACTCCTACACCACCACCATTTTTAGAAATCCGTGCCGTATTGGTAATTTCTCTAAAAATACTTTCTAAATTGTCCTCCATCGCAATGATGAAGCAACTGGTTAAACTCCCATTGGGAACCCGTAGGTTAGCAAGGATCGGGGTGGCTAAACTGATTTTCCGTTTGGCGATCGCTTCATAAAATTCTCTGGCCGTTTTTAAGCGATTCTCAGGCTGCTCTGGTAACGCCAACAGCAAAGCACAGGTTAAAAAGGCTTCCTGGGGTAATTCATCCTTGAGGAGATAACGACTGGTGAGTAAAACTGCCCCTGCGTAATCGTAATCTAAATCCCAATCGGCGTTAATCCAAGACCCCGCTTCTTGTAATTCCGCCACCGAATAGGCCGACATCCGTTCATCGTACTGACCTGAGGCTAACTTCTCTTGAACGGCGATCGCGTATTGCCCATACTGATAGCCACGACTGACCAAAATATCTTTCCACAAACTCCAGATATGGAGTCGTCCCGCCACATAACGCCAATCGGGTTCTTCAGGACTGCACATTTCTAGGGCGCAATTGACCAAATTATCCTGAATTTCCCGTGTCGTAATCCCATGCTTTAACCGAGTTGTTAAGCCTGCTTCTAAGGCAATGGAATTGACATTGAGCCGCACACACGACCAGGCCACAACTGCCCGAATCCGACCAATATCCAGATTTGTCCAGGAACCATCCCGCCGAATCACCTGAATACGGTGGGAGCGAACAGGTGCAGACAACCCCTTGTGGGAAGGAGGAACGGGCGTTTGTTGTGTTTTTTGTGGAAGTGTCGCTGTCGGCTGCATAGATGCGTTCTTAATAGACTAATTTGTTTATACCACAGATATAGTGCTACGAATTCAGGGAATACCCTAAATGTGGATATTATCATAAGGGATTACCCCTATCCGTGTGTTGTTATTTTCGCTACATTGTGCCTATTTGCTGACCTGAATTCTGTCCTATCGTAAATTTTTTGATACAATTCTTGACACTAGCGATGGAGTAAGAAAATATTACGAGTCGAAAGCCTGAACGTATGTCAAACTAGGGCGAATTTCTCTAGACATAGTGATCAGTAACAAATTTAGTTTTAATCCATTAAAAAATGTCTGCCTTAACCCAGGAGGTTAAACCTGCTTCCGCTAAGTAAATATCCAAGCTTTTGCTGTCAAAAGTTGTAAATATCCGTATAATCAGTAAAGCAATTTTCTTAATTTGCACCCTTAATATTTTTTTACAATTTTAAACATTAATTCATTTAATTTTTAGTGATGCCTCGAATACTGATCATTGACGATGACCCGACAATTTCTGAATTAGTATCCATTAACTTGGAAATGGCTGGTTATGATGTAAATCAAGCGGAAGACGGGGTTAAAGGGCAAGCCCTGGCCCTCCAATTTCAACCTGATTTGATCATGCTAGACCTCATGCTTCCCAAAGTGGATGGCTTTACCGTCTGTCAGCGATTACGCCGTGATCCCCGCACAGCCGACATCCCTGTGTTAATGTTGACGGCTTTAGGGCAAATTCAAGACAAAATTGAAGGGTTTAATGCAGGAGCCGATGATTACCTCACCAAACCCTTTGATGTGGAAGAAATGCTGTTACGGGTACGGGCCTTATTACGCCGCACAGATCGCATTCCCCAGGCCGCTAAACATTCAGAAATTCTCAGTCAAGGGCCATTAACCCTGATTCCTGAACGATTCGAGGCAATTTGGTTTGGCAAAAGTATTAAATTAACTCATTTGGAATTTGAGTTATTACATTGCCTATTGCAACGGCATGGCCAAACCGTTTCCCCCAGTGACATTCTTAAAGAGGTTTGGGGCTACGAACCTGATGATGATATTGAAACCATTCGGGTGCATATCCGCCATTTAAGAACCAAACTAGAGCCTGAACCCCGTCGTCCTCGCTATATTAAAACCGTTTACGGTGCAGGGTATTGTTTAGAGTTAAACGATCAAGAAGAGGCTAACCTGGAGAGCGCACCAGCGACTACGGTTTAATTCACGCTGGAAGGGGTCATGTCATCGGAAATTAGCATCACGATTAAACTTTTTGCGGCTTATCAAGAAGCCTACGGATTAGGGGAATTGCAACGGTCTTTTCCTGTCCAAACTTCGGTTGTGGACGTTCTCAATGCCTTACTCCAAGAGCGTCCCGAATTGGAAAAGTGGCGATCGCTGACTCGTTTCGGAGTCAATCTTCAATTTGTCGAAGCAGATACCCGCTTACAGGATGGGGATGAAGTGGTCTTTATTCCTCCTGTTAGTGGTGGCTAAAGAATTCAAGGTTTATCAGGAAACTCATCGTTTACGGGTTATGCTATTCTGTCAATATTTCGTGATGGCAGGGGAGGCTTGGTTACGGTGAGCTATATTTTGGGAATTTCCGCGTATTACCACGACAGTGCGGCGGCCCTTATCTGTGATGGTGAAATCGTAGCAGCAGCCCAAGAAGAACGCTTCACCCGTAAAAAACATGATGCCCGTTTCCCGAAAAATGCCATTCTCTACACACTAAAAGAAGCAGGCATTTCTTTAAGAAAAGTAGACTACATCGTTTTTTATGAAAAGCCCCTATTAACCTTTGATCGTCTGCTCGAAACCTATTTAGCCTACGCACCTAGAGGCTTACAGTCTTTTATTTCTGCCATGTCCGTCTGGTTACAGGAAAAGCTGTATCTTAAAACGGTTATTAAAAAAGCCCTAGCGGATTTGGGCAAATGTCGGACGAAAAACCTTCCCCCCTTACTCTTTGGCGAACATCATCAATCCCACGCCGCTTCTGCCTTTTTTGCCAGTCCTTTTGAACGGGCTGCCGTATTGTGCATGGATGGAGTCGGAGAATGGGCGACTACTTCTTTGTGGTTGGGGGAAGGAAATCAGTTAACGCCCCAGTGGGAAATCGATTTTCCCCATTCTTTAGGATTGCTCTATTCCGCTTTTACTTATTACACAGGTTTTAAGGTCAATTCGGGGGAATATAAGCTCATGGGCTTGGCTCCCTACGGTGAACCAAAGTATGTGGATGTCATTCTTAATAATTTGCTGGATCTTAAGGAAGACGGGACTTTTCGCCTCAATATGAAGTATTTTAACTACACAACGGGGTTAACCATGACCAATGGGGCCTTTGATCGTCTATTTGATGCGCCCCCCCGTAAACCTGAAAGTGAACTCACACAACGGGAAATGGATATTGCCGCTTCGATTCAGCAAGTCACCGAAGAAATTGTTTTACGTTTGGCGAATACGGCGTATCGAGAATTAGGGGTTGATAATTTGTGTTTAGCGGGTGGAGTTGCCTTAAATTGTGTCGCTAATGGCCGATTATTGCGGGAAGGCAAGTTTAAAGATATTTGGATTCAACCCGCCGCAGGGGATGCAGGGGGAGCCATTGGAGCGGCCTTATCGGCTTGGTATCAGTATTTAAATAATCCGAGGCAAACCAATGGGGCGGATAAGATGCAGGGGTCTTATTTAGGCCCACAATTTAGCCCAGCGGCAATTCAGCAATATCTGGATGATGTACGGGCGGTTTATCGTTGTTTGGATGAATCTAATTTATTTACTGAAGTGGCGAAGATTTTGGCGCAAGGCAATGTGGTGGGTTGGTTTCAAGGTCGGATGGAGTTTGGCCCCCGTGCCTTAGGCGATCGCTCGATTATTGGTGATCCCCGCAATGAAAAAATGCAATCGGTGATGAATTTAAAAATTAAATATCGAGAATCTTTCCGTCCCTTTGCCCCTTCGGTTTTAGCAGAGCGGGTTTCCGATTATTTTGAGTTAGCTCATGAAAGCCCCTATATGTTATTAGTGGCGGATGTGAAAAAAGATTTAAGAATCGAGATGACCGAGGAACAGCAACAGTTATTTGGCATTGAAAAATTAAATGTGCCGCGATCGCAGTTACCCGCCATTACCCATGTAGATTATTCCGCCCGTGTGCAAACAGTGCATCCTGAAACCAATCCTCGTTACTATCAGTTAATTAAAGAATTTGAAGCCTTAACAGGTTGTGGCGTGTTGGTAAATACGTCTTTTAATGTGCGAGGAGAACCGATTGTTTGCACGCCTGAAGATGCCTACCGTTGTTTTATGCGGACGGAAATGGATTATTTAGTCTTAGAAAATTATGTTTTAGCAAAAACCGATCAACCCCAATGGCAAAAAGATGATAGTTGGAAACAAGAATTTGAATTAGACTAAAAACAATTAGTAATTAACAATTAATAATTTTAAAAACAAAAAAATGAGTGAGCAGAAAAAATTAACAACAAAAGAATTACGTGAATTTGGGTTATTAATGGCAGGGTTTATTGCTGTTCTTTTTGGATTAATTATTCCCCTATTGAGAGCGCATTCTTTGCCTGTTTTACCTTGGATTATTGCGGGTGTTTTTATCGTCCTTGCACTCTTATTACCAAAATCCTTGGAGCCTGTTTATCAAATTTGGATGAAAATTGGCTTTGTTTTAGGTTGGCTCAATAGTCGTATCATTCTATCTTTTATTTTCTTTATTATTTTAACGCCAATGGCATTAATGATGAAAGTCATTAAACGCGATACGATGGCTAGGGGCTTTGATTTACAAGCAGTAACCTATCGGGTTCCTAGCAATTTTCATCCTCGATCAACGATGGAAAAACCGTATTAAAAGCCATTGAAATTTACAAAATAATTACTAGGAAAAGACTACGAATGGACGGATTTATTGAATTAATGAAAGATGTGTGGGGCTTTTTGAAGGCACGACAAAAATTTTGGTTATTGCCCCTCATTATTACCTTGGTATTACTGGGTGCTTTGATTGTCTTTACCCAAGGTTCCGCGATCGCGCCCTTTATTTACACGTTGTTTTAAATTAATTTACTGATTGCTCCTGACTTGTTGGATTCGGTAACACGTAAATTAAGCCTGAGAGCAGGGTTAACGCCACTGAGAGCCAAAATACGGTTAAAGCGGGAATCTGCCAATCTGTTGATAGAGGAGCTAGGAGTAACGCGATCGCTACAATTTGGGAAACGGTTTTCAACTTGCCCCAGAGGTTTGCCCCTGCAATGGGTTTACTGCCACTGACTCGCCAACCCGCGATCGCCAATTCTCTAGCAAGGATTAAAAACACAGCCCAGGCAGGAATCGCTTGCCACTCAATCAAAATCAACAATGGGCCCAATACCAATAATTTATCGACTAGGGGATCTAAAAATTTTCCCAGATCGGTGATTTGGTTTAACTTCCGCGCTAAGTAACCGTCTAGCCAATCCGTTGCCGCCGCGATCACGAAAATTCCCATAGCCCACCATCGATGGGAAATCGTCGGATCAATCAGTAACCCAAAAATAAGCGGTAAACCTAGCAAACGGGAAAACGTAATGGTATTGGGTAAATTCATAAAAATTAAGTGAACAAAAAGGTTAATCCTAAAGACTTATCACAACAATTCTGGCAGGATAGAAACCAAAATTCACTAAGTTTTATAACATGAAACAATACCGAAAAATTGATTAAAATTCCTGAATAAAAATTCCTGATTAGTATAATGCAAAAATTAGCGTCATTAGGAGTAAAAATCATGGAAGACAATCGATTATTAAATCAAGTTATCCTTCAGTTTCAAGGTGATACGCCCCAATTGAGAGAAGATTTATCCGCCGTCCATTTATCCGATGATGGTTATCTGTGGCTTGGCTGTGATGAAGGAGCAAACCTAGAGCGTTTAACCCTACTCAATCCAGAAACAAAGGATTTATTTGGCAATCACAAACGATTTCTCGTCCAAAATTTTGTCGATTTACCCGCTAATGATGAAACGGAAGTTGATATTGAAGGTTTAGCAGAATCAGATAATTATTTATGGTTAGTCGGCTCCCATAGTTGGAAACGAAAAGCCCCTAAATCCGATAAATCGACGGCAAAAAATATTGAACGTTTAGCAACCATTGAAGCGGAAGCCAATCGTTATTTACTGGCTCGAATTCCCATTATTGACGGTGAACTTTACCAATCCCATCCCGACCCTAAAAATCCCGAAAAGATGCTAACTGCCGCCAAACTTGAAGCAACCCGTGACGGCAACTTGTTAACCAGAGCTTTAGAAGATGATCCCCACTTAGGCGGTTTTGTTAAATCTCAACTTCCCTCTAAAGATAATGGCTTTGATATTGAAGGCTTGGCGGTTCTCCATGACCGTATCTTTTTAGGCTTGCGCGGCCCCGTATTACGGGGATGGGCGATTATCTTAGAACTACAAGTGGAAGATAGCAGCAACGGTTTATTAAAACTGAAGAAAATTGGTGATGAGGGACGACGCTATAAAAAATTATTCGTCAATCTTCAAGGTTTAGGGGTTCGAGAATTATCCATTGAAGGCGATGATTTAATCATTTTGGCAGGCCCTACCATGTCCCTCGACGGTCCCGTCAAACTGTTTCGCTTAGAAAATGGCATCCACATCGGCGACAATACCCTTTCCAAACCCAAAGTGATGATGGATATTCCCTACGGTGATGGGGTTGATCATGCAGAAGGAATTACCCAATTTACCGCCATGTCAGGTAAGCCTTCTCTATTGGTCGTTTACGATTCGCCTGATCCCAAACGGTTAGTAGGAACCCATGAAATTTTAGCCGATGTTTTTGAGTTTTAGCAATTTTAAGAATTTTACCTTTGTTAAAGTTTATTAAACTAAAAGATTTGGGCTAAAAATATTTTCAAGCTAGCCAAACATTCAATTAATTTCTTATTTTTATTTGAACTTAATAGAGGTTTCTTGTGATGAAGTAACTCTGGCGATCTCAGCTTCAGAGAATGAACAAAAAAATCTTGAAACTACTGATTAATTGGATGGCAATTTTTGTCCTTATGGCCTTACTGCTTCGGGGATGTACTTACGTGTTTTGGAGCGAATGGGATATTGATAAAACACTTAATTTCTTTCAACAAAATCAAGCCTCATTTAATTCTCTTGTGGAATGGGTCAGTACTGAAAAATCCCAAAATTGTCTTAAGAAATATCATCCCAAAATTTGTTTACCCCAAAAATTGCAAAACATTACTCAGGCAGATTTTTTAATATCCTATAAACCCTTAATGATTGAGGCTGCTCCTATTAATTTTTATTATGTTTTAGTTTATGCAGCTTCTCCCGAAACAGTGACTCAATCTTATGCTTATCAAGATGAAGGAAAAATTATTAAAAAAATCGACAAAAATTGGACGTTAGTTCGTCGGGGATGGATGTAAACGCCCTTAACCCCAACTCAAAAGAAAACAGAAAGCTTAATTTAGGCAAATTATTCTGTGTTTACCCAAGCCTTATGAAAACTATAGGAGACTCGTTGCGGTAAAGTGACTCTTGCGATCGCGGGTTGGGAAAAAGCTTGAACATCGACCACAATCAATTCAGAACGCTTAGGACTTTCATTATCAACAAAAGTAATTAACGTCAGTTCGGGGTAGCTTAGATCTTGCACCAGTACAGGTGTGCTAAGAAAAAGCAACCTGAATATCGATG
>CAYZWO010000137.1:0-10061 GCA_964482215.1 uncultured bacterium
TTGACACTTGAGAGTGAGTCTTTAAATGAAGTAGTTTTAGGCGATACGGAGGGTTGGGGAGAAGGCGAAGGGCTTGGGGTCGTTGTGGGAGATGGAGAGGGAGTGGGCGATGGGGATGATTGGGGGGTAGGAGAAGTAGTGGGGCTAGGATTCGGAGAAGCTGAGGGGTTAGGAGAAGCGTTAGGGCTACCTGCGGGAGAAGGGATGGGCGATGGGGATGGTTGAGAAGTAGGGGAAGCGGTGGGACTACTTGTGGGAGAAGGTGATGGGCTGGAAGAAGCGTTAGGACTACCACTAGGAGAAGGGGAAGCTGTTGGGACAGCTTTTTGATTGGGAGCGATCGCCCGTGTTAAAGCCACACCGAGATCAAAAGGGCCGTTTAAATCCACTTGCGGATCAAACTCCAATTCCTCTGACGTTAATTCCTTTTTTGCCCACATCTTATCGGAGGCTTCTAAAATTGTGACAGCTTGGACATTAGACGTTTTAACCGTAGAAATGGGTCGAGAAAGGGGGAAAATCGACATCCCATTGCCAAATTCTTTCGTGATCGGATGTTCTCCATAGGTAGTAATAATCGGAGCCGCAGGGCCAAGACCGAGCAAACTTCCCGCCCCTGAAATATCCAAAATGATACGCGGATCAAGTTGTACGCCCCACTGTTTCAAGATTGGGTCTAAGCCTGCATCGGTTTCGGGGTCAACCATGACAAACAGACTGCCACCGCGATTAATGTAGTTCTGTAAGGTCGTGACTTCTTGGGGAAATAATTTTCGTTTTGGCCCCGCCAGAATCAGGGTATTGGTATTGTCAGGAATGCCAGAAGCTTCTACTAGATTGAGGGGATTTACTTTGAATCCTTTATTTTCTAAGCTGCTAACAGCTTCTGATAGGCCCTCTTTACTCGTATTTAATGACCTTTCTCCATGACCCTGTAAAAAGTAAACATTAAGCACGCGATCGCGCAATAACTTTTCAATCGCATTGGTAAGCTTAATTTCAGAGAGTGGCTCCCGTTGATTAAAATTAATCAGAGTTTGCACCAATTGTTTTTTCTGACCAGATTCCAGATAAACATCTCCTTGGGATTTGACCTGAAACGTTTTCACTAAGCCAGGACGCTGATCCGGATTGACAAATTCAAAGGAAAATTTTTGATTATAGCGACGATAATTTTCCAATAAATCCTTATCAGTCGGGCTTGGATTACTGTCAAAAATCCACAGTTTTATCGGTTGTTTGAGATTGCTAACCAGTTCCTGGGTTTGGGGAGAGAGAGTATAAAGCTGATTTTCAGTGAGATCAATGCGGCCAAAATAACGAAACGCTAAAAAATTAATTAACCCGACAATAACAAACAAAGCAGCTGTGGCTAAAAGAGCATTGGTTCCTGCTTGGGTAGAGCGTCGAGTTACAAAACTTGGATTTTGGATAATTGTCCAAATAAACCAGCCAATGAGGAGCGCAACACCAACCGCTATTAATCCGACATGAAGCGGCGACCAAAGGCCCGTTGTTGCCCCTGCGACTAGGCCGGCAACCGCTAAAAATACACCAGGGACGTAGAGATATTTTAGGTATTTTAAATAGGGTTGAAATTTCTGCATAAATTAAAGATTAATAAACTAGCCATTAATAAATTAGGAACGCTGAAAACGTAATGCTTCAATCGATTGAGCCGTGAGAAAAATACCTAAGAAAATATAGGTTGCAAATAAGACAATACTTTTAAAATCTAAAACGCCGGTTACGAGGGTATTAAAATGATCAAATAGGGATAAATAAGATAAAACATCTCCCAAGAAACCGCTAACTCGTTGGCCAATGACATCAATAATCCATAAACTGAGAATTAAAATAAAAGTCAAAATATAGGCCACAATTGAGCTTTCCGTTAGGGAAGAAATGAACATTCCCAACGATAAAATAGAGGCTGCGACTAGTAAAACAGCTAAGTTTGCTAACAGGATAATATTAATCGGTAAGCTAGGCGTAGCGGCACTAAACACAATAATTTGATAAATCCACAAGGGAAGCATTAGGACGGTAAAAAAAGCAATTACGCCTAATAATTTTCCCAACGCAACCACCCAATTAGTTACTGGAGAAGTGGCTAATAATTCTAAGGTTCCTCGTTTGCGTTCTTCTGAATATAAACCCATTGAAAGGGCGGGTAATAACACCAAAATTAGAGAAATAATGACTCCTAAATAAGCGGATAAAAAATCGCTGGGAACGTCAATGTTACCGCCACCAACACCGCCTTGATCGACAAAAGCCGCATTTTGGATCAGGTTATCTAAAATAATGCCGAAAAACGCTCCTGCAATTAACCAAAAAACCATTGCAACAATATAGGCGAAAGGGACAGAAAAATATCCTAAAAATTCTTTCCGAAAAATGGCTAGGAGATTTGAAATAAAAACCATAAACTTTAACCAAAAAATTTTAATCATGCGTTGCGTTATCACTATTTTCAATCGGTAATTCTGGAGTTTCCGAAGGTTCACTATCTCTTAAAGCGGTTTGCTCGATGGAGGCAGGAACAGAATCTTCTATGGTGATCAGGTTTAAAAATACATCTTCTAAGGTTGCTCGGTTACGCCGCATTTCGTAGAGTCCGAGTCCGTTTTGAACCAATACATTGGCAATCTCTCGCCCTAATTCGTGAGCAGAATCGGTTTTAATGTGAATCGTTGCGCGATCGCTGCTTTCTAAGGGGTTGAGGGTAATTTGCGTTATACCGTTAATTGGTTGGAGTAAGCTTTGCACCTGTTCGATGTTGCCTTCAACTTCGAGTTCATAGCCTAAACTACTGGTTAAGTCTGCCAGTAAATTATCCGGTGTATTAGTTGTCACCACTCGACCGCGATTAATAATCGTCACGCGATCGCAGGTCATACTGACTTCGGGCAAAATATGGGTTGAAAGAATAATGGTGTGTTGATTGGCCAGACTTTTGATCAGGTTACGGACTTCGATAATCTGTTTGGGGTCAAGGCCGACCGTCGGTTCATCCAAAATAATAACGGGGGGATCGTGGACAATCGCTTGGGCGATGCCGACCCGTTGTTTATAGCCTTTCGATAATTTGCGAATAAGAACCTTACGTTTTTCGGTAAGTTGACACCGTTCAATAGCCGAATCCACTTTAGATCGGCGATCGCCGGCGGGAATGCCTTTAATACTGGCAACAAAGGTTAAAAAACTTTCCACCGTCATATCAGGATAAAGGGGTGGATTTTCAGGTAAATAACCAATGCGTTGCCGGACTTCTAAAGATTTTTCGTGAACATCAAACCCTGCGATTCGCGCTGTTCCCGTTGTGGCTGGAATATAACCCGACAGAATCCGCATGGTGGTCGTTTTGCCCGCACCATTAGGGCCCAAAAAACCGAGAATTTCTCCTGTAGCGACAGAGAAATCGACATCCTGAATCGCTGCTGTTGAACCGTAAATTTTGCTGAGATGTTCAACTTCAATCATGGTTAGGAAAGGATGAATGAGAACTACGTTAAGCTATTATCCCTCCAAAGTTACGTTTTTTAATGAGATAACCCAAAATGATGACTGTTTTTAAAAATCAGTAAATAAATAGCATCTGCCTATCCTTGAATTTTCTAACCTCAATTCCTACATCGGTAGGATGATAATGAATAAAATTTTTGCTATTGTACGAATTAGCCGCGTTTACTTAAAAGTATGAAATCCCTTCCCCAAGTCTCTGGCCCCCGCTTTTTACAAAAAATGCAGTGGATTTTAGACCCCATTGGCTATTTAGAAAAAGCCCAGTCCCAATTTCCCGATATTTTTAGAGCAACGGCACTGGGATTTGGGCCTTCTACCAAGAATGTGGCTGGCGATGTGATTCTCACCAGTAATCCCCAAGCGATTCAGCAAATTCTCACCAGCGATCGCAAACAATTTTCAGCCCCAGGGGAAATGAACTGGATTCTCAAGCCCTTTTTAGGAGATGGCTCGGTCATCATGATCGGCGGCGATCGCCACAGAAAACGTCGTCAATTACTCATGCCCAGCTTTCACGGCGATAGACTTAAAACCTATGGGGACTTAATCATTCAAATTACCCATCAGGTATTTCAGCAACTCTATCAAGGTGAAACCTTTTTGGCCAGAACCGCAACGCAAAAAATTTCTTTAGAAGTCATCTTTCAAACGGTCTTTGGTTTTCGCGACGAAGACCCCAATTTTGATGAAATTAAAATCCTATTGGCCGAAATGACGGATTTATTCAATTCGCCGATTGTTGCTTCCTTCCTCTTTTTTGAAGGTTTACAAAAAGATTGGGGGGCTTGGAGTCCTTGGGGAAAATTTATCCGTCAACGGCAAAAACTGGATAACTTACTCTACGAAGTGATTGCCCAACGGCGAGCCAATCCCGACCCCACCCGCACCGACATTTTAACGATGATGATTGAAGCGCGGGACGAAGCAGGGGAACCCATGACCGATCAAGAATTACGGGATGAATTAATGACCTTGTTATTTGCAGGCCACGAAACGACTGCAACAGCTATGGCTTGGGCTTTATATTGGCTACACTTTAAACCGGAAATTAAAGAAAAACTGCTGGCTGAATTGGACTCTGTGGGCGAAAATCCTGATTGGATGAGTCTAGTTCGTTTGCCCTACCTCAGTGCAGTGTGTAATGAAACCTTACGGATTCATCCGGTTGCCATGTTGACCTTTCCTCGCCAAGTGGAAGAAGAAGTAGAAATTTTAGGTTATACCATCAAGCCTGGTGCGGTCATTATGGGGGCAATGTATTTAACCCATCAACGGGAAGATCTCTATCCCAATCACACGGAATTTAACCCTGAGCGTTTTATCGAACGGCAGTTTTCTCCCTATGAATTTATTCCCTTTGGTGGTGGGGCACGGCGTTGTATTGGGGAAGCTTTAGCACAATTTGAAATGAAGTTAGTGATTGCTACGGTTATGTCTCATTACCGTTTGGCATTAGGAGATACTCAACCAGAAAAACCCCAACGTCGAGGAGTCACCCTTTCTCCTAAAAATGGCGTGAAGATGGTAATGCAAGGTAAGCGAGAAATTCCTTCGGCGGCATCAATCCAAGAGCCAGAATCCGCTAAAGTCCCTATTGGTACAGCGAGTTAAGCCTTTTAACTTATCGTTTAATTCTGAAAAATCTTTTTTGGGGTTGACAGTACTACAAAAAAATATTTCTGAGCTTCTATTGGCAATTCCGTCAAAAGGTCGTGTTTTGATCCTTCATCCTTCATTAAATTAGTAGTGATCAACGAGTAGGAGCTTGGACAACCGTGCTAATGGATGAGGTTTATAGTCGTCTTTATTGGTTAATAGAATCCTTTATCAGCTTCATCCCTTACTTTATTGGTGGACTCATCACGGGTTCGATTGTCTTGACTCTTGGCGTTTTTCTGGCTCGTTATTTGCTCTGGGAATGGTTATTGCCAGTAGAAAAGTCGATTTTGTTATTTTTTAAAGAACGCGCTAATCCCTTGTGGACGAGCGTTATGGTAGTTGGGACTTTTCTGGCTCAAGGACAGGTAACGATTCCTTTATTCCTTATCGTCGGTAGTTTACTAATTTATTGGCATGAAGTAGCGGCGGCGTTAATTTTGGTGATTGATTTAGGTGGTTCTTGGTTACTGAACGGGACATTCAAAACTTTTTTCCGTCGTCAACGTCCTAATCTTTGGGCTTCTCCTAATCGTCCGATGGATTTTAGTTATCCCAGTGGCCATTCGATGAGCGCAATTTCTTTCTATGGCCTATTGGCTTTTTATGCTACCTATTTTTTAGGGTTTCCCCTTTCAGTCACGATCGCGATCGCGGCGGTTATTGCACTCTGGGTCGGTTTGAGTCGAGTTTATTTAGGCGTTCATTGGCCAACGGATGTGTTAAGCGGTTGGTTAGCGGGTAGTATTTGGTTGATTACCTGTTTCTATGGATTAGCTAAGATTGGTGGACTTTAGCGGTTACAAAAATAAACGCCAAATTATTAATATTTTCCTAAAAAATGGTGAATCAGTAGTCATTGTAGAAGTTGGCACAGCCCGACACTAATCTGTAGATCGTCTTGTGTAGGATACAGAAAAGAGAACTCAATTTTTACAAGACTCCTCTATGAATGCTCGGCAGTCTCTATTTTCTAGACGTTATCCCCAATTATTAATCGGTTTGGGGTTGCTTTCATTTTCTTTGGTGATCAGTACCTGGATTGGTGCAACGGCTCTACGAGATGTGAAAAAAGCTAATGATGTTTTAATGGTTACAGGGTCAGCAAAACGTCCTATTCGCTCGGATTATATTATTTTGCGTCTCAATCTTTCTAGTCAAAAACCGACGGCACAGGAAGCGTTTCAAGACCTCAAACGACAAAGCGATCGCCTCCAGTCCTATCTTAAGGAAAATCAAGTTCCTGATACGGCGATCACCCTAAATGCGATTGAAACCAACTCCATTCAGGAAATGACGAATAACGGTCAGGAAACCGGAAAAACCCTTGCCTATCGTCTTAGTCAACGTTTTGAAATTCGCTCGAATGAGGTGGATCGCTACAGCAAATTGGCTCAACAATCGACGGAATTAATTAATGAGGGTGTCAATTTAGTAGTCGATCCGCCCCAATATCTCTATACCCAACTGAGTAAACTACGGATTGAGATGGTAGCAGAAGCAACCAAGGACGCTAAAGCCAGAGCAGAAGCGATCGCCCAAAATACCAATAGCCAAGTCGGCCCAGTGCGGAGTGCCCAAACAGGTGTTTTTCAAATTACCTCACGTAACTCCACAGATGTTAGCGATACGGGAACCTACGATACTACTTCTATTGATAAGGATATTACCGCCGTTGTTTCTGTCACTTTTGGCATGAAATAAGCGTTTGGCTTCTGGGGTCTTTCTGACTGGTTATTGTGTCTGGGAATGGTTATTGCTATCGGGGTCGGTTTGAGTTGAATTTATTTAGGAGTCCATTGACCAACGGATGGGTTGAGTGGTTGGTTAGCGTGTAGTATTTGGTTGATTACCTGTTTTTATGGATTAGCTAAGATTGGCGGACTTTAAGGCATAAGTAAAAAAACTTACCGCCTCCCGTTTTTCATTTCTTTAAAGTTTCCATTGACTACAATTAGGTTGTTCTTTAGGATCAGAGGCTTTGTCATTTTTAAGTTTTTTGATAAAAGCTTGATTGGCTTTTTCGTCAGTTATCCATTCATTTCTTTTTTCATCATAATGAGCTTGATAAATAGCTTCCTCCCAAAAACAAGCTGATTTAATTTGAGTATTATCTAAGTTGTCAGCACCTGTGAAATTGGCATAGGAGATATTGGCATCATTCAGGTTGGCACCTGTAAAATCAGCATAAGATAGATTAGCACCATTGAGACCGGCACTACTCAGGTTGGCACTATTCAGATCGGTACCTGCAAGGATGGCATAATTGAGACGGGCATCTGTGAAATTGGCACTATAGAGTTTAATACCTTTGAAATTAGCACCATCGAGCTTAGCATAAGAAAAGTTAGTTCGAGAAAGCTGGGCTTCATTAAAGTTGACACGTATGAGGTAAGCACTTGTGAGGTTGGCATTATGGAGAGTAGTACTATCAGCGAAGGTTACATCTGTGAGGTAAGCACCTGTGAGATTGGCATTTATGAGGTTAGTATCTGTAAGGGTAGCCTTCGTGAGGTTGGCATTTGTGAGGTTAGTATCTGTAAGGGTAGCCTTTGTAAGGTCGGCATAAGATAGATTGGCACCAGAGAGGTCGGCATAAGATAGATTGGCACCAGAGAGGTCGTTTTTTTGGAAAGAATTATTTGCAAGAGATGCTTTCCACCAAACTAAGCTTTCTAGAGCCTTAATTTTTTCCAAGTTTCGTTTTGTATCTCCTTGAGTTTTTTGTACAATTCTCCAATTTGATTGCACAATATACGTCCGAATCCCAAAAAAGGTAAGGATGCTTACGCCAACTAAAGGAATCACGCCTAACTTGAGAAAATTTTGCCGTTGTTTTTTAATACTTTTCGCAATAAAGTCAGTTGCTCTTGGGTCTAAGGGAAATTGAACAGCTTGTTCCTTTTGAAATTTTCTGGCTTCCTTTAAGGAAAAACCTTGCAATAACAAATCACTTTTTTTGCCCGACTTCTCCCATTCTTGCGCTTTGATTTCAATTTTTTGCTGTTGTAAAAGATTAGCCCGATCCTCATCCAACCACTGCCGCAATAAAATCCATTCCCGAATTAACGCCTCATGAGCCACTTCAACCACTACTTTTTTATCCAAATTTTCTCCCTGTTCATCCATCACAATTAAACGTTCATTCGCTAACTTTTGCAGTATTTCCTCAATCACTGTTACCGAATATTTTTCTGTGATCAAATCTTGTTTGAAAACCCGTCTGCGAGTATCTTCCGTTCCCTCTCCCAATTGGGTTAATTCTATAAAAATATGCTTAACGGCTTCTTTTTCTGAATCCAATAATTGCTCATAAAAAGCGGTAGCTCGTTTATTCAGTGTGCCACTAATTCCGCCTAGCTTTGCATAAACGGATAACTTTAAATCATTATTGTCTTGCTGTTTCCAAAGCTCCGTTAAGGTGTCCTGAACTAAAGGCAAAATCCCAGGTTGATCGCCACTATCTTTCAGAATTTGTTCTACTAAACCTTCTTCTAACTGCAAATTTACTTTTTTTGCAGGTAAAGTAATCGCCCGTTGTAACTGTTCCCTATTGAGCGGAGAAACAGTAATTAAATTCTCTTGAATCAACTTCCCTAAACCGCTATAGTCCTGCTCAAAACATTTCCCCAGAAAATCAATCCGCATTCCCAAAATTAACTTAAATTTACTTTCAGTCGGGCTTAATGCTCCTAATAAACAGGCTAAAAATTGAGTTCGTTCCTCTCTATCCGTGTAAGGGGTAAAAGTTTCCTCAAATTGATCAATGACTATGACTAATTTGGGGGCATCAATGACCTGAGTTAATGTTACTAACCCCTGACTGCCTTTTGCTAACAATTCTTTGGCTTTATCTAATTCTGTTGCCTTGTCTAAAGTAGAAAGGTTTGGATCAACAAATAACTCTGCCAATCGTTGCAAAGGGTTTTTCGTCGGAACCATCACCTTAATCTGCCAATCCCGTGAACCACTCAGCCGTTGACCCTGCTGCAATTGGTACAATAACCCTGCCCGCAATACCGAAGATTTGCCGCTACCCGAAGCCCCTAAAATAGCTACAAAATTTTTTTCCCTAACCCGATCCAATAACTGATTGAGCAGATCTTCCCGTCCGAAAAAGTAATCGGCATCCGCAATGTCAAAATATCGCAAACCCTTGTAGGGACAAACATCAGATTCTGCTGGAACGTCTTCAACCTCGGTTACACCTAACGCACGAATTAAGGTAATTGGCTCCCCAAAATTACTGTAAATTGGACGTTGCGTCTCTTTCTTATCTAGATTTTGATTAATATAGTCCACTAATCCAAAATTGGTAACGCTGACAGCGCGCTTAGGGTTTAAGCCTTGTAGTAATATCTGGGTCAAAACGCTGTAATCCGAATCTAAACTGACTTGAGCCGCCTCAAATTCCCGCGAAGCCGCAATAAAACACCGATCCCTCGCCAAACCACGATCACCTGGATTCGCTGCTCGTCGGGGGAGTGCTGCTTGCCACGGGACGTCAGCAGTTTGCGCGCCACCGATCGGATGTGGGAGTGAGCGCGGTTGATCTGGCCCAGTATCCAGGGATTGAGTTTGTCTGTGAGCGCGGTGACGGGCTGGACCAATGCGGTCTGGTCGGAGAGCCCCGCCTTCTCTCGTACGAACCGGACATAGGCCATGATGTCCTCGACAGCAATCTGTTCCTGCACGGCCGTCCCGCCCTCGCCGCCACGCTGGATCGAGAGTTGGGGGTCAATGGGGCCGAGTTCGCCTTTGCGGCCCATGACGATTTCATCCGCTCCAAGCGCGATCATGGTCGCTGCGCTCAGGGCCTTGTACGGGATCAAGACGGCAAACTGATCAGCGAATTCCCGTATCATCGTTACGATGCG
>CAYZWO010000138.1:0-9766 GCA_964482215.1 uncultured bacterium
CGGCGACTTAATGTTACCCCTACCTCGTTACTGCACCGTCAGAGGGGTTCCCATTACGGAATTGTTAGATTCTGCAACCATTGAACAATTAGTCGAGCGTACTCGTAACGGTGGAGCCGAAATTGTCAAACTCCTGCAAACAGGGGGAGCCTATTACGCCCCTGCTTCTTCAGCTTGTGTGATGATCGAAGCGATTTTACGCAATCAGTCTCGGCTATTACCGGCGGCGGCTTATCTCCAGGGAGAATATGGCCTAAAAGATATCTTTATCGGCGTTCCCTGTCGTTTAGGTTGCCGAGGGGTAGAAAGTATTTTAGAAGTCCAGTTAACCGAAGCTGAAAGAGAGTCCCTTCACCTATCGGCTCAATCGGTTCGGCAAAATGTGAATCTCGCGATCGCCAGTTTGGGGGTGAAATAGCCTTATTATCAATAAACAGGTTTTGAATGAGCAACGACATCGTGAAGGACGTACAATTTACCCACTGGCCCGAACTGTTACAGCAATTATTGGATCGCCATTCTCTTTCCCAAACCCAAGCCTCTCAATTAATGCAGGGTTGGTTAACGGAAGATATTCCCCCTGTCCTTTCTGGTGCAATCTTGGCGGCAATCCAAGCGAAAGGGGTATCTGCTGAAGAATTAGCGGGGATGGCTCAGGTTTTACAACAGCAGTCACTACAGCAAAAAACGATTAATCATGACCTTCCCCTGATCGATACTTGCGGGACAGGCGGTGATGGCTCATCAACCTTTAATATTTCAACCGCCGTTGCCTTTGTAGTCGCAGCAGCGGGGGTCAAAGTCGCGAAACATGGTAATCGCTCAGCCTCTAGTAAGGTCGGGTCTGCGGACGTTTTAGAGGCGTTAGGCGTTAACTTGACAGCCCCAATAGAAAAGGTTGAAGCGGCCGTTGAGGAAGTGGGAATTACCTTTTTATTTGCCCCAGGGTGGCATCCTGCCCTCAAAAGTGTCGCCTCTTTACGAAAAACCTTAAGTATCAGAACCGTTTTTAATTTATTAGGGCCTTTGGTAAACCCTCTGCAACCGACAGGACAAGTCATTGGGGTTTATGATGCCAAATTTTTAACGGCGATCGCGGAAGCCTTACAACTTTTGGGTAAATCTAAAGCGATTATCGTGCATGGTCGAGAACGGTTGGATGAAGCCGGTTTGGGAGACATAACCGATATCGCTTTGTTAACTGATCAACACGTTAAATTAAGCACCTTGAATCCGACAGAATTAGGCTTAACCTCTGCGCCCATTACTGAGTTAAAAGGGGGAGAAGTTGAGGAAAATGTGGAAATTCTCACTGCTGTTTTACAAGGAAAAGGAACGTTAGCTCAAATTGAAGCCGTTGCTCTCAATGCGTCATTAGCGTTACAAGTGGGGGAAGCGGTTGCCTGGGGTGATCATCAACAAGGGATTACTATGGCTAAGGATATTTTAAGCAGTGGTTTAGCCTGGAAAAAATTAGAGGATTTAGCTCATTTTTTACGAAATTAACTTAGCTCTCAAAGACGAGCTTGAGCAATTATTTTAAGAAATTTGCAGGATTAGTATGAAATAACTCAGAAGTTCCACATTTTTCACATTCAGCAAAAAATTCTAATTTTCGTTTACGAGTTTTCTGGCGATCGCCGCAGGTTGGACAAATATTTTTAATTCCTGTATTTTGCCCACAATCATGACATTTAAAATAATAGCTATGTCCAAATAAAATCGATAAATTTTGACTCTGACAAAAAGCACAATGATATTGATTTACAGGTTTTGGTGTTTTGAGGATAATTTTTTTATCGGCTTTATTGTTTGTAGTCGTTAAAGAAGATGACTTAGAAGAAAGGAGGGAAACATCCGCGATCGCCGCCTCTAGACTTTCTACATTACTTTTATTGTTATTAAGTGAATGCTTTAGTAATTTATGATGTGATAGGAAAAATCTACTAATTTTAGAAATTTCATCTTTGTCTAGTTCAAAAGGAGCGCGAAGACTGAGAAAACTATTACTTTTAGAATAGTCTGCAAAAAGAGTTTTAACTTTTTCAGGAACTTGATCCGCCTTACAAACTCGTTCTAACTTGTCATTCTTCGGGCGATTAATAATTCCCGAATCGGAAATTGCAATTAAGATGTCAATTGGCATTTGCTCAAATCCTAATTGTTTTCCCAGTATGGATTTTTTTCTTAAAATTTTTGAATGTTTCTCTAAATAGTTACGCAGAAAATCTCCCTGTCGTTGTGCTTGCAGAATCGGAGAAGACATTCCTTTCCATGCGTTATTAACTAAACGCTTCCATTCACCAAACTCATTGACTTCTACACGAGTGGTAACACTTTTACTTTCAATAATAATCAGACCATATTGATGTAAAATTAAATGATCAATTTGACAGGAATCTCCTTGATTTTCAAAGCGGAGATTGTTAAAAATTAATAGTTTAGGAGCATGCTCAAATGCCCTTTTTAAATAAAAAGCTAATTGAGATTCGGCATGATATCCTGCTTTTTCAAACTTATCGCTTATTTCAATAGAATCTAGCTCTTTAATAATCATCAGTCTGAGCAATCACTAATTTCTACACCATAAATAATAAGCTATCGCCCATTTAAGTTTCATAGCAATTTTGCTAAAAGCCCTGTAAAAACAACTTTAAGCTCTTTGTTTGTAGTTTATTTCAACAAAAATCGTCATAACGTTTAAAATCTATTAAATCCTCAATTTTTCCCAGTCTAATCGACTGCCGATCTGTCCTAAATAATGAATATCTTTTAATTGTTCCGCAGAAAAATAGGGCAGAACACCAAGAATCGGAACTTGGGTAAAAGTTTGTACCAAATCAATCGGGGCCCAATCGTCTAATTTTTCTTCCGATCCAGGTTTATTACAGCTTAAGATAATTCCTTTTAAGCTAACTTGGGTTTGACGAGCTAGAGCCACATTGGCCACTGCTTGCGCGATCGCGCCCAATTTAACCGGAACCACTAAGACGGTTTCCAATCGCCACAATCCAGCAATATCGGCTACACTTAACTCTGCGGTTACGGGGGAACCTAAGCCGCCCAATGCTTCAACTAAGACAAATCCATGCTTTTTTTGCAATTGAGTCAAAGCTTGCCACACCACTTCTAAGGGGATGTCTTTCCCTTCTCTTTCGGCTGCGATCGGCGGAGCCACAGGGGTTTTAAACTTTAGCGGTGTAACAATTTCCCAGGTAGTCTGCTCGGAAAATAACGAATGATAATGTTCATCATCTCCAATACCCGTTTGCATTAATTTCATTAACCCTAAAGACTGATCGGAGCGATATTGATGCCAATAAGCTGCCAAGGTTGAGGTTAAAACCGTCTTGCCAACATCTGTATCTGTTCCCGTGATCAGTAATGTTTTCATCACTTTTCCTTATTAGTTTAAGAATTTCAACAAATAACTAATTGTATTTACTTTAATAATCTATGAAGTTTCAATACAACAACTTTAAATAAATTTTAGATAACTCTTGCCAACTAAAATGAATCGGTTATCATAAACAATGACAAATTCAATTAATCAGAATACACCAATTTCTGAGAGAATTGGAATGCAATGAGTTGAGGAAAATGCCTGTCGTGAGCCGCACTGCTACCTTACCACGTCAGCCGATGCTACCATCGCTGTCAGAAAATAACCGTCTTCGTCTTTTTTCGGGATCAGCCAATTTTCCTCTCTCGCAAGAAGTCGCCCGTTATCTCGGTATGGATATCGGCCCGATGTTGCGGAAACGATTTGCTGACGGAGAGCTGTATATTCAGATTCAAGAGTCCATTCGAGGCGGGGATATTTACCTGATTCAGCCCTGCTGCAATCCCGTCAATGATAACTTGATGGAACTGTTGATTATGATTGATGCTTGTCGTAGAGCATCGGCCCGCCAAATTACGGCTGTTATTCCCTATTATGGTTACGCCAGAGCGGATCGTAAAACCGCCGGCCGTGAATCGATCGCCGCAAAATTAGTTGCTAACTTAATCACTGAAGCAGGGGCACAACGGATCTTAGCAATGGATCTCCACTCTGCCCAGATTCAAGGCTATTTCGATATTCCCTTTGACCACGTTTACGGTTCTCCCGTTATTATCGATTATTTACTCAGTAAGGAATTAAGCGATCTAGTCGTCGTTTCTCCTGACGTTGGTGGGGTTGCTCGTGCCAGAGCTTTTGCGAAAAAACTCAACGACGCGCCTTTAGCGATTATTGATAAACGTCGTCAATCCCATAACGTTGCCGAAGTTTTAAACCTAATCGGTGATGTACGGGGGAAAACCGCAGTTTTGGTTGATGACATGATCGACACAGCCGGAACCATTCAAGAAGGCGCAAGATTATTAAAAGAACGCGGAGCCAGACAGGTTTATGCCTGTGCCACCCATGCGGTTTTCTCTGAACCTGCTATTTCTCGTTTATCCAGTGGTGTTTTAGAGGAAGTTATTGTTACCAACACCATTCCCATTCCCGATGATCACCAATTCCCCCAATTAACGATTCTTACAGTTGCCAATCTTTTGGGCGAAGCGATTTGGCGAATTCATGAGGATAGTTCAGTGAGCAGTATGTTCCGTTAAATTAACAAGAATTTTTGATGCCAATCTGAAAAATGGTAAATTTTGGGGCGTTTAAATACGTCCCTTTTTGCCCTAAAAAGAGGTAAGAATTTGAGTTTTTAACTACGATGAGCAAATAATTTGAGTAACTTTTCCTTGAAGAGATTTATTTAACCAAAACGTATTTCGTCCCAAGGTTTTAAGGCTTGAAGGTTCGACCGTCCAAGAAAGCATTGGATCAAAAATTAGATAATCAGAGTGAGTTTCAGCTAGACCTAAACATCTTAACGGATTGAGGCTTAAGGCTTGCCACAGTTCTAAAACAGTTAACTGACCCGTTGCAACGAGATTTTGCCAAAGACAGGGTAAGGCTAACTCTAAACCAATGGTTCCTGAAGGAGATTCGGCAAAGGATAGGGTTTTTTCTTCGTAGGTATAGGCCCGATGATCAACCGCGATCGCGTCGATGATTCCTGTTTTTACCCCTTGAATAAGAGCTAACCGATCCGACTCATTACCCAAAGGCGGATCGAGATGAAGGTTGGGGTCGTAACTACTAATATGAGTAGTGTTTAATAACAAATGACTCCAAGTAACACTGGCCGTAATGGGTAAATTGCGTGATTTTGCATCTGCAATCAGTTCTACACCTCGTTCGGTGGAGATTCGCATTAAATGAACAGGCGTTTGAGTCGCGGCCACCAGTTCCAAAATTGACGCGATCGCCAAGGATTCAGACATCACTGGATCGCCAGGTAAACCGAAACAAATCGAGGCATCTCCTTCCCGCATCACCCCATTGCCCCGCAAGCTTAAATTAACTGGCACTAGGGCTACAGGCTTATGAAAAGGTTGCAGATATTCCAAAGCACGACGCAGTAACCCGTAATTGTTCAACGCTTGGGCATCGGTAAAGCCAATAATCTCAGTTTGGGCTAATTCCCCTAATTCGCTTAACTGTTCGCCTTTGGTATCTAGGGTTAAACTGCCCCAAAAGTGAAATTGAGGCGATTTTTCGGAACTTAAGCGGGCTAATTTCTGTTGAAGATAGGTTAAGGTGGCGGGATTATCTAAAATAGGTTGCATCTTCGGTAAAATGGCAACTTGCGTAAACCCTCCCGCGATCGCGGCGGCGGCTAAACTGTCTAGGGTGTCTCGCTCTTCGTGGCCCGGTTCTCCACTGTAACTGTACAGATCAACTAACCCAGGGGCAAAAATTAAATCCTGAGCATTAATAACGCTAGTATTTTCTGGAATTGATGTAATATTGGTTTCAATTTGGTTGATTTTACCGTCAACTACCCAAACATCCGCTCGTTGATCGGTTTGATTAATTGGATTAATAACACGAATTTGTTGCAGTAGTTGAGATTCAGTGGACACACAAATGTTTCGAGGATTTCCCCGATCTCCGCAAATTTCCCGTCTAGATCCTATCAGAATTAGCCATAATTTTGCGACAAAAACCTGCACGATGCAGGGGAGTTAAACCGTATTGTTGTAGTGCTAAACGATGTTTTTGAGTGCCGTAACCTTTATTGGTTGCTAAATCATAAACCGAATAACGGGCGGAAATTCTGGTGATTAGTTCATCTCGCCAAACTTTGGCTAAAATGCTGGCCGCCGCAATCAGGGGAGAACGTTCATCACCTTTAATGATTGGGGTTTGACTTAATCCCAGATCGAGAATCGGATCACGCCCATCAATTAAGCAATGGTGGGGAGAAACAGGTAATTTTAATAAACAGCGTTTCATGGCGAGTAAAGATGCTTGCCGAATATTAATGGCAGCGATTTCTTCAACGGTTGCATAGCTAATATGCCAGGCGATCGCGTGTTGTTTAATTAGGGGAACTAAAGCCTGTCTGCGTTTAGGGGAAAGTTGCTTACTGTCTTTGATGCCTAACGGGGTTAGTTGGGAAATACTGGAAAAGGGAACGGCGATCGCGGCCGCTACCACTGGGCCAAATAAAGCCCCCCGTCCCACTTCATCCACACCGGCAATCAGTAAATCAGGATTGGACTGATCAAAAGCGTATTCAGGAAGTAACAGCGGGGGGGAGCTATTCAATGTTATAGAGAGTTAAAACTAAAACTTAAGATTCTTGAGCTGAGGAACGACGACGACGGCGACGAATCAGAGGTTGATCGGTTTCCGTTTCTTCGGGAGACTCAAGCGTTGGGGAAAAATCACTCTCTGCCACAGGCGCAATATTCGGTAATATCCGTTTGTTGGGGACAAAAGTTTCTTCCGTATTGCCATTTTCTCCTAACACCAGATTAGCTGTCTCTGAATTGATGGCATTAGAAATAGTCCCAATGTCCTCGGTTTGTTCCTCTGCTTGCCCTCTGGTAAATTCACGATTAATGGTCGGCAGCGATCGACGGCTAGGAAGGGTGAGTTTTTCTGGGATGATCGGATCGGGTTCTCCGGGGGCCTTAACCGAGACAATAACCGATTTGGGATCTTTAAATTCTCGATCTAAGCGAACTAAAGGCGAAATTCCCATTAAAGCATAAACATCCTGCTCCGTCGGTGTCATTTCAACTGTAACTCTTTCTACGGGAATATCTTCACGACGAATTAACCGTTCTCGGCGTTCAGGACGGCCCTCTCGTTCAGGACGGCTTTCCCGTTCGGGACGAGTTTCATTGTCTCTATCAAGCTCAATTCCTTTATTAATTAAATTGGGGAAACCCTTATTGGGGGCATCTTCTTTTTCATTGCCACGACGACGACGGCGACGACGATTATTATTTCCGCCCTGTTCTTGATAGTTGGGATGATAGAGCAGATTAAATTCTGACCCATTATCGTTATTGTCGTAATCCGAAGACGCATCCATCAAAATATCGGGTGGCTCAATGACAGGTCTTTCCACCGTTCGGGGAGTCATGCTAAAGCTGGAGGGATTAAAAGAATTGGCCTCTAAGGAAATCGGGGCACTTTCTCCAGGCAGTTCTGCTAAATGGCCCAAGCCACCACAGGTTGGACAAGGCCGGCCAAACAACTCATAAATATTTTGGCCCTGACGTTTACGGGTTAATTCGACTAAGCCTAATTCCGATAGCTGGGCAATTTGGGGACGGGCTTTATCCGCTTTGAGGCAACGATTAAAATGCTCCAACAGTTTTAGCTGATCGCGGCGGGAATCCATATCAATGAAATCCACAATGACAACGCCCCCGATATTTCTCAGGCGGAGTTGGCGGGCAATTTCCGTTGCGGCTTCGCTATTTGTCCAAAGGACGGTTTCTCTAGCGGTGGCAGAGCGGGTAAAAGAACCAGAGTTCACATCGATTACCGTTAAAGCTTCCGTCGGTTCGATGATAATGTAACCCCCAGAAGGGAGATCTACACGGGGTTTGAGGGCTTCTCGAATCGCGGCATTAATACGGAAATAATCAAAAATAGATTGAGATTCACGGTATTGATCAATTAAGACACCATCGGGAACGCGCCCTTGTCCCCAGGACATTAAATGCTGTTTGACTCGTTTCATGCCGGATGTGGTCTCCGTCACAATGCGATTAACATCGGCCGAGAACATATCCCGCAGTACCCGTTGAATAAAATCATCATCTCGGTTTAAGAGGGCAGGGGCACGGGTGGAAACAGCTTGTTGTTGAACGCTTTCCCACTGTTTTTGGAGAAACTCCAAGTCCTCCATGATGGCTTCTTCACTTTTCCCTTCTGCTTCGGTACGGACAAGTAAGCCCATCCCTGGCGGTTTGGTTAAAATGGCTAAAGCTCTGAGTCGGTTCCGTTCTTCTTCATTTCTAATACGGCGAGAAAGATTAACACCTCTACCAGAAGGAATTAGGACTAAATAACGGCCTGGTAAACTAATATTTCCGGTTAAGCGTGGCCCTTTGTTACCCGTGGGTTCTTTCATCACCTGAACAAGAACCTTTTGTTGGGGAGCGAGGAGTTCTGTAATGGCTCCAGCTGTTTTTTTAAGACGTAGTGGGCCGAGATCGGTGACATGAATAAAGCCGTTTCGTTCAGCATCACCAATGTTGACAAAGGCGGCATCGATACCCGGAATAACGTTTTCAACTAATCCTAAATAAATATCGCTAACTTGTTGATTTCCAGTGGCAACGACGAGTTCTTGAATTTGATCTTCCCAAAAAACTGCCGCTACATGATGTTGTTCTGCAATAATAATTTGTTTTGGCATGAAAGTTCCTCAAAGATTTATCAACAATCTAGACCCCCTACTCCAGGCGATCGCGTATAGATTGGATTCACAAAAAACTAAGTAATGGCTTTCTACTCTTGGCTCTGAATCAACTCAATCAATGCTTCCTAATTGTTGAGGGCGTTACGAGTTGTCTAAACTTCTGACTCCACCCAAGCAAATGACTGATTTTACTTGTCCCTCTGACATGGATTCGATTGATTGCTGATCGTGTCCAGTAGATCGGTCATGAAAATATCGGACTGGGGTTACAGAGGGGGATCGGATGCTAAGGTGAATGGATCGCGATCGCGCTATTTTTGAACCCAATTATCTAAAAAGCTTAAAAGGTCAACGAAGAAGTTAATTCGTTGAACAATATTTTTTAAATTGTGAAAAATTTTTTATTGTTTGCTTTTGCTGTTTCTGCATCTTTTAAAAATAAAGGTTAATAACGAAAGAAAAATTCGGGCATTAAGCAGTAACCGTATGGGTTAAGCATTGAAACCAAACAGAGATTTAATTAGATACTTCACTCAAGACGTTATTAAGACTGAGTAATTGGCTCATTTAACGTTAACTGTTAGCTGAGTTACAAAAGTTTGGGTTTAATCAATTCCCCTAACCCAGATCTTTAGAAAGTCTTTTGGGTTAGCAGTTTGTCTCTCCCCAATTCTTTTGCTTGAGCTTACCCGATGGGGATTTTGGAAGACTCCAAAGGCGTTTTGGTTTCAATAAAATGCTACTGTGTCCGATTCCTGTGAATCTTTATATTTACTATCAGGAATTTCCTAAAAAATTAAGGAAGAAGTCGGTACAACTTAGTAGAACCATACAGATTCAGTTGTCAAGGTTTAGGGTCTACCCAAGGGTGACTCAAAGAGGAAAGTGGTTAAATATTTGTCCACTCTATTTACGAGTGTATCATATTACTCGCCTGACGCGATAAGTAGGCTCAGTAGATCGAAAACTAATTTTGGAAAAGAGGTAAGGTCAAGTTA
>CAYZWO010000139.1:0-9759 GCA_964482215.1 uncultured bacterium
GGGGAACGGCTAAGGTGCGGGCTAATTCCCGAACATTCAGGATATCGACTTGTCCTGCGGGTTGGTTACGGATAATAATATTGGTCTTTTTATCTTCGTTAAAAGTCTGCATTAAGCCTTGGGGATTGGACACATTTAAGCCCCTTACCATTGCATCGACTTCAATGGTTTTCATTTGGGCTTGGGCTAACATACTCTTGCCCGTTGTTCCGGGAACGACAAAAATGCCAATCATGACCAAGAGAATGACTAGGGCGGCTCCAACATCCAGAACGCTAAATTTACCGAATAAACGCCCTTTAGAATCAATTATTTGCATAATAATTTGATATTAAATATTAACGATGAAGAGGATCGCCTAGAAAACCAGGCAATTGTATCACAGTTTACTCGTAAACTAGGTTAGGACTATCACAAGTTAAGATTAAGGAGATCTGCATGTCTGGGGAGCCTATTATGGATTTAGAAAATCAATCTGAGTTAGTCGCGTTTCCAGAGAATTCGTCCCCGACTGTTGAAAAGCCCCTCAAAAAATCTAAAAAAGAAATCCCCGCTTGGAAGATTGAAGATAGTGAAAATTTATATCGCATTCAAGGCTGGGGTGATCCCTATTTCTCCATTAATGCGGCGGGCCATGTGACGGTTTCTCCTCAAGGAGATCGCGGCGGTTCCCTCGATCTGTGGGAATTGGTGGAAGCTCTGCGTAAACGCAAGTTGGGTCTGCCCATTCTGATCCGTTTTTCCGATATCTTAGCCGACCGTATTGAACGCTTAAATGCCTGTTTTGCCAAGGCGATCGCGCGTTATAACTATCCAGGCATTTATCAAGGGGTTTATCCCATCAAATGTAATCAACAACGGCATATTGTCGAAGCATTAGTCCGTTACGGCAAACCCTATCAATTTGGGCTAGAAGCAGGCTCGAAGCCTGAATTAATGATCGCCTTAGCCAGTCTGCCCCCCCAGTTAGAACGCAATGAAAAAGCTCCCAAAAGTCTGATTATTTGCAACGGCTATAAAGACCGCGAATATTTAGAAACAGCTTTATTAGCCAAACGCTTAGGACATAAGCCGATTATTGTCATTGATCAACTCGAAGAACTGGATCTGGTTATTACCATTAGCCAGCAATTGGGGATCAAGCCCATTTTGGGGGTACGCACTAAGTTAAACCTCAAAGATTGGAGCCAACCGAAAACTTCCATCGGCGATCGCGCTAAATTTGGGTTGACTATTCCCGAAATCCTCAAAATGGTCAATAAATTAGAGGAAGTGGATATGCTGGAATGTTTGAAACTCCTACATTTCCATGCAGGTTCCCAAATCTCTAATATCACCCTCATTAAAGATGCCATGCGCGAAGCCAGCCAAATTTATGTACAGTTGGCCAAAATGGGCGCGAAAATGCGTTATCTCAATGTTGGCGGCGGTTTAGCGGTTGATTACGATGGCTCAAACACGAATTTCTACGCATCCAAAAACTACAATATGCAGAATTATGCCAATGATATTGTCAGTGCTATTCAGGATGCCTGTGATCAAGCCAAAATTTCGGTTCCTACCCTGGTGAGTGAAAGTGGACGGGCGATCGCGGCCCATCAATCGGTTTTAATTTTTGATGTCCTCAGTACCAGCGACATTCCCCACCATCCCCCCGAACCTGTCGAAACCAAAGAGCATTTAATTCTGCAAAATTTTTGGGAAACCTATACGTCTATCAATAATAAAAATTATCAGGAAGCCTACCACGACGCGATTCAATTTAAAGAAGAAGCCATTAGCCTATTTAACTTTGGCTACCTCAGCTTACCTGAACGGGCGAGGGCAGAAAAACTATACTGGGCGTGTTGCCAAAAAATTCTGGAAATTACCCGCAATCAGGAATACGTTTCCGATGATTTAGAAGACCTGGAAAAGATCATGGCTTCGATTTATTACGTCAATTTTTCCGTCTTTCAGTCGGCTCCTGAGTCCTGGTCTTTGAATCAGCTTTTCCCAATCATGCCTATCCATCGGCTCGATGAAGAACCTACTAAACGGGGAATTCTGGCGGATTTAACCTGTGATAGTGATGGAAAGATGGATCAGTTTATTGATCTGCGCGATGTTAAATCGGTCTTAGAATTACATCCCCTGCGATCGCCGAAAAAATCCCATCCTGATACCAACGGGAAAGCTGCTAAAGGACTGGAAACCGAACCCTACTATTTAGGAATGTTTCTAATTGGGGCCTATCAGGAAATTATGGGCAATTTACATAATTTATTTGGCGATATTAACGTGGTGCATATTGCCATGACTCCCAAGGGCTATCAAATCGAATCCGTCGTCCGAGGAGACACCATGACGGAAGTTCTCAGCTACGTTCAATACGATGCAGAAGATTTATTAGAAAGTATGCGCCGCTATACGGAAGCCGCCTTAGCAGAACAAAAGATCACCCTCGAAGAAGCCCAACGCCTCCTAGATGATTATGAGCAAAGCCTGAGACGTTACACCTATTTAGTGGGAGATTCCCTATAATCTCGCTTGTTGGGTGTACATCGCTTGCAACACGAGGGCGGGATCAATGTAATTGCCTGAATACTTCAATCCCCAATGTAAGTGGGGGCCCGTGGTGCGTCCCGTCATGCCGACCCGTCCAATTCTGGCTCCTGCGGGGATGGCTTGGCCTTCTTGAAGAACAATACCCCCTTCTCGATCCACTAAATAATCAATATTGCCCTCTTTTTGAACTCGACCGATTAAATGACAGTAAACGTGTTGCCATTCCCCAGATTGAATGCGGATCATGGTTCCACAGGCGGTATGGTCGGAGAGTTCCACGATACGTCCTGTCCACCAACTGCGAACATAACTGCCAATGGGCGCAGCGAGATCTAATCCATAGTGAAATTGGCTCGATCCATCGACGGGGGAAGACCGATAACCAAACCCAGAGGTATAGGCTTGAAAGTTTTCGACAGGGAAGGAGGCATATTGCCAAGGGTTACTGGGGGCCGTGGCGGTGGGGGCGTATTGCGCCTGCAATGAGGGGGGCAGAATCGCACTAATCCCTAACACAGCGACTAAACCTGCGGTTACAAAGGTTGCAAATTTTTTAATCATCCTAACTCCTCACACGCGATCGCTATGCGGAAGAGACCGCTTTTGTTTACTTACGATCATAATTTTTTCACTATATCAACAGATTATTCTGTTACAATCTTTCATCTATCCAAGGTAAGAGATAAATTTGATTTTGCAAAGGATTATTAAGCTGATGGGCTTTGATAGTTTAAATCTTAAACAATTTTAAATAAAATCAACGTAAGCGTGAGGATTGAATTAATAATAAAGTCCCTGCGCTAATTCCTAGCATATTTGGTAGCCAGGCAGCTAGAAAGGGCGTTAAAATCCCCCAAATCCCCATTGAGCTAGTTAAAAAAGATAAAAGATAATAGGAAAAAATTAGACCAACACAGATCCCAAAACTGGTTGCTTTATTGGTGTTTTGCGGACGAACCCCCAAAGCTGCCCCAATTAATCCAAACACAAAGCAAACGACGGGCAAGGCCATTTTTTCTTGAATTCGTACTTTTAGTTTACGAATTTTTTTCTCATCCCCGCTTAAGCTCACAACTTTCAAATATTCTTTGGCATCGGCAATACTCATTTCTCCATAGGGGCGATCGCGGTTAGCCATATCCAAAGGAGCGCGGGGTAAGGCTAACTGCTGATGTTTAAAACGCACAATATTGCGATAGGAACCATCGGGAGCAATGAGATAAACCGTTCCGTTATAAAAATCCCAGATATTACTGCTAATATTCCAAGTTGCTGATTCTGCCGTTACTACTTGATTAACCCCCGCCTGGGTACGGTCAAGTATAGTTAAGCCTTTCATGTCGGAACCATTAAATTCTTCGGCATAAAATAAACGAGTTAGGACGGTTTGTTCATTGCCATCCGCTTGTCGCACTTTGCCGTATTCTGGATAAATAATATTGCGCTCCTGCATGGGGGGACGGTCTTGATTGACGGCACGCTCTAAGGTGGCAGCCGATTCTCGATTGGCCGCTGGTGTGACTTGATCGTTAAAAATAAAAGCTAACCCCGTAATCAACATCCCAAAAATGAGGGCCGGAACGATCATGCGGTAAACGTTAACACCAATACTCCGCAGGGCAATAATTTCACTATCACTCGACAGGCGACTATAGGCCATTAAACTAGCCAATAACATCGACATAGGAAACGCCAGGACAATAAAATCTGGCATTTTCAGCACTAGGATTTTGACAGCAATCATCACAGGTAGGCCCGATTCTGTCACCCGACGCACTAGGTCGAACAGCGTACCGATGGACAGTCCTAAGGAGGTGAATAACCCCATGCCAAAGAGAAAGGGCAACAGTAGCTCGATAAAAATATAGCGATCCATGACGGACAAGCCAGGAAGTCGTCCTGCAATGGAGGGTTTCAGTCCGCTTTTTGTCGCATCGCTTTTTACTACCATTCTGACAGTGCCATTTAAAGTTGAAAATTCTCGCCGAGATAATACTGACGGACTAGAGGATTATTGTAGAGTTCCTCTGCACTCCCCGTCGCTAAAATTTGTCCATCCCGCATAATATAGGCGCGATTAGTAATAGCAAGGGTTTCCCGCACATTATGATCAGTGATTAAAATTCCCATTTGGCGATCGCGGAGTTGAGCAATCAGGGTTTGAATCTCAGAAACTGCAATGGGGTCAACGCCTGCAAAGGGTTCATCTAAGAGTAAAAATTCTGGGCCTTTCATGCCGACGGCTAATGCCCTAGCGAGTTCAGTACGTCGCCGTTCTCCCCCTGAGACTTGAGAGCCTTTGGTGTGGGCTACTTTTTCCAAGCGAAATTCCGCCAATAGTTCTAATAAGCGATGCTGCCGTTGGGGAAAGGATACGCCTGTTTGTTCTAGGGCTAATAAAATATTTTCCCGCACGTCCAAATGCCGAAAAATGCTAGCCTGTTGGGTCATGTAACCAATGCCCATCCTAGCCCGTTTATTCAGCGATAATTTGGTAATATCCTGCTGATGGAGCCAAACTTTACCTGTATTCGGCTTAACTAAACCCGTTGCAATATAAAATGTCGTGGTTTTACCGGCTCCGTTAGGCCCTAATAGCCCTACAATTTCCCCCGGCGCAACCCTAACGTTCACGCGATTGACGACGCAACGTTTCCCATACAGTTTATGGATATTCTCTAAAACCAGTGTCACAATAAATTTCGCAGTTAATAAACTTAGGGATTGGGCGTTAATGGAGGCAAAGGTTCATCCGCAAAGGGAAGAGTTTCTCTGGGACTAGTTTGAGCGGGAGCAGGATTATTATTCTCGGTTTCCTTGACCAAATAAATGGATTCTACCTGTTGACTGGCCTGAGGATTGGCGACAAATCTCCCTTCATCAATGAGATAGGTCATGGTTTCCGCCCGCATACTATTGCCTTCTTGCAGAACATAGACATTGCCATAGAGGACTAAGCGACGTTCCCGACTATAATACTGGGCTTGGGCGGCGGTGGCTTGCATTTGTCGGGCGGGATAATAAACTTGGACGTTCCCCCTAGCAGTGACGACTCCCGTTTGGGAATTAGCCTCTTGAATATCGGAACGGACGGTCATGGGGCTACTGGGTGCAGTTGCTTGGGCCTGAACACTTTGCCACCCGTTACTCGCCAACGTCAGTCCCGCAGTCAGACTGGTGAGCAATACCCCCAACAGCCGCCATTGTCTGGGTTGTTGAACTAAAGAAGCAAAGAAGAATTTCATAACGCAAATTTTTATCTTGAGGAATAAGATTAGGAGTATATTTTTAGTTTAACGAATCCCACCAAGCACCTACTCATCATACCGTCGATTGACGCTCTCCTCTTCACCCCTATGGGTTAATTAGCGTCTGTTGACTCAGTAGATAAAAATACTAAGCGGCGATCGCTGTATTGATATAGACCGAAAATTCACCCCTAGAGTTTCAAGCTTCCGTTGTTATTACCTCTTTAGGACGAGGAGACGGTTTGAAAGCAATCCCCATTACAATTAACCCTGGCCAATATAAATAGGCTAATATTTCTAAATTTTCCCCAAAGGTATATAAAAACAAAGTAATTAAGACCCCTAAACCAACTTTTGCCACTTCATAGCGTTGGGAGCGAATCACTAAGACAAAAAAGCTCAGCAGCATGGGAATGGCTAGAGAATAAAACCCGACCAAACCTTTAACAAACAGTAAGCCAAACCAAGTGTGATGGGAGCCGATGGGCATAAATTCGGCAACGTGCGGCCCTGCTTCCACTACACCATGTCCCCAAATCGGAGCTTCGGTTTCCCAACGGTGTCCTGCAATTTCCTTTAAAATTCGTCTGACCTTGCTCGATGCAGCCCTGGCTTCTGTAAATTTGGTCATGATGTCGTCAAAGAGGCTGGTAATGGCTGGTGCAAAGGCCCCCGCGATCGCGCTCGTCACTCCCAACAGCATTAACACCAGAGGACGACTTAAACGGGATAATAAGTTAGTAAAAACAGGTGTCAGTAATAACGAAACCAAAGCTAGACGAGATTTACAAATATAACCTAAATAAATAGACCCAATAATGCCATACCATCGCCACTTCTTATTTTTTTCACTTAATACCAAAACAAAATAAACACTGGCAACAAATCCCAAGGCAGGGCCCCAAGGCGTAAACAAACGTTGGCGAATTTGTCCATCAAAATCCACCTCATAAAAAGACACATCAAAAAACTGATTACTGGGGCCGCCTACTGCTCTAAGCGGTGAAACATACAGCACTTCAGGGAAATGCAGAATGGGGGCGATAATTAACAGCGGAGAAATAATTAAAGTATGGAGACAGACAACACAGGTTGCTCGATAAATAATTTGGGGACGGATATTAAGGACACCCACCAAAGGATACAAGGCCAACGCAGCCCATCCCTTAGCCCAACCAATTGAAGATTTAATCATTTCTCCTGTAGACAATTCAAAATCTAAATGGCCTATCACTAGGGCCACTTGCATCCCCAACATGCCTAAAATCCAAACCCAGATCATGAGTGGAACCTGAATTTTTTCCTCTTCAGGCGTATCTTCCGTTTGTATCCAGAGTTTAAATAATAGATAGAGGGTGAGAATCCAACTTAAAACCGAGCCAACAATATACATGGCTCCCAAGAGATAAAAGCCATACGTCCAAATGATGCTATACCAAACCACTCGTTCAGGAAAATTTTGCGGCTGAATGGTCGTGGATTCTGCTGTCATCATCGGGAAGCAAAAGATTAAGCGAGGATATCTCGAACTGTTTTCTTGGTGACTCGTAAAATGGGAGTCCGCCACCAAACGAGGGTTAGCGCGATGGTAATTAAGAGAGAACCACCCGCTGCACCTGCTTTAACTAGTCCAGGTTTTGGGGCGGTCGGTTCTTCGGGAAGGCTCGGATCTTCTACCAATTGCAGCAGGGGGAATGAGCCATAGGGGTCGCTTTTACCCAGATCGACTTTTGCCAATGTAGAAGAAAAGATTGCTTCGGCCATCTGGAGTTCCCGTAAGCGACGGTCTAGGACTAATTGCTTTTGTGAAAAAATGTTGAGTCTTACTTCCAATTGACGGATTTGTTGAGCCAGAACCGCTACCTGTCCGACTAAGCCTTGATGTTCCGAATTGAGGATTACTAATTGTTGAAAAAGTTCACCCCGCTTGACCCCAGAGCCATTGCTATTATCTAAACTCAATCGTTCTAGGGTTAATTGATCGAGCTTTTTATTTAACAAAATATGCCCTCGTTCCAACATGATTAACAGGGCCGCCGCTTGTTTTTCCCGTAATTCAATAACATCGGGATAGTTTTCACCCCGATTTTCTAGCAACGTTGTTAATGCTAGGGTGCTATCGCTATAGTCTTTTAGCCCTTTTTGAAATTGTTGGTCGTTTTGGAGTAAGAGGGCATCGGCCGCTTCTTGAGGTGAGAGTCCCAAGGTTTTAGACAGTTGATCTTTGCGATCGCGGATTTGCTGTTCTTGGGCTTGGAGTTCGGCCCGTTGCTTGCGTAATAACTCAATATTGGTAATTAAATTGGTAATTTGATCGGGAGAATTCAGACCTGATTCTGCCTTATAGGATGAAAGACGCTGTTGGGCATTGGTTAAGCGTTCTTGGGCACTATCCACCGCTTGTTTAATGGCTTTATTACGTTGTCCCTGCTCATTGAGGCGTAAGATGGCGAGACGTTGCGATAGGGCGCGGTAAATTGCCCAGGCTTTTTGCTGTGCTTGTTTAGCCGTTTTACCTGTGATGGCAATCTCCATCATGGTGGTGTTATTGATAATTTTAATTTTGGGCTGGCCAAAGTCTTTTTCTGATAAATCCAAGGCTTTGGCTGCATTATTTAAAATGGTTGCCCCCATTGCCATTAATTTATAATTTTCGCGGGGGTCAGCCGTTGAGCCAAAAGCAGACGTAGTTGAGGTAATCGCCTGCCCAACTTCAGGTAAATTCACATTAACCCCTTGTCCATTGCCTGCCACATTGAGGATCAATTCACTGGTATAAACGGGTTTAGCTTTTTTTAAATAGCCCAATGCCAGCGACCACAAGGCCCCATTAACGAGTACCGCCACCACAATATATTTAATAAACCGTAGCCAAGGCAGCGATCGCGTCGGTAGCGACTTTTCTAATTCGGTCGGTAAGGACTTGGGCGTAGTTCCCATCATCGTAAGAAATTGAGTAAGAGCAGCAAAGGATTAAGGGGATTGAGGAAGTCGGCGATTGCTCTAAAAACATCACGGGTATTGGTCATCGCTGAATCATAGCAGGCGACTCCATCCCTGGGCAGTAAAAAAGGATTTTCGTCATTATTGGTTGAGTTGCGTAACAAATCTTCGACTTTTCGTTCCACCACCGTTGTTTTGCCCGTTAACGAATCAACTCGCACTAAAACCGCATGGCGATCCGCATTGGTACTGATAATTCCCCCCGCACAGTTGGCAGAAATTACTGCTTGACTAAAACGGGCACCGTAGGGAAAGGTAATCCCCTCCTGTTGGTTGCCCACCGCAGAAGTAGCGTTACTCGTAGCAGGAGTCGTTAAGTTAGACACAAAAACCTTAATCCCAGGGGGCGTAATTTGAGAAGGTCGCATCAATTCAGGTTGAAATTTTTCTGCTTTGGGCACAATGATTTGATCCCCTGCGATTAAAGGAATATCTTCAATGGGTGAGCCCGTAAAAATGCCCGAAAGGTCAATATTTCTTTCTTGATCACCCCGTTTAAGCGTTACTTGGGTTACATCGGCTGTGGGTAATACGCCCCCCGCGGCCCGAATGGCAACGGTTAGATAGCGTCGGACAGGATAACTTCCTGTAATGGGGCGACTATCTCCCGCAATGGTGGTTACGCTCGGTGTTTCATTAGGGTCATTAATTAAAACCCGTCCTGGTTGGAACAGTTCCCCTGCCACACTGATCTGCACGGGGGCCCACTGCAAAACCTGTACGCTCAGTTTTAGCTTATTTTTAGGAAAAAATTTCTGTTCAATTAAAGCCTCTGAAAGTCGTTTTTGGACTTCTTTAGGTTCCAGCCCCACAACGGGCAACAAGCCTAAATAGGGCACTTCTAAGTTACCGTCCTGGTTGACTTCATACACCCTAGCAAAATAGGTATCTTTGGGAATCGAGACTTCTAAGCGATCGCCGGGAGAGAGGGGCAAAGCATGAACAGGAAGCGAAATTCCCC
>CAYZWO010000140.1:0-9667 GCA_964482215.1 uncultured bacterium
CACTACCACGCTCTTCTTACCCACTTCCTGATCGCTTTTTCGATCTACTGAGTATAAGTCTGCCCAAACGTAATATATCCTGTATTTCCGCATTGTTTAAAAATGCGAACTGCCCAACTTTTCATTAATAATTTAGATCCTAGTACATCTGCGATTCGATTTTCTGATTTAGAATTTGATGCAGTAAAAGTTAGCGATATTACATTTTTACCAACAGGATTAGTCAATCCACTATCAGATTTAGACAATGACAAAAGAACTTTTGGTATTCCTTTTTGCTTGATTTCCTTAATGACAGAATCTACTGTTGCTTGACATGAAGATTGGGAATAACCTGGTGAAGTTGATAATAATATGGGAAATGAAAAGAGAATAGCTAAGGATAGTTTGGAAAAGGAATAAGGTTTCATAAGATAAAAATTGAAAAAAGTCTATAATTTTCTTAATTTTCCATTTTTCCAGACATAATATGTGGTTTTACCGTAAATTCCATTTGTTTCAGGTGGTATATCTGGATCGAGAATTAATAAATTACTATTTAGCTGATATTTTGTTCCAAAAGAGGTAGCTATATTGCTCATATAAACCTTTCCTGTTTTTGCATTGACGATGGCAAAGTTCTGGCAAGGAGATCCGCATCCCCATTCAACAACTGTAAAATGACCTGCGAAATTTGGGCCTTGTTTTGCTCCGTATCGCAAGCGATCACGAAATTTTCTAGCTTCAGGATGACTAGATAAATCTACAGGTGCAGGTTTTCCTTTGTAAATATCTTTAACAGGATAATCTTTAAAACTTGGAGTTTTAGCAAGAAAAGTAGAAGTTGTAGATAATTTTAAATTAATAGATTGTGCTAAAGTGTAAGAAAGTAAATCTAAACATCCTAATAAACTTATTAAAACAATTAAGAATTTTTTGTTCATTTTCTAGATCGATATTAAATATTTTCAAATAAAATTAGCAGCTTTCAATATAAGATAAAAAAATAATTAATAGTTTAAAAACTATATTTTTGATCCATTACAATTCTCCATTGATATGTGCTAGGCAAATTTAAATAGATTAAATTAATTAATGCCAATCCGAAATGAAAATTAAAAACTATTGGTACTTTTCCCACTGATGATATTAGTTTCTGTCCAAAAGTAATTTTTGTAGAATTAAAAGCTTTTAGCCATAAATCGATATAAGCGATAAAGCACCAAAATCCCCATATAATAAACATTGGATTATATTTAAATGCGATTACAATATTTTGTAAAAATAGAAAAGACTTCCATGCTCTTGTTGTTCCACACATAGGACAACATATATGAAAAAATTGAAAAAATGGACAAGTTAGTGATGGTAGTTGTCCTAATAAACTAGCTGTAATAATTATACTTAGGAAACTTGCAAATCCTAAATAAAAAAATTTAGAATTTATTTTTAACTTAATTGCCGCCATTATTTTGGAAAAAACTCCCACGCTTTAACATCCCTATTTTGTTGTGCAGAAAAACACATCTAATAATCAATCCAAGCAGGGACAGCACCAATACCACCCGTAGCAATGCTGATCAAAACCCATATCCAACCTTTACCTGTTTGCCCATATCGCATAAAACCGATTGGAATACAGCAAAGAAACCATAATATTGCTTCACCTACTTCTACTTTTGAACCTGTTTGTAGAGAAGAAATAGGTGATCTTGAATCTAAATCTTGATAAATATTAATGGCTTGGTTTTGTTCGTTTATTTCAAAATCTACTCGTATGCCTTGAGATGGTGAACGTTCTAATTTCCAATTAGATCCAGAAAAAGAGTAACGTTTTCCATCATCACCAGATATTACTCCGTGATTTTCTTGAATAGAAAAATCCAAAACTGTGCCTTTCATATAAAAATCCTCACTTAGCTTTGATTTTTAATGCAGTACAATTCACAATTCTATGTGAGCTTCTTTTATTTAATTTTTACCTAAAACATATTTTTATTTATGAAAAACCTGGAATTAGGCAAAATATTTTATTAGTCTTCAATTGAAGTTTAGCCTTTGTTTTTAATAAGCATTACGTCAATGATCTTGTGTGCTGTAGATTCTGAAATGTTCAAAGCTTCATATAATGCATTCAAAAGGTTTTCTTCTTCTCTTGTTACTTCTCCATCTGCCAATATCAGATCGGTAGCAACAGCAAAAGCAGTTTCATTGAGTTCATGAGGTAAAGAAGCGATTGCTGTTTGAAGGAGAGTGCCAAGACCTTCTCTTTGAAGCATTGACGATAATTTATCGAACATTCTTCGCATTACATCATTAGAGTAACTACGAAAAAGCTGCATTCGTGTAAGCATGGCAAACAATCCATGTATCTCCTCATCAGCGATGTAACCATCAGAGCCAATAGCAATAAGAGTTATTGCTGCAAATGCTTCAGCAGGATTCATTACTGTCTTTCTTTGAGTGCTTAATCCAGAAAGACGATTACCAAATAAACCCATAATATTGTCCTCAGAGACTTTTTCAGGAAGATGTTTAAATCATAACTTCAAATTATTGATGAGAAAGTCACATCTTTTTGCCCAAAGACATGACTTTCACAGCCTTGCCAAACGTGACAAAGTGTGTATTAAAACGTTTTTATGTCTGCTGAGAATCCTAAAAAGACTGTGGAAGCTGCTTTAGACGTTTATTTTTATAGATTTATGTAGAAAGCGCGATCGCCGACTTAACGTAAAAAGATTTTTATAATTCTTAATGAAAATAGGGAATGCTAGGAATATTAGGATCTCATCAATAAGCGATTTATGCTTCCTTCCGTTCTTACAACCTGTCAACCGCGCCCTGAAATCCGCTCTGGTGAACTGAGCCTTGATCTGTTTGCTGCAAAATTGCGGCTAGTAGTAGAAGGGAATGCCCCGCAGGTTTATCAATCTGCGAGTCAGTTTTTTGCCAATACCTTTCCTACCGATGGTATTAAGACCCTTATTCGAGAAGTTTTTACCCGTCTTACAGGTAAAGGGATAGGTTCACCTGTGATTCGTTTGGAAACGAGTTTTGGGGGCGGTAAAACCCATGATGAGATTGCGCTGTGGCATATTTGTAAACAGGGACGTTCTATTGACGGTATTGAACGCTTTGCACCAATTGATCTGTTACCGATAACATCCACTCAGGTTGCGGCGATTGATGGGCGAGACTTAGACCCTGAGAACGGCATTTTCCATGCGGATACGGGAGTAACAACCTACACGCTTTGGGGTGAGATTGCTTATCAGATTGATGGAATAAATGGTTATCAACTACTGCAAGCCAGCGATCGCTCTGGGGTGAGTCCAGGCACATCGGTATTACAACAACTGATGAAGGGCAAGCCGACGGTTATCGTATTGGATGAAATTGCCCGTTACCTAGTGGCTGCTAAGGGAAAAGCTGTTCAGGATAGTAATTTAGCGAAACAGGTGGTTGCTTTTCTATTTTCCTTAATGGATTTGGCGGCGGCTTGTAATTACTTTGTGTTTGTTTATTCTTTGGCCTCTGCGTCGGATACCTTTGCGGAACAAACCAATGAGTTACAGGAATTAATCAGTGCTTCAGCACGACAAGAGCGAGTCCTAACACCAAGTACCGATGTTGAAATCTATAACATTGTTAAACAGAGGTTATTTGAAGGGGTAGATGCCGAGGCAGCGGAACGGGCCGCTAATGAATACCTCACCTGTATTCGTACCAGCCATGCCAATTTGCCTGATGCGGCTAAGGATGCAACCTATGCCCAGGCGATCGCGCAGAGTTACCCGTTCCATCCTGAATTATTTAATTTACTAACCAAGAAAATTGCTTCTATCCCCGAATTCCAGAAAACACGGGGGGCGTTACGGTTATTCGCTCAGGTGGTTCGTTATCTGTGGAATGAGCGATCGCAGGATTGGATACCGTTGATCCATACCCATCACTTACCCTTGGGTATCGATGAGGAAGTTACCAATGATCTGACCTCCCGACTTCAGCGATCGCCGATGCGGAATTGTATTGGAGCCGATATTTACAACACCAACGGACGGGAAGCCTACGCCCAGGTACAGGATCAGCAGTGGTTAATTGCAGGAAAACCCCCGTTCTCGTCCTGGGTTGCTCGGACAATCTTTCTCCATTCGTTAAATCAGGGGATCGCATCAGGTATCCGACAAGCTGAATTGAACTTGTCCCTTTTAACTCCCAGTTTGGAAATTGGTTTTGTTGAACAGGCATTGAATCAATTGGTAGGTGTTGCTTGGTACTTAGAATATGACCCCATTACCCTGTTAGCTCGGTTTAAAGAAGAACCGTCCATTAATAAAATCATTGCCGAAGAGAAAGAACAGATCGGCCCGACTCAAGCCAAAGAGGATTTACGGACTCGACGGAATAGTATTTTTGCCACGAAGCTGTTTACCTTGATTGCTTCTCCTGATAGTGCGTCCGATGTCGGCGATCGCGCAGATGATATTGCCCTGTGCGTTATCGACTTCGATGAAGCAACCGTTACTCAATCGACTGATCCACCGCCCAATCTTGTTGAACAAATTTTTAACAACACGGGAGTATCAGGAACCTTTAGAAAATTCCGTAATCGCCTATTGTTCCTCGTCGCCAATCGTATTGAACTGGAACGGGCCATTGATGTGGCCAAAGAATATCGGGCTATTGATAATATTCTGCGATCGCCGAATCGGTTGGACGACTTATCGGAAAGTCAACAAAAACAATTAAAAGAACGTAAAGGCAAAATGGATCTAGATGTTCGAGTTGCCCTAACTAATGCCTACCGTCATTTGTTCTATCCCGACCAAGATCCTGTTAAGGCTCCAACAGGGTTAAGGCATCATGTCCTCTCGGCTCAGGAATCAGGATCAGTCTCTTCTAAAGGCAATCAACAGGATGTTATTTTCCAAGCTCTGCGGGATTGCCAGAAAATACGCAGTGATGAACCCCTCAAGCCCTATGCCCCTGCTTTTATTCTCCAAAAGGTTTGGCCTGCGGGATTAGACCATTGGACAACGAAAGCCCTACGAGAAGCCTTTGCCAAGGATCTCAGTCTCAAATTTTTAATTGATGCAGAAATTGCCCTGCTTAGAGAAACCATTCGACGGGGGTTAACCGATGGGCAGTGGGATATGAAAGTTGGTGAAAAGGTTTATATCAAAACGGATCAAGGCTTAGCTACTTTACCCAGTGTCATTGAATTCGATGATCGCACTGAACTGTATCGTCGGGGAATCTTGAAGCCACCTGAACCGAGGGAGATTCAACTAAGTGCTTTGATAATTTCAGGAACTGACACAGAGAAGAAAGTGCGAGTGAGTTGGAAGGCTAAAGATGCTTTAACCGTAACGCTGTATCAAGATGGGGCCGCGATCGCTGAAAATTGTCTACCCCGCGATGATTACGAATGCGATATCTCCAACGCTGCTGTCTTTAAGTTGGTGGCAAACTATGGCAGTGGGGAGATCGAAGAGAAAGAAACCCAAGTCTCTTGGCCAAAAAGCGTTAAGGATGGCTCTGGTGGTTATACTCCCACGCCTACGCCCATACCTGTTTTAGAAATTAAGCCCCTCATATTAACCTTTGAAGGAACGGTTAATAAGACTTTTACCCAATTCAAGGACATCTGCATTGAGAAAAAAGTACAAGGGGTTGAATCCTTGGAGGTTACAGTCGATAGCTTGATGGATTACCGTAAATTAGGAACCAGTCTGAGTTTATTAAATCGTCCCCAACATACTCTGGGAATTGATCAAGCCTTATCTTTGAATGCCCAAGGTCAGTTTGTCCGTTTAGAGTATCAAGGTGATGTCAGAGGGTTCTCAATGTTGTTTAGTTCTCTCAATAGTTTGCTGAACAGTCCCGATGCCCAAGCTACTATCAATTTGAAGTTGATCTTTACTTTCAAAGAGACTGTCATGCCTGATGGGTCAGAATTAAATGGGATTATCCAAGCGTTACAGCGCAATCCCGTTGATCGATTAAATTTAAGTGTAAGGGTTGTTTATTAATGCAAGAGTTCCAGTTACGGATAGAGCCGTTAAAGGATAATGATTTTGCCCTTGATTTATACCAGTGTGCCTATAAAAAAGCGGGAGAAAAGAAGCGTCCTGCGGCAAAACGAATTGGACGATTAAAGGGACAATCTTTAATTTTGATTAGGCAGGCAATTTATCAAGTTTTGAAGGCAAATAATTATGATCCGAAGAGTCTTTCCTATCGGCGATCGACTCCCTATGTTCTTTCGGAGGAGTCGGGGGTAAATCTGGCAATTCTTTTTCAAGCGGTTCAACCGTTAAAGAAGGAAGAGAAGATCGCGAATATTCGGGATGGGGTCATGGCGATGAGTAATGAGGAGGCCCATTACTGGTTTGCTAAAATTAGCAATGGTAAGCGGCGATCTGCTTTACGGGCAATGAGAATTTTATTAGGGGAATAATTTCCAGGAGTTAACGATGAAACTAACACAAACTGACTTTGAAGAAACCCAAATAGCAATGCAACAATCCTTTAAGGAGGCAGGTATTGAAACCCGTGAGCAGATCATCGAATTAATTCGGGATGTTAAACGAGAACTGTTTGCCGAAAGACATAATGAAAATTTTCTTAATAAACGAAGAGAATAAAACTATGAAGTTACTGCCTGTTCATCCTGGTGAAATTCTATTAGAAGAATTTTTAAACCCTATGGATATTAGCCAATATCAATTGGCCAAAGCAATCAATGTTCCACCACGACGTATTAATGAAATTGTTCATGGTAAACGGGCAATTACACCTGATACAGGATTAAGATTATCCCTTTATTTTAAGTTATCTGAGCGTTTTTGGTTAAATTTACAGATGCAATATGATGTTGCAAGAGCCAAAGATAAGTTACAAGAGAAACTTGATAAAGAAGTCATTCCTTTAGAAAAAGTATCTTAATTTATAAGGAGAGTAGAGTATTAACAAATGAATACATTGGAAGTTCAAACTAAAATTAATCAAAAGTTATCCCGTTTGTCGCCTGAACAGCTTGGGATAGTTTGGAATTTTTTGGAATCTTTGGAGACTTCTTCTATTCCGATTGAGGAAGAGGGTTCTCGACAGACAATTTTAGAGCGGATGGGGGGCTATCCTAATTGTCTTTTAGATGAGGATGATCAAGATGAAAATTTATCAGATCGAGACGTTCGTAAAAAAATTATTGCAGAGCGGATTAAAGAAAAATATAGAAAAACAAATTTATGAACTATTATCCCTCTGTTTTGATTGATACAAGCATTATCGTTGCTTTTTATAAACAAAAAGATAAATATCATCAGCAGGTATGCAATTTCTTCGCTGAATCTAGGAGCAATTTAATAACAACTATTGCTTGTGTAACTGAAGTAATGTGGTTACTTTACCCAAATGTTCGTAAACAAAATGAATTTTTATCTGCGTTATCTAATGGAGTTTTTATGTGTGAAAATTTGCTTTTGTCTGATTATGAAAGAATTCGAGAATTAAATTTAATTTATCAGGATTTACCTGGAGATTTTGCTGATTTATCATTAATTGCGGTTTCGGAGCGGTTAAATATTTCAGAAATAGCAACTCTTGATAAGGATTTTGATATTTATCGTCGTTATCGTAAGGAACCTTTTAATCGAGTCTTTTTTCCTGTTTAATTGAAGAAGCTAATATCGTGGAAAATCAAGTTTTATTAAAACAAAATCAACAAGAGAGACTACAACAGCGTCTAGGGGTTTCTTTTGAAGAAATAGCCGAGTTTTGCCAACGTCATTTCATTCAAGAGTTAGCGGTGTTTGGCTCGGTACTCAGGGATGATTTTAAACCTGAGAGTGATATTGATTTTTTAGTTTCTGTATTGCCAGAAGTGAGTATTGGTTTAAATTATTTGGAAACCGTAGAAACAGAATTAAAAGAGATGGTCAACCGAGAGATTGATCTTATTTTTAAGAAAAATTTGGAAAGAAGTGAGAATTGGATTAGAAAAAACAATATTTTGAATTCTGCTGAGGTAATTTATGGAGCGTGATCTGGCCTCGGTTTTAGATGCTCTTATTTTTTCTCGTAAAATTATGAAATTTACCGAAGGAATGAGTAAAGAGGAATTTAATCTAGATTTTAAGACTCAGGATGCGGTTATGTATAATGTTTCAGTTTTAGGGGAAGCTATACGTCGAATCTCACCAGAATTTTCTGCGCTTCATCCAGAAATTCCCTACGCTAAAATTATCGGTATGAGAAACAAGTTAGTCCATGATTATGATGGGATTAACCTTGATCTGATTTGGGATGTTGTTCAAATCAATATTCCAGAGTTAATCACTATTTTTGAAGCAATAATTCCTGATAGGAACTCTTTTTAAAGCTATTTATTGATATCAAGAACTTTTCAACGTTTGATACAATCAATCGGCTAAGAATATTGTTCTATGCTTTATGCTTTAAATTCTAAGAATGAGAAAGTAAAAGCAACTCCAAGGGCGAAATCGATTTGCCCTTTATGTGGAGAATCTTTGATTGCAAAATGTGGCTCAATTAAATCATGGCATTGGTCACATCAAAGAAACGATTGCGATAGTTGGTATGAACCTGAAACAGAATGGCATTTAGGATGGAAGAGGCTGGTTGACTCTCAATATACAGAAGTTGTTATGAGCAATCATCGAGCGGATATTATTGGAAATAACGGGTTAGTTATTGAATTGCAGAATTCTCCTATTAGTGTTGAAGAAATTCAAAAAAGGGAGCAATTTTATGGCAATATGATCTGGGTATTTAATGCCGAAAAATTTTTAAAGAATTTATTTATCGAAACATTTCCTGATTATCGATTATCCGAAATTTTGATGTGTTCATCTGATGAGCCTGATTGGGAAACTATAGATCCAGAAGAAAGATATCAATATTTATATCAAATGTTTCAATCAGAAGAAGAGTTAAATAGAAAAAGAAAGAAAGGGGATACACAGTTAAGCTCAATTGCTGAAGGTGTAATCAAAATTGTTTTAGACAACAAGGCAAAAGAAGAAGATGCAAGGAGGTTAAAATTTTCTTCTATTAGAAATCGATATGTATCACAAGAATATATAATAGAAACTCCTTTTGGAACGTTACCAACGACAGCAGTAAAACTTAAGTCAATATCTTGGAAGCACCCAAGAATAAGCCACTTTAAGATTTCAAAACCAGTTATTTATGATCTGGGAAAGCAGTATATGCTTTATGTATCTAAATTTGACGATTCTTATTATTATGAATACTTTTCTGGGTATTTAATAAATACTAAGTGGTTTATCACTAATTTTCTTTCTGATATTTTAGCTTTTTAAGGCATATTTATGACAACCGCCAAACGTCCTCCTGTTTTTATTGAGAAAATTTTTCCTGTAAAGCTCCTCAATGAGCAGGTTTATTACGAACATGGGGGAAATCCGTTTAAGGGTTTACATCGATGGTATTCCCGTAAGCCGTTGTCGTTTTCTCGTGCGTCGGTGTTGGGGTCGATTTTGCCTGCGGATGTTTCAATGGAGGAGTTTGAATATTTGTTGGGGTTGTATTCGGAGCAGGAGTTTGAGTTTTGGCAGAAGAAGGGGCTGGCTAAGGAAGATCTAGAGAAAATTCGCGATAGTGGCAAGGTGAAGCTTTATAAAACGCCGCCAACGGAAAA
>CAYZWO010000141.1:0-9643 GCA_964482215.1 uncultured bacterium
TTTATCGACTACTTCAACCGCACGATGGCAAAGCCTTTTCAGTGGACTTATAAAGGCAAACCCTTAACCGCTTAGATACTATCCCTACTTATGCCTATCTGTACTAGGGCTTTGGTTAACAATAGGACTTACGCATTGTCAAAAAACATGAAGTGTGCATTTAGGATATTTTGTATTGTATGCTACCAATTGAAATGATTTGAAAAGAAAATTTCAGGAATCAACCGCTATTTTTATCAATAGGCAACTTTGCTGAAATAGCCTCAAGTCTTGAATTTGCGTTGTTTCATAACTATTCTAATTTGTCAATGCGTAACTCCTAAACAATTCTGTTCGGTCACGGCGATCGCTGACTTTCTTCCTTAGTAAAATTACGACCATTGAACATTTTCCCCTTGACCCCAAAAACCATCAAATTTAGTTACCTCAATATCTCCTAATACTTGAATCTGGCAGGCCAGCCGTCGAGTTTGGTCTTTATGAGGAGGCAATGATAATCGTGCTTTTTCCCGCCAATTTGGATCAGAGACTTTCCCAGCGATCGCGACAGCACAGGTTCCACAAGTTCCAATACCCCGACAGTTAATTAAAGTGGCATTACCGTTATGGGGATTAACTTGATTTTTGAGTAGCACTTGACGGAGGTTAGCCCCCTGTTCACATTCAAAGGTTTTTCCTTGAGCAGTAATTTTAGGCATGGCTGGTTTCGCGATCACGTCTTCTCCCTTAGTAAAATTGTATTTAAGATTAACGTATTTCAGGTTAATTACATTTACAGAAATACAGAAACAAAGAAATACTGCTTGATGCGGAAGGATATTCGACACTGCTATCCAGAATACGGATGTTAGCAATTGATTAAAGTGGGGAAAATGGTAAGGAAGGCTGGTTAGTTGAAAAAATTACTAAGGGAGAAACGGCATGAATGAGCATCCTTTGAAACAAGAGATAGCCAAAGCTGACAAAGCGATTAACGAGCGTGATTTTGATACCGTTGCTGATTGCTATACCGAAGAAGCGGTTTTAGTGGTTAAGCCTGGAACATTAGCACAGGGCCGCGAAGCGATTAAAGTAGCTCATCAAAGAATCTCTGACTATTTCAACGATAGCCTTAATGTTTCTCAAGGCAACATGGTCATTATTGAGGCAGGAGATATAGCTTTGGTTTTGTCGAAGACTTATATTGAGTCGCCTGAAAAGCTAGATTCAGAGTTTTCTACTGAAAGGGATGCAATCTACGTTTACAAGAAGTCGGCTGATGGGCGGTGGCTATGTGCCATTGATAACTCATACGGTGTAGAGCTATTAAATACCCAAGATTAACAAGTCAACTGTAAATTAATCATCACTAGGTAATAATTGATTAACGGCGATCGCTGTAATAGAGATTGTAAATTATTTACTAGACAATTGCCTCAATCATATAGATAAATACGGTTGAGGCGGCTGGAGCTTTAGAAAAATTATTGAGGGATAACTTTTTGGCAATTGTTTCTCGCCTAAAAATCATACATCATGGTGAAAATTTTATAAAGCTAACCTTAAGGGTTGACAGAGTGAAGGAAAGGTAGACAGGACAAGGCAAAGAGAAAAAAGGCAAAAATAAAATAGAGTGGTTTGGAACCCCACTCAAAAAAACAAAAAGATTCCCCCATTCTACCAAGTTTGTTTACAGGCAAACTTAACTCCTATCCAATATTTAACCTTACAGATGTTAATCCCACATTCCGCTGTTTAGAGAAGGGGATAAAGAATTAAAATGAAGTGAAAAATAAGGAGGAGGCAATTTCATCAGAAGTGAGAGTAGAAAATTTAGATCATCTGGGAATTGTAGCTGGATTGATAAATGAGATAGGAATAGTAGAGTTAATCAACGAAAAACAGGGAATAGACAGTCGAGAAAAAGTGAGTACAGGAGTAGTGGTCAAAGCAATGCTGCTCAATGGATTAGGGGGTGTATCAGGCCCCCTGTATCTATTCGAGCAGTTTTTTCAGGGAAAGTCCATAAACTTATGGGGTGATAATAACCCTAAAGTTCCTATAGGATAAGCTTTTGAGGCTATCATTTTCTAAAAAAATTCAAGTCTAAGAAACTCATCAAGTCGCGTTCTGCGATCGCTGGACTCTGTTGCCCAAATACCTCTCTAGATTGAGGCGTTATTATTTTAAAGAGATGAGACTTGAAAGCGTATCATCGATCAAAAAACAATTTAATTAGGAGTAAACAGAAGCAGTGGATTCCAAAGAAACAAATCTCAGGGAATACTTTTCAAGAACAGGAATATAAGGGTGGACGATACGTTCTGCACTATGTCCCGTAATCGAAAAGCAGGGAATCCCATCTTTTAGATAAAGATAAATGCAATTATTCGCTGGTATTTGTACAGAAGGGAATTCAACAGCCAGTTCCACTTCTTCCCAAAAAGGTTTTAACAATGGATCTAATAGTAATCTGAGCGCAAGACTATGCAAATTCATGTTTTCAAGATTTAATAAAAAGTCAAATTTTCCACAAGCAATGTGTGGGCAATTAAAAGTTTTAATTTTAATACTTTGAGTAAAGTAAATTAATCGAAATTGCGATATTAAAGAATTCAATTTTTTGCTGATTAAGTCCTTACAGAAATTTTTGTGTTAATTTCCATAGGAAGCTTGATACTTAGATCTCTTCTTTTGTGGAATAACCGTAAGCAGTTAATTCAGCAAAAATAGCTGATCTCAAATTTTTAATCCGCAAATTTTAATGAATGCTTGTAAAAAAATCAACTGTGCTGATTATTAAAAAATATGAACAGCTTTATAGCATCTATTTGTAAAAATTTTGTGAAGAGGGAAAAGAAAGCGTTCGGATTAATAAAAGGTTGATAGACAGAAGATAAATTTAGCATTTTTTGAAAAAAGTAGTTGGCGATTGAGAACATTGCACGTATAATTCCGTGTTCCGTTTTATTAAAAATTGTTTCAATAAGTGATTATACTAGCATGACCAAATAGAGAATAATCTATTGTTAACCGAATTTATTTTTGTGAATTGATCTTCAAATTTGTGTATCTATATTCACAACTAAGATGTTAATCACCCTATTTGTAAAACAACCTCCTTTTCAATTTTATTAATCTTAAAAATCAGTAATAAAGAAAACATTCAACTATGAAGGCATTCCAATCATTAGCAATACTATTGGGGTTCTGAGTTTATGGCGGTTTACTCAAAGCCTTGCCGAATTTCCAAAACTCGTTGCTTAGATGCGATAATGGAAAGTCTGTACAGTGCAAGGATTAGGCTATGCGACTCTCTCAAATGCTCTTCGTTACCCTCCGTGACGATCCCGCCGATGCGGAAATTCCCAGCCATAAGTTATTAGTACGGGCGGGCTTTATTCGTCGGATTGGAAGCGGCATTTATAGCTATTTACCGCTAATGTGGCGGGTCTTGCAAAAAGTTTCGCAAATTGTACGGGAAGAAATGAATGCAACGGGCGCGCAGGAATGTTTATTGCCCCAGTTGCAACCCTCAGAACTTTGGAAAGAATCGGGACGGTGGGACACCTACACCAAAGCCGAAGGGATCATGTTTTCCCTCATTGATCGTCAGGAACGGGAATTAGGGCTTGGCCCCACCCATGAGGAAGTGATCACCACCGTTGCCAAGGAAATGATCCGCTCCTATCGTCAATTACCCGTGAATTTATACCAAATTCAAACAAAATTTCGGGATGAAATTCGCCCCCGTTTTGGTTTAATGCGCGGTCGGGAATTCATTATGAAAGATGCCTATTCTTTCCATGCCGACGAAGAAAGCCTCAAAGAAACCTACCGAGCAATGGATCAGGCTTACCGTAATATGTTGCGGCGTTGTGGTTTAGCCTTCCGTGCCGTTGAAGCAGATTCAGGCGCGATCGGAGGATCAGGTTCTCAGGAATTTATGGTCTTAGCCGATGCGGGGGAAGATGAGGTTCTTTACACAGAGGATGGGAAATATGCGGCCAATGTGGAAAAAGCCGTTTCCTTGCCCCCTGATGCTGTTGCTTCTCCTTTTACTAGCTATGAAAAACGAGAAACCCCTAACTGTAATACGATTGAGAGCCTTGCTAACTTTTTAAAGTGTTCTCCTACAGCCATTGTTAAAAATGTGTTGTATGAAGCCATTTATGACAATGGGACAACGGTTTTAGTTTTGGTCAGCATTCGCGGCGATCAGGATGTTAATGAAGTCAAACTAAATAATGAGTTAGTCAAATTAGCAGCTAACTATCAAGCTAAAACCTTGATTTCCCTAAAAGTTCCCGATGAACAGGCTCAAAAGAAATGGGCCGCTAAATCTTTACCGTTAGGTTATATCGCCCCTGATCTAGCCGATGATTATATTATCAAAGCTGAAAAACTCAGCCCTCAATTTGTACGCTTAGTCGATAAAACCGCCGCAGAAATCAGCAATTTTGTAACAGGCGCAAATGAATTGAACTATCACGTCTTAGGAGCCAATTGGGGTAAGGAATTTGCAGAACCTAAATTCATTGTTGATGTCCGAACCGCTAAAATCGGCGATCGCGCAGTCCATGATCCCAGCCAAACTTTACAAACCGCCAGAGGCATCGAAGCAGGACACATTTTCCAACTCGGTACGAAATACTCCCAAGCAATGGGCGCAACCTTTACCAACGAACAGGGCGAAGAAAAACCTTTAGTCATGGGTTGTTATGGGGTGGGAGTTTCCCGTTTAGCTCAATCTGCCGTAGAGCAAAGTTACGATAAAGACGGTATTATTTGGCCCGTCGAGATCGCGCCCTATGAAGTGATTGTCGTCATTCCCAACGTCAGCGATGAAGAACAAGTTAAAGCTGCCGAAAAACTTTATCAAGACTTACAAGCTGCGGGGATCGATGTCTTGCTAGATGACCGCAATGAACGGGCAGGCGTTAAATTCAAAGATGCCGATTTAATTGGTATTCCCTATCGCATTGTCACAGGAAAATCTTTAAAAGACGGCAAAGTTGAAGTTGTCACCAGAGCAACTAAAGAAGCTCAAACAATCAATATTAACGAAGTAGTTAATACCTTAAAAGGATGGATTGAAACTGCTAAAATTAGTTAAATTTTCAGAGATTAGTAAAATAATTTTATCCATGAATAACCGAGCAACCTATTTATGTTAGCCAGTTATATTGATAAAGTGATGGAATTAGCGATTTATGAAATCGTTGAAGATGATCATACGTTTTGGGGAGAAATTCCTCTCTTACAAGGTGTTTGGGCTTGTCAACCAACATTAGAGCAATGCCGTCAAGATTTACGAGAAGCTTTGAATGACTGGTTAGCATTGCGATTACGGCTAGGGCTAGAAATTCCTGTAATTTAATTCATATAAAAAAGAGGTCAATTAATGAAATTCAATGTAATCCTTGAACAAGATGAAGATAATATGTGGATCGTTGAATGTCCAACGATTCCTGGTTGTATTAGTCAAGGTCAAACAAAAGAAGAGGCATTAGAAAATATCAAAGAAGCCATTAGTGCTTGTTTAGAAGTTCGTTCTACGCTTGGTTTACCCCTGGTTTAAATTTCATTTAGTATTTATGCAAATTGCAACTTGGAATGTTAATTCAGTGCGATCGCGCCAACAACACCTTGTCGATTGGTTAACCAAAAACCCTGTCGATGTGCTTTGTTTGCAGGAAACCAAAGTCGTTGATGCTGATTTTCCTCGAAAACCTTTTGAAGATTTGGGCTATCATCTCTACATTTCAGGACAAAAATCCTATAACGGTGTAGCTATTTTTAGCCGTCAGCCGCTTGAAGATGTCAGCATAGGTTTTAGCGCGATCGCGGGAGAAGAATTAACGGGTAATTTGGATGAACAAAAACGGGTAATTACAGGAGTCATTAATAATATTCGCATTGTTAATCTTTATGTTCCCAACGGTTCCGCAGTCGGCAGTGAAAAATATGAATATAAATTAAATTGGCTCATCCTTTTAAAAACCTATTTAAAAAATTTACGAGTGAGTGAAACCCCTGAATTTTGTGTTTGTGGAGATTTTAATATTGCCCTAGAAGATATTGATATTTATAAAAAAGTAAAAGATACCGATATTATGGCTTCTCCCCTAGAACGGGCAGCTTTACGCAATATTCTCGATCTTGGTTTGCAAGATGCCTTTCGCAAATTTACCCAAGAGGGACAACATTTTAGCTGGTGGGACTATCGAACAGGTGGCTTTAAACAAAATCGCGGTTGGCGAATTGATCATCACTATCTAACACCGACACTCTACGAAAAAGCCGTAAGTTGCAGAATTGACACGGAACCCAGAGCCTGGGAAAAGCCAAGCGACCATGCACCCGTTATTGTTGAATTAATCTGATAAAGCTGACAATTTTCAACATCAAATCAACTCAAGCAAACTGTGCCGATTTGGCAACTGGATGATGTTTGTAAAGATTCTTTGCCAATTCTTGATTTGTGTGTTAGCTTGTGTTTGTTGAACATTCCCCAGATCACGCTGAATCATCTATAGGAGGCGTAAAGCTATGTTCCCAAGACAATTAACCAATCACACCGCTACAGTTGTTGATTGATGGCAGATTTTTATAAAGATCAATGAATAACGCTGGACTAATCAGGAAAATTCCCTGAAAGCGTTGTCATAAGTCCGAAACTCAACCTACTTTTTGACCACGCAGAGCATTAAAAACGATTAGAACTATCAAGAGATTGATAGAAATTTGAGGAGAAGGATATTAAATTCCCTGTTTGCTAAGGGTTTATTTTATCCTGTCTGGGAGCTTTGACGTGGTTGGCAATAGAACTTTTTAACCTCAATTAATAGGAGGTTTAGATGAATTTACAAGGAAAAACAGCATTAGTCACAGGAGCGTCACGGGGCATTGGCCGCGCGATCGCTTTAGAATTAGCCCACGCAGGCGTAGGGTGTTTAATCCTCGTTGCTCGTAACCAAACCCAATTAACAGAAGTCGCTCAGGAAGTTAGCAAACGCAATTTTGACATTCAAGTAGTCATCTTACCATTGGATCTGACTCAACCGATTGAAGTCAATACCGCGATCGCGAAAACCTGGCGAGATCATGGGCCCATTCATTTACTGGTCAACTGTGCAGGAGTCGCTCACCAAAAACCGTTCCTGCAAGCGAAATTGCCCGATGTTTATCAGGAAATTTCGCTGAACTTGATTGGCCTTTATACCATTACCCGTTGTGTGGCTCGGCGCATGGTTTCCCAAAATGAAGGAACCATCGTGAATGTCTCCAGTTTGATGGGTAAGGTTGCAGCTCCCACCATGGCCACCTATTCCGCCACTAAATTCGCTATTTTAGGCTTTAGTAATGCTCTACGCGGTGAATTAGCGTCCCATAATATCAAAGTAGTTACCCTATTGCCGACCTTAACCGATACCGACATGATCCGTGAATTTCAACGGTTTCGCTGGGTCAGAGCCATGACTCCCCAACGGGTTGCTAAAACTTTGTTACGAGGATTAGAACGCGATCGCACCGAAATCTTAGTCGGTTGGCAAAGTCATCTGGCGGTTTGGTGTCAACGCTTTGCGCCTTGGTTATTGAATCGCATTTTAGTGATTACCATGCCCCAATTAGCTTAAGACTGAAAAAAATCATCATTTCTAGGAATTGGCTTTAATCCCTTGATTCGCTGATTCCTTTTTTATGGCTACCTAGTTAGTGATTTAGATCACGCTTCAATGTGATTAAAATCGCTTGTTTGTCAGTAATTTTTCTGGTATTTTAATGAGAAATTAAATTCTCTCTTAAGTAAGTTGACGAATCTTCATTAGTTATCTAAGAAGTGCATCTTTAACTGAGTTGGCATTTAATTTTTGTCTATCAACCTTTTAGCAATTCCATCATGCAAAATTTACTAAATAATCTACCCCCCCTCAATCGCTAAAACCCTTGCCTTGACTGCTTTTTCTGCTTCTGTCGCTTTGGTTACCAACCCTGCCCAAGCAGCTAACCTCACCTATAACTGGTCTTTTAATGGATTGGCTAACACAGGTGGTACTTTCGTTGCCGATGATGTAACGGGTCTTCTTTCCAGTATTTCTGGCACCCTAGGAGGAGCAACTATTACTGGACTGCTACCTGTAAGTGGTTATGCCGGAAATGATAATCTAGTTCCATTGACAGGTAATGGTATATCATTTTCTACTTCGTCTGATAACTGGAATATGTACAATTGGAATGGTGCAGCTATCATAGTCGGAGACGGCTACTATCAAGGACAATTTCAGTACTCACAGGCAACAACTGCTGTTCCTGAACCCTTAACTATCCTCGGAGCCGCTACAGCCGCAGGATTGGGCGCAAATTTTAAACGCAAATTCGCTAAAAATCAAAAAGAAAAAGCCCAAAAAGATGCTTAATTGATGTTTTTTTCAAAATATTCAATATTCAAAACCAATCTTCTAAATGCTCCAAAATTTAGGAGATTTTTTAATGAATAATGGACAATTGACAATGGATAATTATCAACTATCAATTATCAACTAATCGGCGATCGCGATTAAACAAGATAAAATCGTGAATAGGGGAATCTAAACCTAAAAAAAGATTAGATTATGACAACAACCGCCGATGACGTATGGCAACTCCTCGCTGAATTAGCCACCGCCCAAAAAGAAACAGAACACCGTTTCCAAGAAACAGAACGTTTATTAAAGGAACAGTCTCAAGAAACAGAACGCTTACTGAGGGAACAATCTCAAGAAACAGAACGCTTACTGAGGGAACAATCTCAAGAAACAAATCGCAAAATTAGAGAAGTTAACAAACAAATTGGCGATTTGGGCGGCAAATGGGGAAGGTTTGTCGAAAATATGGTTGCCCCTGCCTGTGAAACTCTCTTTTTAAAGCGCGGCATTCCAGTTCACCAAGTCAGTCAACGAGTCAAAAAACGCTTCAATGGAAAAACTTTAGAAATTGATGTTCTCGTCACTAATGAAAATCATGTTTTAGTCGTAGAAGTAAAAAGTAGTTTAGGCGTTAATGATGTTAAAGATTTAATGGATGATTTACAGCAATTTCGAGAATTTTTCCCTGAATATTCACACAAACAATTGTATGGAGCCGTAGCAGGCATTGAGATCGAAGAAGGGGCTGATCGCTATGCTTATCGTCAAGGTTTATTTGTGTTGGCCCAAACCGGAGAAACGGTTGCCATTTTAAATAATTCTGATTTTGAGCCTAGAAATTGGTAATGGGGTGATCACGTAATGCTACTTCGCGATCGCACTGAAATCCTCGTCGGTTGGCAAAGTTATCTAGCGGTTTGGTGTCAACGCTTTGCGCCTTGGTTACTCAATCGCATTTTAGTTTTTGCCATGCCCCAATTAGCTTAAGGCTGAAAAAAAATCATAGTTTTTAGGAATTGGTTAGAATCCCTCGATTCGCTGATTCTTTTTTTGGGTGAATATCTGGGAGCTGGAACTACTTCTATTGTGAGCCTAATAATGATCTTTCAGTGAACTTTAATGCTGTTATGACAAATGAAAATTTAGAATTCATTATAAATATCAGCTTAAAAAAGCCAAGAGAAACTTTAAAAAAATTATGTAATACCAAATTAAAAAGAAAAAAATGCAAATAAAGGTAGAATAATAATGAGTTG
>CAYZWO010000142.1:0-9629 GCA_964482215.1 uncultured bacterium
TCAAGTACTGTAGCTCTTCATTGGTAACGCGGAGTTCTTCATTGGTTGTTTCTAATTCTTCATTCGTGGATTGGAGTTCTGTGTTGGCAACGCTTAGATCATTATTAACTTTTTCTAAATTCTGCTCTAATTGCCAGAGTTCGGTAACATCCGTTGCGGTAATAAAAATTCCCGTGATGGAGCTTTTGACTTGTTCTAAAGGGTTAATTTGAATATCTAAATATTTGGTCGTGCCATCGGCCATTTGATGCATAACGTTGGGAATTTTGAGCATATTTTGATCTTGATAAACCTGATCAATCAGCGATCGCAATTCCAAGGGCCGATAAGAAAACTCTAAATCTTGTAAAGGTTTCCCCACATCCAAGATTTGTAAATTAAACCAAGTACGTGCCACCAGGTTACTACGAACTAAATTTCTTTCTCTATCCAAAATAATTTGGGCGATCGGAGCGGATTCAAAAGCGATTTCTTGCAATCGCAAGTAAATATTAATCAAGGTATCTTCTTCTTTAACGGGGGTAGCTTGTGACAGCGGAATAACTCTCTCTGGTTTAAGAGAAACACAATTAAAAATTCGGTGTTGCAGATTCAGAGGCTTAAAAAGATTGCCCTGAGTCAGGAGCATTTCCGCTTTGCCCAGAACTAGCGCACCATTATTATTAATAGCAAAATGTAATCGATTGAGAACCAGCTTTTGGGTTTCTGCTTTAAAGTACATTAAAGTATTACGACACAGTAATAAATCAATTCGAGAAATAGGTGCGTCTCTAAACAGATTATGGGAACCAAAAATGACATTGCGACGGAGTTCAGAGGAAAAATAATAACTGCCTCCTGAGGTAGATAAAAAATATTTGTTTCGGAGTTCTTCTGGTACAACTTCCAATTGTTTTGCTGTGTAGTGAGCTTGACGGGCTTCAGTTAGCGCGGCTTCATCGATGTCAGTGGCAAAAATCTTGACTCGCTCTTTAAACTGCTCTAACCCTAAATGTTCCGCTAAGACTATCGCGAGGGTATAAGCCTCTTCTCCCGATGCACAGCCGGCACTCCAGCAACGAATGGGGTCAACTGCTGATTTAGCATTGAGAAGAGAGGGGAGTAACTCTTCTTGAAGATATCTCCAAACCTGGGCATCTCGGAAAAAACTGGTGACATTAATTAAAATGATATTAAAAAGCGGCTGAAATTCTTCGGGATTCTGTTCTAAGTAGTTAATATATTCCGCAAAACTCTCAATTTGGAGAGATTCCATCCGTTTGATGATGCGGCGTTTCAAGGAAGAACGTTTAAAACTGGCAAAGTCAAAACCTCGTGATTGACTTAAATAATCTAATAAAGAGTCAAATAAGGCTTCTTCTTCTGGGAGAAGGGTATTCGTCATTTATTTGGCTCCTGAGTAACTAAGTCAATTAATTTTTGGGCAATATCAGCTAGGGGAAGGATATAATCCACGATTCCAGTGGCGATCGCCTGATTGGGCATTCCCTCAAATTCTGCGGTTTCAGGAGCTTGAACGATAGTAGTTCCCCCCTGTTTATGAATGGATTGAATTCCTTCTGCGCCATCTTTCCCCCTTCCTGTCAAAATAATCGCGATCGCCCGTTTTCCATAACTCGCCGCAACTGAATCTAAAAAAACATCCGCAGACGGTCGAGAAAAATTAACAACACTGGTAGATGTTAAAGAAAGCGTATTATTGGGATTCACTAACAGATGGTGAGCGGGTGGCGCAATATAAATATGGCCTGGCAATAAGCGATCGCCGTGTTCTGCTTGCTTAATCGGTAAACGGACTCTATTGGCTAGAATTTGGGACAAATAGGAAAAATGGTCGGGAGAAAGATGCTGTACCACAACAATTTTGCAGGGAAAGGTTGCAGGTAATGCGGCTAATAGTTCTGACAACGCATGAAGTCCTCCCGCAGAAGCAGCGATCGCCACAATTTCAAAGGATTGGGATAAGGGGAGGATAGCTTTTGGTGTTTCCACAACAATTAAGCCTCTTTTATCAGCACTATTTATTTAAAATTAATATTTCTTTTTAAATAATTTTCCCTAAAAAAGAAGAATATTTTTTAGAGATTAATGAAGACAATTTAATCATAACTCTGTCGAGTCTAATTAATAAAAAATCTTTATTGGAGCATTCAAAGATAAAAAAATATCTTTTTTGATACTTTTAAAGTATTTTAAAGTTTTTTAATCTTTTTAAATACTTTAAATGTTAATTTACTACAAATTGCTAAACAAATATCAGTGAATGTCTTATATTAACACAACTTTTATATTTAAGTAATTACTACAGTTATTGAATAAAAATAAACATCGAATCAATAATTATAGATTTTTGTCTATATGTAGTTCATGTCTATTAAATAAATCTGGATAAGCTTAACGAAATTTGCTCAATCCATCAACGCAGGGGGAGAACTTTAAACGACAAATCAAGATTGAAGATGTGACGGACATCACAGGGTCTTGGTGATATTTCGGGTGGTTCCTCCGTAAAAGATCGGAAACACTAAGAAGTATCAATACAGCATCCAGAAATAACTATGTTAGAGATCACTTCAACCCTCGATCCTCAAGAACTTCTCGTTAATCAGCCTGCTCACTCAACCCTAGAGGCGATGGAACTGGAACGATTGATTAAAAAAAATAATTTATTTCGCGCTGAAATTGTCGATAAAGAAACAAAGCAGCAAATTGTTCAATCTTTATTAATTAGAACGCGCCAAATGTCTCGAATTCGTCGTTTATCGGTTCGTCAATTGCAAAATCGGATAGCTTGGTAAAACCTTAAATAACATCACAAATTTTGGGGCGAATGATGCTAGGTAGCGTAAAGTAGGGAATGTTTTGGATAGCAGTTTCCCCTAGACGTTGCAGGATATCCCGTGAAGAATAGCGATCGCGCCCTTAATCAACTCAGCCAACATCTGGATAAAATCCTCTTTGCCGTTGGCTTTGTCTATTTAGTCAGTATCAGCTGGTGGTTAACCAGTCAAAATCGTCTAGTCTGGCCAGGGAGCAATCGTCCTCAATTGACTACCACTGAAGCTAAAGCTCCGCTTTCCAGTGAGGATGCTAAATTTATCGCCCATCTCCAACAATCCTTAAAGACCCTTAACCAAACCAATTCCTCACCGCCCTCAACTGTTCCCAACCCAACGACTACGCCTAGCACTGGGCAAGTCAATAATGTCGTTCCCTTAACGATCCCTGCGTCTCAAGTTCCGCCGCCGCCCCCTGTCGCTGCCCCTCCTAAAGTGGTAGAACGGATTTATGTTCCCGTCTATCCTCCCCAAACGGCTCAACCTATCCAACAAGCGGCTGTTTCTCCCGCCACACTGCCCGTACCGCCTAAACCGGTTCTTCCTCGTCCTCCGAAAGCTCCTATTACTTCCCCATCCGTTAGCCAACAGTCGGTTCCTCCAACTCAACCCCCTGCTGCTGTAGCCAAACCGAAACCGGCGATCGCGCCAATGGTGGTTAGTAAAAATCCCCATACCTTGGTAGGTGTCTTAGAATTTGGGGAACAATCTTCGGCTTTATTTACGGCTAACGGATTAACGCAGCGTTTTGAAATCGGAGAACGGATTGGGCCAACCGATTGGGTACTAACCAAGGTAGAAAATCAAAAAGCCATCTTATCGCGTCAAGGTAAAACACGTTATCTTGAAGTAGGACAAAGTTTTTAACCAGATTTAAACTGACGCTTTTTAGCCATTAATTCTAAAAATGAGTATCTTTGATGACTTTAGCCGTTTTTTAGAGACACGACTGGAGGAATTTCTCCGTAATAATCCCCACTTGGAATTGCAAGCGTTAATTGAACAACTGCGAGAGCAGGAACAAGATACACGCCGACTGATTCAGGATTTAGAGCAACAAAAGAAACGACTAGAAGACGAGATTTTAGCCCTAGCCAAAGATATTCAAGTGTGGCATGGTCGCATTGAAAAGGCAAAAAGTTCGGGCAGACCAGATCTTGCCAGTGCAGCCCAAGAACGGGAAGCGGCTCTCTTGCGTCAGGGCAATCAAATTTGGGGACAAATGGAGGGAGCGAAAAAGCGTTTGGTGCAATCCCAAGAATTATTAGCGCAAATTCAGCAACGTCGCCAAGAGGTTCAAGCTAAAGCAGAAGAGGTTAAGGCACAACAGGCAAAAGCTTCCCAAAATAGCGTTGACTCTGATACGGTAGGATGGAATCAAGGGGTTAATTATCGAACCTACAATCGAGCAGCCGATCCCCTGGAATCTGCTTTTCAGAACTGGGAACTAGAGGATGAGCTAAGGGAAATGAAACGCAATTTAGGGCGTTAATTTTGGAAATAAGCTGTCTAACGCTAACAGTTGCTATAAAATTTAGGAATTAAGCAGTGAGCGAGACAATGCTTGGCAAAATTTTTAACCAACACCTGTTTAATAATGATTGCCTTAGTTTTTGACGGCAGCCTAAACTATGAATCCTAAAATTCTGAATGAACTGATTCCGACGACATTGCAAGCAAGAATTGACGATCTTCTTAACTTGATTGATTCTGAGTCACTGTCATCAGAACAAGATTTATATGGCTTTTTAGGGTTTAATAACCATAATTTTCAAAAAAACATTAGCCAATTTTTGACTCGTCTCTATCCTCAACAATGGGTCAGTCTTTCTTTGCAAAATCACGCTTTAAATTTTGATCAATTGCATCAGTCTGCTGATAAAAAAATAAAATTAATTCAGCTGGAAGAATCACTGACTCCAGAGAGTTTACAAGGTCTATTAAGTCAAATTGAACAATTTAAAAACGATTCTCAAGATTCCCAGACGGAAACTGATGCTTTCTGGTTGTTGATGGCTTCGACAACGACTGAGCAACGTGCGATTTTGAGCAATTTTAACCAAGTTAAATTTGTTGATTTCAGCTTAGGGTTAGCCGATATTCATTCCTTAATTGATCTGGCCTGCGATCGCTATTGGTCACGGGGAACCAAAATTAAAACCCAAACGGATTTAGCGAATCTTGAATTAGCTATTCAAACTGTTGAGGAATTCTTACAAACCCATCATCTGGAATTAGCAGCCGATTACCAAACGAAATTTAAGATTTTAGACGGGCTTTATCAAGAATTTACAGGACACTTTGAGTCGGCTTTAGAGGCTTATCAACAGGCGATCGCGGCTTGTCAGCAAACCAAAAATCCTACCCAAGAACAATGGATTCTCATTCAAACGACCCATTGTTGCTTTTTACGAGCCTATTGGGAAAAGGAACTCAGTCATCCCGCCTGGCAAAAAACCCGTGACTATCTCACCCAAAGTCTTCAGTTGTTAAAAGCTGATAATTGGCAAAGTTTGCGCGGCGACTCCCTAACCCTACTAGGTCGCGTTTTAAGAGGCTTAGAAGATTGGGAACAATTAAAGCGATTGGTGGAAAGTTTTATCCGTTCCTATGCCGATTCCGATCAGCCAGAAAGTATCTCCCAGTTACCTGAAAATACACCCAGCGGTCATCTCAACCCCCTGTTACCCAAACTGACGGAAGCTTACGGTTTTTTAGGGGAATGTTTTATCGAACAGTGGCAATTTCAAGATGCCCATCAAGCGGTGCAACAGGCATTAAAAAGTTATCGCCGTAGTCCTGAAACCTTAGCCGATTTCCACAGTTGGTTGCATTATCTTTTGGGGCGATCGCTGATGGGATTGAAAGAAGAAGAAGAAGCCATTGGCTTATTAGAAAGTGCAAAAGATAATACCAGTTTTGAGATTGATCCCCAACTTTATTTAGCTATTCTCATTGAACTACGCTATTGTTACTACAAGCGTCAGGATGCCTTAAAAGTTCTAGAAATCGATCAACTGTATCAATCCCTAGAATATCGTATGGGGAAACGGAATTTTATCGGAGTTAATTCTCTCAGTAATCTTGACGTTTTTAAGTTAACCCATCCTTTAATTTCAGTAGATTTTTCTGCGGAAGAACCATCAATTTTTCCCATTGAATTAACCCATTCCCAGCGAACGAAAAATGTCGAAAAAATTCAATCTTTAATTGTTGAGCAGCAGAAACAAATTATTTTCTTCTATGGAGAAAGTGGCACAGGTAAAACCTCTTTACTCCAAGCGGGTTTAGTGCCGAGCTTACAACACCATTGCAGCATTCCCTGTGTCACAGTTATCTTAAATGATTTAGAGAATTGGCAAACCAGTTTTAAAAATCAACTATTAGCAATTAGCCGCTATCATCCAGATTATGATAAAAATTTGCAAAAAGAAAAAGATTTAAATGATCAACAAATTATTTTACGGCTGTTAAATAGCTTATCGAAAGAAGCAATTAAAGTAATTGTTTTGATTGATCCAATTAATGATCAATCCGATAGTCAACTTTTAGCGCAATTAGAGCAAGATTTAGGACAATTTTTAAAGGCTTGCCTTGCTTCTAAGAAACTGCAAATTGTTTTTTGTCTCACCCCTGATATTTTAGGCTCAGTATTAGATTATATCAATGCTAAATTTTATGAGCTTAACTGTTCTCTCGGTTTCTATTCTTTACAGTCGCTATCCGAAGAACAAACCTGGCAAGTTATCCAAGGCTTATCCCACAAAATTAGTTATCCTTTCCCTCCGAACTTAACGGCTGCCATTATTCAAGATTTGAGTGATTTAGACCAACAAATTAACTGTCGTGAACTGCAAATTATCGGAACTATTCTAGAGGATCAACAGATTAAAACCCTAGAAGATTATGAATCCGAGGGAAAGGTACAACTCATTAATTACTACATCAAAAGTGTTATTAAAATTTGCAGCCCCCTTCATCAAAAGATTGCTACTATCTGCCTGTATTTATTATCTCAAGTTGAAAAAACATTTTGCCTCAAAAGTTTAGCAGAACTAAAAGCGGAGTTAGTTCAATACGGCATTTCCATTAATGTTAAACAACTTGAAAGTATCCTGACGTTATTAGTGAAATCGGGTTTACTGACAACCGTTATTAATCATCAAGAATGTTATTATCGATCGCTGACCCTACCCCTAGCCCGTAGTATTCGCCAAGCTTCTTGTGTCGCCCAACACCAGTCCGCCCAGAAAACGGGTTTAAGTTCTAAAGTTACAACTCCCCCCGAATCCGAAATTCATCAAAAAGAAACCCTTGTCGAAGCCTTGGTCGTTGAGCAAAATCGCCGAGAACTGCAACTGCAATTAGAAGATGCCAAAAGCCAATATCAAAATGTCTTAACGGGAATTCGCCTAGAGCGTCAATCTCTGATTATTTTCAAGCAATTTGAAGCGCAACAAATGGAGGGGTTAATGTTAGCCCTCAAAGCGGGTCAAGAATTGCAGGAATTAGTCACGGAAGATACGCCCCTCATCGACTACCCCAGTATTAGCCCCCTGCTGACCCTGCAAAATATCCTCAGCCAAATTTACGAACGTAACCGTCTCCACCAACCCGCTTCAGCAACAGATCTCCATGTCAGTCCTAATCGTCAATTGATTATTACAGCCTCATCGGATGGCACAGCCCGCATTTGGGATGTAACGGGACAACAACGGGCTTTCTTAAAAGGTCATGAAGGAGCTATTACCAGTGTGCGCTGGAGTCCCAACGGAGCCTATGCGTTAACCGCCTCAGCAGACGGAACGGCCAAACTCTGGAGTACAACCGGAGAACTGTTAGTGGTTTTCCAAGGTCATCAAGATTGGGTCAGAAGTGCTCAATTTAGCGCGGATAATCATTGGGTGATTACGGCTTCGCGGGATGGAACAGCGAGATTGTGGGATCTGACGGGGGCAGAACGGGCCATTTTTGTCGGTCATCAAAGTTGGGTCAGGAGCGCGGAATTTAGCCCCAACAGTCAATACGTCGTCACGGCTTCTAAGGATGGAACGGCCAGACTTTGGAACCTACGAGGTCAAGAATTAGCGACTTTACGGGGTCATCAAAGTTGGGTCAGGAATGCCCGCTTTAGCCCTAATGGCCAATTAATCGTTACTGCATCGGCCGATGGAACCGCAAGACTCTGGGATTTGTCGGGTCGGCCGGTTGCTGTTCTGCATGGCCATCACAATTGGGTGAGAAATGCAGAATTTAGCCCGACGGGAGATTGTGTATTAACCGCATCGGCCGATGGAACGGCGAGATTGTGGGATCTATCTGGTAAGGCTTTAGCGATTTTACAAGGCCATTATCAAGGCTTGTATGATGCTCACTTTAGCCCCAATGGCCAGTTAATTGTCACCACCTCTTCCGATAAAACCGCTCGGCTCTGGAATCGTAAGGGAAAGGCATTAGTCATTTTGCGGGGACATCAACAGGATGTCTATCAAGCAGAGTTTAGCGGCGATCGCCAGTTATTAGTAACTGTATCAGCTGATCGAACCACTCGGATTTGGGACTTATCGGACAAAGGCAATGTTACCTTGCGAGGGCATACCCATTGGGTCAGAAACGCCCACTTCAACATTAGCGGCGATCGCATCGTCACCACTTCCAGAGATAAAACCGCTCGCATTTGGGATAAGACTGGCAAAGAATTAGTCGTATTGGAAGGCCATCAGGATTGGGTAAGAAACGCGGCCTTTAGCCCCAATGGGCAATTTGTTGTTACAGCTTCGGCAGATAAAACAGCTCAACTTTGGAGTACATCGGGCATGAAGCTCACCACCTTTCAGGGACATCATGATGTAGTGTTAGAAGTGCAATTTAGTCCTGATGGTCAGTATATTCTCACGGCTTCTAAGGATAAAACGGCTAGGGTTTGGAATGCCTCTGGGCGATCGCTAGCTGTCCTACGCAAACATCAAGACGCTGTTTACAGTGCCTCCTTTAGCCCCGACGGTCAGTTCATTGTGACCGCTTCGGGAGATTGTACCGCTTGCGTTTGGGATATTATCGGCCGAGAAATGGCCACTTGCATTGGCCATGAACAACCCATTTATAGTGCGGTTCTCAATTCTGATAATGAATTTTTAGTAACAGCTTCGGCCGATAAAACAGCAAGAGTTTGGGATATCACAGGTAAACTAGTTGCAATCTTAGCCGGTCATCATAGTGTTGTTTACCAAGCCCGCTTTAGTCCTGATGAAAACCTCATTGTCACTGCGTCAGCCGATAAAACCGCCTGTATATGGAGCCGCACTGGACAAAAGTTAGCCGTTCTCTACGGACATCAAGGGTTAATCAGTACCGCCGAATGGAGCCCTGATGGCCAAATGATTGTTACGGCTTCAGAGGATGGAACTGCTCGACTCTGGGATCGCATGGGACGGGAATTAGCTACCTTACAAGGTCATCAAGGTTGGGTAAGAACAGCAGAATTTAGTCCTGATGGCCATTGGGTTGTCACCGCTTCTACTGATGGAACCGCCCGACTTTGGCATATTGATACCTTATCTGAATTAATTGATAAGGGCAATGATTGGTTACAGGATTATATTCAAAATAATCTCATCACCAAAGAGTCAGAAAAAACAGCATTTCAAACCGAGGGAGCACCAACCATTGTTTCCAGAAGTTCTCAGTAAAATGATGAATTGGAAAATTATTGTAATCTCTCCTCTAAAAAATAAAAACCCCTGAGTGCTGTGTGAGATAAGGGGAAGTGGTATATGAAGTATGAAATATTAA
>CAYZWO010000143.1:0-9561 GCA_964482215.1 uncultured bacterium
AACGGTTGAGCTTCCCCCCAGATTACCGAGAATCCCGATAACGGTATAATTGCCTTTGACTCTACAACAGGATTTATCCCCTCATGGCAGATTGGCAGGTTATTAGTGGCAATATTACCGCCCCCAAAGGTTTTAAAGCCTCTGGAATTACGGCAGGATTAAAACCCTCTGGGTTGCCTGATTTAGCCTTAATTTATTCAGAAACCGAGGCGATCGCGGCGGGTGTGTTTACGACTAGCCAGGTACGAGCGGCCTGTGTGGATTATTGCCGTCAACGCTTACAAGCCAAGGGGAACGCCAGAGCCAGGTCAAGCCAATGCAGGAACAGGAAAACAGGGTTGGCAAGACGCGATCGATTGTGCAGAATCAGTAGCCCAGGCATTGAATTTGTCGGCCGATTCTGTGTTACTGGCCTCAACGGGAGTGATCGGGCAACGCATCAAAATGGATAAACTCCAAGCGGGCATTCCCCAACTCGTAGCCGAACTTTCAGAAACAGGCGGAGACGCAGCCTCAAAATCCATTATTACCACCGATTTAGTCACAAAATCTATTGCCCTCGAAACGATGATTGAGGGCCGTCCTGTCCGTATTGGGGGGATTTCTAAAGGATCAGGGATGATCCATCCCAATATGGCGACGATGTTAGCGTTTGTTACCTGTGATGCGGCGGTTTCAACGTCCCTCTGGCAGCAAATGTTAAGTCGAGCAGCAGACAAAACCTTTAACCAAATTACCGTTGATGGTGATACCAGCACCAACGATAGTTTAATCGCCTTGGCCAATGGTCAATCTCGCACGCCTGCGATTACGGAAATGGGGCCCAATGCTCAGAAATTAGAAGCTATGCTCACAGCGGTTTGTGAACATTTAGCCAAAGCGATCGCCCGTGATGGAGAAGGGGCTACTTGTTTAATTGAAGTTCAAGTTACAGGCGCACCCGATGACGAAGCCGCTCGGAAAATTGCCCGAACCATTGCAGGGTCTTCTTTAGTTAAATCAGCAGTTTTTGGTCGCGATCCTAACTGGGGAAGAATTGCAGGAGCCGCAGGACGAGCAGGAGTCACTTTCCATCAGGAAGATTTGCAGATTAAGTTAGGGAATTTTCTTTTGATGGAAAATGGACAACCTATTGAATTTGATCGAAAAGCTGCCAGTAATTACCTGAAACAAGCGGCAGAAGGAGCCTATTTACAGGACGATACGGTCTTAATTTCTGTCTGTGTCGGTAATGGCTCAGGAGAAGGACAAGCTTGGGGGTGTGACCTCAGTTATGATTATGTCCGCATCAATGCCGAATATACGACCTAATAGGCTCAGTTCTCAACTTGTTTGCAAAGTTTTATTTTGCCCCCTAAATCCCCCAATACTGGGGGACTTGTAAAGATTTCCCCCCAAATTTGGGGGGCTAGGGGGGCTTTTCAAACATAATCTATAAATTATTTAGCTAAATCACCTGGGCAGGCATATAGTTTTCTGCGTGGGAATCATTCCACAATTGTTCAATACTGGGGGTCATGTATTGAATGGTGCCCACCATTAAGCGAATCCAAACGAAAACCGTTGCGCCGATGACAAAAATTTTAAAGTTGCGGTAAAACATAGGAAATAAGAGTAAGAGTGAATAAGGTTTTAATCTTATTCAATCAATTTCCTTGCCCGATGCCCTCGTTAAAAGAGATGAAGTAAAATTCACCTTATTGGGCGATGGGGAAAAAGTTCCCGCTTTTGTCTTTTTTAATAATTATCGTCGTCTTTCTTCTAATTTACGATAGACATCCCGCAATTCAACCCCATGATGGGCCAGGGCAACGAGGGTATGGTAAAACAAATCTGCCGCTTCTCCCGCGATCGCTTGTGGGTCATCATCCTTGCAAGCCATCACCACTTCGGCTGCCTCTTCTCCAATTTTTTTGAGAATTTTATTATCGCCACCTGCCAGTAACTTACAGGTATAGGAACTTTCATTGGGGTTATCTCGGCGATCGCGGATGACCTTAAACACTTCTGATAACATATCAGCAGAGGGCGGAAGTTTCTCATGATCGACTTGGTGGAAACAACTGCGTTCTCCCGTATGACAGGCGATATCCCCAACCTGCTCGATGCTAATCAGTAGAGCATCACTATCACAGTCGTAGCGAATGGCTTTAACTTTTTGAATATGACCAGAGGTTGCCCCTTTATGCCAGAGTTCCTGACGCGATCGGCTCCAATACCAAACTTCACCCGTTTCTAGGGTTTTTTCCAAAGACTCACGGTTCATCCACGCCAACATTAACACCGTTCCATCTAGGTAATCTTGCGCGATCGCTGGCACTAAGCCCTGTTGATTGTAACGAATTGATTCTAACGGAATCGCTTGGCGTAAGGAATAAGAAGCAAGACTAGACATTGTTAATAGATTAATTATGATTGATGATTATGGCTGCGTCAGCGTAGTTCCGTTATGTCCGAGTGAACCCACAGTCTTTTCATTTTTAAAAACATCATGAAACAAGACACAATAAAGGAGAAGACTAAGCAACCATTTTTTTAAGCCTTCTCCCCCGTTTAATCTTTGGATTGCCGACTAATGGAAAAAAATTACCCGACTTTATTAACATATTTGTCTAAGGTACTAGCCAACGTGGTTTTAGGAACAGCCCCTACAACCATATCGACTTTTTGACCTCCTTTAAAAATCATTAAAGTAGGAATACTGCGGATACCATACTTACTCGCAGTTTCTGGATTTTCATCCGTATTGAGCTTAACGACTTTAATTTGTTCGCCGTACTGTTGAGCAATTTCCTCTACCACGGGGGCAACCATCCGACAAGGGCCGCACCAAGGAGCCCAAAAATCAACCAGAACAGGGAGGTCACTGTCTAGAACATCTGCTTGAAAACTTTTATCCGTAACGGGGGAAACTGAATCACTCATACCCAAATTCCTTAACTTTATTAATCGCGTTCTTTAAGATTCTACCATAGCCAAATCCTCGCCTCATAAACCAAACTGCAAGAGAATCTTAGGAATAATTTATCTTTTTTAACAGTCTAGTAACAATCGTCGCCAATAAATTAACAAACCGAGTAAAATAATTCATTAAGAAACCGCCCGAACGTCGTCCAGGCGGAGTGTGGTGTGAGGAGTGAACGGAAACTATTGTCTCCGCCATATCTATTGTAGAGGACAAATTGATTTTTGACGAAACTTTTATCGGAGGGTTCCATAGATTTTTTGACGGCTAGGGAATGATAAAATAAAGAAATGACTATCAGTAAAACACTCTTTCTTTAATCAACAAAATTTGAGTTAAAAATTAGGGCAAATTTTGCTAAGAAAATTAGTTTGAAAATACAAAATTTATGACAACAGGATCAGATTTTTTAGCACAACTAAACGCTTCGCAACGTCGTGCCGTTGAACACTTTTGTGGCCCATTATTAGTCGTTGCGAGTGCTGGATCAGGTAAAACGAAAGCCTTGACTTGTCGCATTGCCCATCTCATTCGTCATCATCAGGTTGATCCAGAGCATATCTTAGCGGTTACTTTTACCAACAAAGCTGCTAGGGAAATGAAAGAGCGGATTGAAAAGATTTTTGTTCAAGAGATGGCACAAAAAAAGTATGGAAAACACTTTGAAACTTTAAACGAGTACGAACAGAGAAGCTTATCATCAACGGTTTATCGAAGTATTACAAAAAAGCTGTGGGTTGGGACTTTCCATAGCCTTTTTTCTCGGATTTTACGCTTTGATATTAATAAATATCAAGATGAACGGGGTAGACAATGGACACGGAATTTTTCAATTTTTGATGAATCCGATACTCAAACGTTAATTAAAAACATTGTTACCAAGCAATTAAATTTAGATGAGAAGAAATTTGATCCGCGTTCCATTCGCTACCAAATTAGTAATGCCAAAAATTTAGGGTTAACGCCTGACACTTACCTCAAAGAAAATCCCACCTACAAGGGGCGAGTTATTGCCGAAATTTATCAGGAATATCAAAATCAATTAGCGGCCAATAATGCCTTGGATTTTGATGATTTAATTTTTATTCCTGCGCGTCTATTTCAACAAAATGAATCGATTTTAGGCTATTGGTATAATCAATTTCACCATATTTTAGTCGATGAATATCAGGATACCAATCGTATTCAATATGAGTTAATTCGCCTACTAGCAACTAACGGGGAAAACCGCAAAGAGGCTTGGAATTGGCAAGGCAGATCGGCTTTTGTGGTGGGCGATGCGGATCAATCGATTTACAGTTTCCGCATGGCAGATTTTACCATTTTACTGAATTTTCAGTCGGATTTTGGCGATGGATTGCCCGATGAAGACACTAGGACAATGGTTAAATTAGAAGAAAACTATCGTTCCTGTGAAAATATTCTACGAGCAGCTAATCATTTAATTGAAAATAATAGCCAACGAATTGAGAAAATCCTCAAGCCAACGAGGGGATTAGGCGAATCGATCTATTGCTATAAGGCTGACGATGAGCGGGAAGAAGCTAATTTTGCGATTAATAAAATGAGAGATTTGATGGTAGAAAACCCTGAATTAAATTGGGGAAGTTTTGCCATTCTTTATCGCACTAATGCCCAGTCTAGGGCTTTTGAAGACGGATTAATTTATAACAACATTCCCTACAATATTGTCGGTGGTTTTAAATTTTATGACCGACAAGAAATTAAGGATAGTATTGCCTATTTGCGAGTGATAGCGAATCCATCAGATACCGTTAGCTTACTAAGAATTATTAATACCCCCCGACGTGGCATTGGCAAAACTACGATAGATTCTTTTGTGAATGCATCCAAACAATTAGGCGTTCCTCTTTGGGAAATTTTAAGCGATGAAACTTCAGTGAACACGATGGGGGGACGGGCGGCCAAAGCGACGAATCAGTTTGCCCAAATGATTAAGTCATTCCAAGAAAAGTTGGAAGAATTACCTGCTGCCGATATTTTGGATCAGGTGATGAATACATCGGGTTATTTGGACGAATTAAAGGCGAAAGGAACGGAAGAAGCTGATAACCGTATTGCTAACATTGCCGAGTTGTATAATGCGGTTTTGCAATTTCAACAGGAGAATGAAGATACCAGTTTAACGGGCTTTTTATCGAACGCTTCCTTGGGTTCGGATTTGGATGATTTAAAAGAAGAACCCGATAAGGTTTCCTTAATGACGTTGCATTCGGCTAAAGGCTTAGAATTTCCCGTCGTCTTTTTAGTAGGCTTAGAACAGGGGATTTGCCCCCATATTCGCAGTTTGAATGATCCGCTTGCTCTGGAAGAAGAACGTCGTCTTTGCTATGTCGGCATTACCAGGGCGCAGGAACAATTATTTTTAAGCTATACGCGAGAACGATTTGTCTGGGGGTCACGGGAAACGAAAATTCCCTCTCAGTTTCTGCAAGAGTTGCCGCCTGAGTTGATTAGCACTAATGTCAAGGCGACTCAGCGGAAAGTTACGACCCAAAGCAAAAAGACCTTGGGCCAATCTAAAGCCCCGATTAATGCAGAACTCGGTTATGCCGTCGGCGATCGCGTCAGACATAGTAACTTTGGAGAGGGAACTGTAACCCATATTATCGGGACAGGTCGAAAAGCCAATTTAGCCGTCAAATTTCAGGGAATTGGGCAGAAAATTATTGATCCCCGCATTGCCCCTATGTCTCCCCTTGATCGTTAGTAACTATAGCTTAAGCCTATTTCAATATTACCAACCAATAAACTTCTCATTCCACGTCGGTAAGCCTTTTAGGCTGGTATCGCTACCGTTATTATTAATGACTAATGAGAGATTGTCATCATTAATTAATATTTAATATAAATATTTATGTTTTTTATTCCCTACTAAAGCGATTAATGCTAATATTTTCTTGCCAATACTTAATAATAAACCTAATCCCTAACTTTGACTTTTAAATATTAAATACTTTTAATACTAATTAACTTTAAAAATTTTTTGACTATCAATGTAAACTCAGCATAAAAAATACAAACATTTTTATCCTGTTATAAAATTCTGATTTAAGTGAATGTTATCTTCAAAAAATCGTTGTTTTTTATTTTCAGTAATTTTTAGTAGCTATATTCTTGGAATATCATCCAACGTTAATGCAGAAACTAAGCCATACTTAATATATTCTAACCAGTCTTTTAATTTTAGTTCCAGTATAGAGGCTTATTCATCAACTCAAACGTTATTGCAAGATGGGGTTAGCCTGCCAATTCTTCGTAATGGACTATCTACATCTGCTGACTTGATTAATCTGCCTTTGTATAACCTAGAATTGGACAACTCAGACGAACAGCAAGTCGCGATCGCAGACAAAATTTACCAGCTAGAGCAGGGCTACCATATTAAGTCTATCAATTTAGAAAGTAGTGCTTTAAGCAAGCAATCTCAAAATTCAACATTAATCGCTCAAAACTTAACTGAGCAAGAAACTCCTCGTGATAGCTCTCAACCGACTTTAGAGCAACTTCGTCAAGAACTTAAAATTCAACCCAAAGTCATTTTGACCGAGCAGACCTATCCTCCCTCTTTAAGCGCGGGAATTCCAAGTGCCTTCGGTGCTAGTTGGGGAGATCTATTTATTACCGCATCGGGAGCAACTGCTGGCAAAGAACGTAGTCAGGTTGATGGCAGTGTTACTTTAGGAGTCGGTTTAGGAGATAGCTATAAGCTAGCAGGATTAACTGTCGCTTATAACATTGGCAGTATTCGTAATTTTGGCTCTAATGGGACATTTGATCTGCAAGCGAGTCGGGTAATTCATGCCGAGCCGACTAATCAAGTAGCCGCAGCGATCGGTTGGAGTGCTTTTGGTCAATATGGAACTGAAGGCAATATTCCCTCGACGGTTTGGGGAGGACTAAGTAGCGTAATCCTTTTAAATCCAGAAGATGCTGTCAATCCTCTACCCTTATTCTTATCGGTAGGAGTCGGTGGGGGATACTTCAGTAATTACGATGGGGCAACCAATGCTTTTGGCGGAATTGGTTTACAAGTTTTACCTCAATTAGGTATTAGTGCTGCCTGGAGTGGCGTAGGTTTAAACCTAAGTGCGTCATTTGTTCCTGTTCCAACAATTCCTTTAACGATCAATGCGATTGGTGGCGACCTTACCAATACCAGTGAAGGAGGTAGCCGTTTTATTCTGAATGTTACCTATGGCTATAATTTTATTCCTCGTAATTATTAATTAATAACAGTTTAGGAAATTAATGATGTTAAAAGTAAAATGGTTAACACCCTGTTTATCGGCTACAGCAGCCATAAGTATGTTGTCAATCATGCTAATTAAGCCGAGCCTTGCACAAGTTTCTAAGGGAACCGCAGGCTTTTTAAGTGGAGCAGGAAATACAACATCTAGTAATAGCAGCCTTTCGCTACCGTCTTCAAAAAGTTGGAAGCAACAATCTTTAGAAAACAATCTTTCAAATTTGAATGAAGGAAACGAAATTCAAAAGAAGCTCAGTCGAATTATTCAAACCTTTTCCCCCACATTTCCGATAGAAATCATTTTAAATAAAACATTTGAAAATTATTTAAGCCTTACTGTTAATCAAGCTATTAGCATCCAAGAAACTATTACTTTACTACAAAAAATTAAGCAGATAACGGGAAAAAATCAAGCGATAATTTATATTTTCTTTAGTTCTTCGTCTTCTGCTATTAGCCAATTTAATACAGAAAGCACTCAAGAAGAATCGCAACTGATAACTCAAAGCTCAACAAACAATTTAAATATAAAAAAATATAACAATCAATCGCCTATATTAGCATCAACAAGTTTGAAAGTAACCCAATCCAAATCATCTGACCAATTGCAGTTACTTATGATCACTTCTCAAGGAGTTATTCCTTTAATTTCTATTCAGAATGCAGACCGCCGAGAGGTATTAACCACAGTCCGAGGATTTGAGCAAAATTTAAGTAAAAAAGCAGATTCATCTGCTTATAAATCTCAGGCTAAACAACTTTATCAATGGATTATTGCACCGATTCAGGATGAATTAATCAAACAGGATATTAATAACATCACGTTTATTTTAGATAATGGCTTAAGAACATTGCCAATTGCCGCACTGTATAATGAAAAAACGAATAGATATGTTATTGAAGATTTTAGTGTTGGTTTAATGCCCAGTCTCTCTTTGACAGATTTAACGCCTAGAGCACGCAAAGATATTGAAGATACACAAGTGTTGGCGATGGGTGCTGAGACTTTCGTAGATAAAAATCCATTACCAGCTGTCCCCATTGAATTATCAGAAATTACGCAAAAAATCCTGAAAGGGAATACTTTTTTAAATAATGATTTTACGGTTAATAATTTAAAAAAAGCCTTAGATACTCAACAATTTAATATTGTTCACTTGGCAACTCATGGCGAATTTCAATCAGGCGATCGCAGCAATTCTTATATCTATTTTAATGATCAAAAACTTAACCTAGATCAGTTCTCTCAATTAGGATTAGATAGACCTAAAATCGATCTTTTAGTTCTTTCTGCTTGTCGAACAGCTTTAGGAGATCCAAATGCTGAACTAGGATTTTCAGGACTAGCCGTTAAAACGGGTGTAAGAACCGCTTTGGGGAGTTTATGGAATGTGAGTGATGAAGGAACACTTGCTTTAATGACCCTATTTTACGATCAACTTAAAACGGCTCCAATGAAATCAGAAGCTTTACGACAAGCTCAATTAGCCTTATTAAAAGGTGATTTCCAAATCAAAAATAATCAATTAATTTTAAGTAATAATTTACAAATTGCTTTAACACCTGAATTAGCTCAGTTCTTTAGTCAGTCGCCTGACCTAAGCCATCCCTACTATTGGAGTGCGTTTACTTTAATTGGTAATCCTTGGTAACTGTTTTTATTTTTTCATGATCATTGTATTACTTTTTCACCAATAATGTTTAACTACTTCTTATTTAGATTACCTCTACTCAGCCTATTATTTATTTTTTATAATTGCCCATCAAGCTACGCTCAAACGATTTCTAATTTTAGTTTTAATAGTTTAAAGAATGGAACACAGCAAACAGTTGACTATCAACAAAACTATCTTCACTCGCAAGATTTGGGTACAAATCCTCAGATTCAATCGGTGATCGAAACATTAACAAGTCTAGGAAATTCTTCTGACGTGATCGCGATCGCGGTTGATTTAGTTCAAGCTGGAGCAGATCCAGAGTCAGTGATCAATTTAATGATTAATTTGAATGGATTAGTTCAGAATACTAATCAGGTCAATACAGGGCAACTAAATCGAGCTATTACAGCCTACAATACTCTTATTGATAGAAGCGATTTCCAAACTTTGACTAAGCTAAAATCCACGCCTGCTTTTATGGATATTCGCACCTTATTGCAAAAACTTTAACTATTTAAAATATTCAAGGAATTTAATTTCATGTCTTGGCAACGCAGCGATCGCCGAACCTTTGATCAACTCCGTCCGATTCGTTTTGAGAAAGACTTTACCCGTTTTGCGACTAGTTCTGTCTTAACCCATTGCGGTGAGACAAAAGTTTTATGTAC
>CAYZWO010000144.1:0-9534 GCA_964482215.1 uncultured bacterium
GTGGGTAAATTCTAGTACCTCACTGCAATTAGGCTATCGTTTTTATCAAATTAAACTGAAAAATGGAACAGGAGAAAATGCCTTTGGATTTTCAGAAAGTTTTAATGTCCCCTTGCTATCCGCTAGCTTTCATTTTTAACGAAGGAATTGGCGAGTAATGTTTGTTTGCAAGCAAGTATTTTGTAGATGCTTAACTATTATTAAACAAGCATTAAAAATAATGCAAAGCTTTCCTAAGAAGGTTTGGAAATTTTTGTATTTAGGGCTGTTAGTTTTTAGTTTATTAGGAATTGTTTCCTGCACCGAGCCATCATCGTTTGCTACCTCAAACCAGCTTCAGGGAAATTTATTTATTTGGCATTCTCTAGAAAATGAAATTGCCCTATTGCTAGATAAGGCTTTTCAAGAATTTCAACAGCTAAATCCTAAAGTTACCATTCAAAGTATTTATATCCCAAAAGAGCGAATTATTTCTCATTTTATCGAACAATCTCAAAAGGGATTTGGAGCCAGTGTTCTCATCGATGCCACTCGATCTTTACCTGAACTTATTGAAACTAAACGTCTTCAATTGATTAATGAAAGTGATTTAGATAAAAGCATTTATTATCCTGCAAATATTAATCAGGTTCGTTACCAAGGAAAAATTTATGGCATTCCGTTAGGTTCTCATACAAGGGTTTTGTGTTATAACCAAGCCAAATTAAATGCAACAAATGATCCAATTCTCCGTTCTCCGCCAACCACGTTGGATGAATTAATTAAACGAGCGATAAAAGGCTATTCTGTTGGCTTAATTTCTTCTTTTGAAGATACTTTTTGGGGAATTAGTAATTTTGGGGGGTCTTTTCTAGATTCTCAAGGAAATTTAAAACCTCAATTGGAAGCTTGGAGCCAATGGCTAACTTGGTTAAAACAAGCAGGAACTCAGCAAAATTTTATTTTAGTACGTGGCGATCGCGGTGTCTTAAACAAAGCATTCACCGAAGAAAAATTGACCTATTATGTTTGTAATGCGACCGAAATTGCTGGTTTAAAAATTGCCTTAAAAGATAAATTAAAAATTGCCTTACTGCCTAATAGAAATTCTTTCCACGCCGAACCCTTATTATATACAAAAATCTTTATGATTAATCGTAGTGCTTCAGATAATGAAAAACAGTTAGCTCTAGTGTTAGGTAAGTTTTTAAGTAATCCTGAACATCAACTTCAAGGGATTGTTCAAACCCAAAGTTTTATTCCAACAAATCGTCACGTTATTCTGGATAAAAATCTATTACCTATTGAATCTGTCCTATTACAACAAGCTCAAACATCGGTTTCCTTTTCTTTAGATGTTTTCGCAAAATTATTACCCACTTTTGAACCTGCTGAAAAACTATATCAATCCGCGATCGCGGGAGACATTACGACAGAACAAGCAGCACAACAACTCACTACCTTAATTGAACAATTTAATACAAAAAAATAATAGCGGTATGGAAAACGCAATTCCGACTTTATCAGATATTGTTACTCGTCAAATTATTTTTATTAATCGTCCCGATGTTCAACACCAATGGATAAGCATTGTCCTATCATTAATTATAGGATGGTTACTTTCTAAATATTGTTGGCGAGGGTTACAACAAAATTTCTCTCATTTTACAAAATTTAACTTAGAAAAAATTCGTCTTTCAAGACAAGAATATAGAGCCTTTCTCATTCAAACGCTAGATTTTCCTGTTCTGAGCCTAATCCTTTTACAGTTAGTTCAATTATTATTTATCAGTCAAGGCTGGACAGATGGAATTGTGAGAACTTGTGTCAGGTTAATGGCTATTTATACAATTTATCGTTTTTTACTAACAATCTTATATAGTATTTTTCCAATCCATCTTATTCGGACTTATCAAATTCGTCTATTTTCTCCCTTAATTTTATTATTCAGCCTTCAGCAGATTGGCAGTATGAACGCTGATCTTAATCAAGTTTCTCAGATTATTTTATTCAAATTATTTGGAGAAGATGTCACGTTTGGAACAGTATTTTGGTTATTTACGGGACTCTATTTTTGGATTATAACAGTTATTATTGCAGAAGAAATTTCTCGAATATTTTTTCAATCTAAAACGGCTTTAGAAAAAGGAAAAACGGAAGCAGCCTTATTATTAGTTCGCTATTTTCTAATTACCTTAGGGATTATTATTATTTTAGGTTCAGTGGGCGTTAATGGAACTGCCGTTGCGGCCATTACAGGAGGACTTTCCGTTGGTATTGGTTTTGGTTTACAGCAAGTAGTTAGTAACTTTGTCAGTGGTATTTTGCTGTTATTTGAGGGCGTTTTAAGACCTGGAGATGTCATTAATGTCGAAGGAGATACCTGCCGTGTTACGAAGTTAGGGATACGAGCAACAACGGTTCTTAGATTAATTGATAACTCGGAAAAAATTATTCCGAATCAAAAGTTTTTTACCTCTGATTTAACGACTTATACGGGTAGTGATCACCTCGTCTACTGCTCCATCGCGATCGGGGTTGGTTATGGCTCCTCTGTAGAAGAAGTCATTCACCTTTTACTACAAATTGCGAAACAACATCCTAAAGTCCTCGATCAACCTGAGCCAGTGGCTTTTTTCATTAACTTTGGCGAATCCAGTTTAAATCTTGAACTAAAGTTTTGGCTCAATGATATTAATAGTAAAAAGAGTGTTATTAGCGACATTAATTGTGAAATTCTAGATATTTTTAAAGAGCGTCAAATTGAAATTCCTTTTCCTCAAAGAGATATTCATCTTTACCGCCATCATTAAGTCTCTAGCTGCTGAAATAACTAAAACTTGGCTACTTTTTAGCAATCAACTCTAATTTTTTAGAAAAATCAGACGCGATCGCCGACAAATAAGGCCAATTTAAAAACTTAATGACCTCCTGTGGGAGAAAGATTTTTTGTAATAAGCGATTCAAAATTGATCTCCATAAGAAGAAGGACAGTGTATGATAGGTGATTAATTTATGTTAGCCTGTGTCCAAATTGCTGTTGAGAGGATTAGAGAAAATTGTCTAAGCGTTATTTATTTACCTCGGAGTCCGTTACAGAGGGGCATCCTGATAAAGTCTGTGACCAAATTTCTGACACGATTATTGATGCTCTATTAGCCCAAGATCCAGCGAGTCGCGTGGCTGCTGAAGTAGTAGTCAATACAGGTCTAGTCCTGATTACTGGTGAAATTACCACCAACGCTCAGGTTAACTTCGTTGATCTCGCCCGTAAAAAAATTGCAGAAATTGGCTATACCGATGCCGATAACGGTTTTTCCTACAATAGCTGCGCGGTTCTCGTTGCTTTAGACGAACAATCGCCCGATATTTCCCAAGGGGTCACAGCCGCCCAAGAACAACGTCATGCCCTGAGTGATGATGAATTAGACAAAATTGGTGCAGGGGATCAGGGGTTAATGTTTGGGTTTGCTTGTAACGAAACCCCCGAACTAATGCCCTTACCGATCAGCTTAGCTCACCGTATTTCCCGTCGTTTAGCTGCCGTTCGCAAAACAGGCGATCTGACCTATCTCCGTCCTGATGGCAAAACTCAGGTTTCCGTTGCCTATGAAGATGGTAAGCCCGTTGGCATTGACACCATTCTGGTTTCAACTCAGCACGATGCAACCATTGGGGAATTAACCGATAACGATGCGGTACAAGCCAAAATTAAAGCCGATTTATGGGAAGCGGTTATTCAACCTGTCTTTACCGATATCGACATTAAACCCGATGACAATACTCGTTTCTTGGTTAACCCAACGGGTAAATTTGTCGTCGGCGGGCCTCAAGGGGATGCAGGTTTAACGGGACGGAAAATTATCGTAGATACCTACGGTGGATACTCCCGTCATGGTGGTGGTGCGTTTTCTGGTAAAGACCCCACTAAGGTTGACCGTTCTGCGGCCTATGCAGCGCGTTATGTTGCTAAAAATATTGTGGCGGCTGGTTTAGCAGATAAATGTGAAGTGCAAGTAAGTTACGCGATCGGGGTTGCTCGTCCGGTTAGCGTCATGCTCGATACCTTCGGTACAGGTAAAGTTAACGAAGAAGAATTATTGGAAATCGTCAACCAATTATTTGAACTGCGTCCTGCGGGAATTATTCAAACCTTTAATTTACGCGGTTTACCCGGAGAGCGAGGAGGCCGTTTCTATCAAGATGTGGCTGCCTATGGTCACTTTGGACGTTCCGATCTGGATCTGCCTTGGGAACAAACGGATAAAGCCGCAATCCTGAAAGAAGCATTTTTATCTAAAGTCGCTTCCTAGTCCGCGATCGCGCTCGATTGAGAATAAACCCTATTTCGATTAAAAATTAAAGGTATTTGTCCGAAGCTTTTCTTTAAAGGTTTAGGATAAATACTTTTTTATTGATCTGATTATGGATAACAACAGCCTATTTTCAATCGATTTCAAGTCAAGTTAAAGCTCCATTGAAGCAACGGAAATCGACTTAAAATTACATTTTTTTACAATATATTTCGTTTTGTAAAGTTAGGGTCAAAGGCTTTGCTTGCTAGGTTGTAGGCGTTTTTTAGTTATGTCCTCAAGTTTGTTCTCAGATTTCGGCCTACTTAGAACGCAACTCAGGATACACTACATTTATGATATGAGATTTATGTTGATACTATGAGTGTAGTTAGCCAAGTTATCCTCAAAGCCGATGATGAACTCCGCTATCCGAGTAGTGGAGAACTTCGTGGCATTGAAGAATTTTTAAAAACCGGCCAACAGCGTATTCGTATCGCTGAAACTTTGGCAGAAAAAGAAAAGAAAATTGTTGATCAGGCCCAAAGACAATTATTTAAAAAGCGTCCTGATTATCGCGCCCCTGGCGGCAACGCTTATGGTCAACGTCAATATAATCAATGCCTACGGGACTACGGCTGGTATTTACGCCTAATTACCTACGGTGTCTTAGCGGGGGATATTGAACCCATTGAGAAAATTGGTTTAATTGGCGTTAAAGAAATGTATAACTCCCTCGAAGTGCCGGTTCCTGGCATGGTGGAAGCGATTCGTTTCTTAAAAGAAGCAGCTTTAGGCCAACTCAGTACTGAGGATGCGCAAGAAGCGGCTCCCTATTTTGATTACATTATTCAAGCGATGTCTTAGAAACAATCGTTTGAATTGGGTATTATAACAGGGAAGATTAGAAATAGTCTTTATAGCCTTTAGGGGTTTAAAAGCTACTATTTTTGTCTTCCCTATTACGTTTGTTTTTGGCTATTCTCGATTCGTTTTATGCTCTGGCTCAAAACCTTCCCTTGGTTGTCGCTCGTGATTGTTATCGTCACCTATGGGGTATTTGGCTGGCATATTGCGGCGTTAAGTGCCCATTGGAGCCATGCATTAGTTCTCCAATCTCGTGACTGGGGCTTAAGCATTGAAGATAGTGGCATGATGTTGATCATCCATCTTCTAGCGATCTTGATGATTGTGGTCACATCTTTAGCTTTAAGCGCGCCGTTAAGCCTCATGACGTTTGTGGTGGGCAGCTCAATTCGTTCCGAGGGTCAATCTATCCTCTCAATGGTACTTTGGTCATTTATATTTGTGATTATTCTGCGCTGGTTTAATATCTTTGCTCATTTTTTAGTACTATTGAGTGCAGCCTTGTTAGGACGCTTGGAATTCCGCTATATCGGTTATACCAATATACGGACAGTCTTTTTGTTAATGTTAATCGGTCTCGTTGGATTTAGTATCGGCGCGTTAAGCTATCTATATTGGTTTGATCCCAGTGTTTTAATGCTTCCAAGAAGAGGGTAAAGCCCTGATAAAGTATTGATTAATATTCAGTTTATTGACGGCAAGCGTATGTCAGAAAGTAGCACAAAGTCAACGGTACAGAAAATTTTTATTATCGGCTCTGGCATAGCCTTTTTAGGCATGATGATCTTGCCTATGTTTGAGATGTTTAAAGAACCTGCTCCCAAAACCCAAGCAGCTTCTTCCAATGCTAATCCCACAGAAGAGTTAAAGAAAATTGCTGACGGCTATCAAAAAGTGTTGGAGCGAGAGCCGAATAATCCAACGGCCTTACAAGGACTTGCAGAAGTTCGTTTGAAAATGGGAGATCTACCAGGGGCCATTCCTCCCCTTGAGAAATTAGTGCAAATGTATCCTCAAGAAACAAAGTTAAAAGGCTTATTAGATGCCATTAAACAACAGGTTAAAACGGGAAAAGCTCCGAAAGAAGCGACCCAACCTAAAAAATAAGATACGGGTAAGTTATTAAAGCGTTAACGTATTATCCTGTAACCCCAAAAGCGATTTCTCTTTTTCTCCCCACATTCCCCCTAATGACTCAATTACACCAAGCTTTTACGATTTTTTTAAGTTTATTAGTAGAAGCTATCCCCTTTTTGACTATCGGTGTGTTATTGTCCAGTGCCATTCTCATTTTTAGTGATGAAAAAAAGTTGATTGCTACTTTGCCGCGTCATCCGATTTTAGGAGCCTTAATGGGAAGTGTGGTGGGCTTTCTTTTCCCTGTCTGTGAATGTGGAAATGTGCCTGTTGCTAGGCGTTTTTTAACCCAAGGTTTACCTACTTCGGTGGCAATTGGTTTTCTGTTGGCGGCTCCGACGATTAATCCTATTGTGGTTTGGTCAACCTGGGTTGCTTTCCGAGACCAGCCTGAAATTGTCATTTTCCGCGTGATTTTTTCTTTGGTTATCGCGATTACCATTAGTTGTGTGTTTAGCTTTCAACCTGATTCCCGTCCGTTGTTACAACCCTTGTTGGTTAAACAGTTAAATCGGATGACTCCGCGTCCAGCAAAAACTCCGTTACAACCCGACACTCCGACCCTGTTACAATCAGGAACCTTTTGGTTAGATAAGCCGGGTCAACCCATTGCCGTCGAAACGTTAACCAGTTCATTGGCCCTAGCATCTCCCCTTCGTCCTAAGCGATCGCAGCTATTTTTTGAAAATGTCTTACAGGAGTTACGGGAATTAGGGGGAATGTTGGTCATTGGGAGCGCGATCGCGGCTTCGATTCAAACTTTTGTACCCCGTGAAATTATTCTCTCCCTTGGACAGGGAACCATTAGTTCCATTGTTGCCATGATGCTCTTAGCGGCGGTGGTCTCTGTTTGTTCTACGGTTGATTCCTTTTTTGCGCTGTCCTTTGCTTCGGCCTTTACCAGTAGCTCGATTCTCGCCTTTCTCGTCTTTGGCCCCATGATCGACCTCAAGAGTATTGGGCTGATGCTGTCGATTTTTAAGCCAAGGTATATGATATATCTGTTAATTTTAGCGGCGCAATTAGTTTTCACCCTATCGCTAATCCATAGTTACTTTTTTTAATCATTTTTTATTGAATAACGCTTTATGAATTCTGCTGTAAAATCTAAACGCTTAATGACTCAATTCATTTTTCCCAGTCTGGATATTTTGGGAATTTTGGCGTGGGGCTTACTTTTATTAAAATACAGCTTTACAGGAGAATTAAAGCTCCTCATTCATCCCAATTATTTTGGCTTAGTCTCTTTTACCGGCGGAGTTCTGGTCGTCTTAGCGTTAGTTAGAGCTTGGTACTGGAGCCGCCAATTTACCCGCCGTCAACGGGAAGAGGTTCAAGATACGGTTGCCCATATCACCCTATTACCCACAGGGGTCGGCAGTGTTTTACTGTTAGTGACGGCAATTTTAGGCTTCGCGATCGCGCCCACGGTTTTTAGTAGTCAAATGGCTCTACAACGCGGTGTTAGTAATACCTTACCGGCGACTCAACTACAACCTCAGAGTTTTCAAAACAATATTAAACCCGAAGAGCGATCGCTGATGGATTGGGTCAGAACGCTCAACGCCTATCCCGAACCCGATGCCTACGCCAGCCAAAAAGCGAAAATTACAGGTTTTGTTGTTTATCCTGAAAATTTACCTGATAACTATATTTTGTTAACGCGCTTTGTGTTAACTTGTTGTGCAGTCGATGTTTATCCTGTTGCTTTGCCCGTCAGACTCGAAGGGAGTCGTACCCAGTATCCTCAAGATACTTGGCTAGAAATTCAAGGCACAATGGAAACCGACACTCTCAATGCCAATACCCAAAATTTCAAAGGGACAGAATCTTTCAAACGTCAATTAGTATTAGTGGCAGAATCCGTTAAAACCATTCCGACTCCCGCCGATCCCTATAGTTATTAGTTTTTTCAAAAATTACCAAACTAGAGATAAATCTAAATTAAAATCGGGAAGAATTTCTTCTCCTGATAAGCTCGCGGGAGAGTCTAAAATTTTGGCTGATTGTTGCGGGCGATAAATTTCAACTTGGCGGGCTTTAGTATCAATTAACCAGCCTAGTTGCACGCCATTATCGACATATTCTTGCATTTTTAAGCGCATCTCTTCTCGGCGATCGCTGGGGGACATGAGTTCTAAAACAAAATCAGGCGCAATAGGTGGAAATCTTTCTTGGTCTTCGGTGTTTAAGCTTTCCCAGCGTTCTTTTTTGACCCAGGCAACATCAGGCGATCGGTGTGCGCCATTGGGTAATTTAAAGCAAGTGGAAGAGTCAAAACAAACCCCCAACTTAGCCCGCCGATTCCAAATCCCAAATTCCACACTAATTTCAAAATTCTGTTTCCCTGTACTCCCTCCCGTTGGAGACATAATAATAATTTCTCCTGTTGCTTTGCGTTCAAATTTAATTTCAGGATGTTCTCGGCACAATTGATAAAAGTGAACATCACTGATTTTTGAATTTTTAGGAAGTTCAAAGGTCAGGGCAGACATAACAAAGTTTAAGAATCTGTCAATGTACTATTAGTTTCTAAGTGTAACAAATTACAATTACTACAATGATTAACCTCTGCTGGCAAAGGTGTTACTAAACGAATATTAATATCAATCATCTACACTTTTTGTCCTTGATTTTTATTAAGGCTGTCTTTGTATAGCGTTTCTTTGAAAAACAAGGTGCAAGGAAAGTATTACAATACAAGGCTTTAAAGCCTCCTAGCTGTACCTTTTTAAATAGAGAATTGCTATATAAAGACGTTGAAAATATTATTAATTTTTATTCTTCTTGTAAAGTTAAATTTTAATGTTTTGAGTAAAACTAAATAAAGAAATTAATTCTTTTAGGTTTGAAATCATTTCGCTACGAGTACCACTTGCTTTAATGTAAAGAAGCTTACCTTTGTCACTTTTCAAGTTTCCTAATGGCTTGATTTTTTTAGTACCTGTCATGGTTTTAAGTAAGGTTTCTGCTTCTCCAATAAATTCAAGATTTTTAAGGCGTTCAATATCATGTTGATCATCATAAATTTTATCCAAAATATATTCTTCTAATACAAAATTAATGCATTCACTAACACTGTCGAATTGAATTTTTTCTCCTGAAACAGATATTTCAACTCCTGTACTTCTAGTTCGTTTATCAAACTGATCACTAGGGAACAGTTTTGGAGAATTATATTTATAATAAAGTTTTCCGTCACAATAGTCTCAGTAGATCGAAAACTAATTTTGGAAAAGAGGTAAGGTCAAGTTAGAAG
>CAYZWO010000145.1:0-9465 GCA_964482215.1 uncultured bacterium
TGCGGTTTTGCATCAACTCTACGGCGATCGCAGTCGAGCCTTAATCTTAGCCAACACACCCGAACGCTTAGGAGAATGGCGTAGAGGCCTACAGGATTGTTTAGGAATTTCTCGCGCTGACTTTGGCCCAGACCGAGGCGTTGTTTTATTTGAATCTCCCGAAGCCTTAATTCAAAAAGCCGAACGCTTAGTCGAAGAAAAGCAAATGCCCTTTGTCATCATTGATGAAACCGAAGATCAAGTGAACTTAGCACTGTTGCAATTCCCGCTCTGGTTAGCCTTTGCCCCCGATCCGCAACAACCCTCTTCTAATTATTTTTATTAACCGTTGATAATGGATAGTTGCACTAAAGTTTTTTGATGCCTCTGTTCGATCAATTCCTAACTCGCAATCCACAATTATTAATTATTCATTGCTAATTATTAATTATCAATTACTATGACTATTGCCCTCAGCCTAAGCGTTTTAATGTTTTTTATTGCTTATCTCTTGGGATCAATTCCGACGGGTTATCTAGCGGGAAAATGGCTTAAAGGGATTGATATTCGCGAACACGGATCGGGTTCAACGGGAGCCACCAATGTTTTAAGGAATCTGGGGAAACCAGCCGCGATCGCGGTTTTAGGGATTGATGTCCTCAAAGGAATGCTGGCAGTGGGCTTAGTTCGTATTTTTTACCAGATTGCCCCTAGCGAAATGATTCCCGTCGCCTGGCAATATTGGCTGATTATCTTAGCGGGAATTGCAGCGGTATTAGGTCATAGTAAATCAATTTTTCTCAATTTTACGGGTGGAAAATCCGTTGCCACCAGTTTAGGCGTGTTGGCTGTCATGAGTCCTGTTGTAGCAGGCGGAACCCTGGCGAGCTTTCTGGTCATGTTGGCTATCTCTCGGATTGTTTCCCTCAGTTCCATTACCGGCGCGATCGCGGTCAATATTTTAATGATTGTTTTAGGAAAACCCTTACCCTATTTGTTATTCGCAGGAATCGCTGGTATTTATGTAATCGTTCGTCATCAAGGAAATATTCAACGGCTACTCGCAGGAACGGAGCCTAAAATTGGGCAAAAGTTACCCAAGGAAGTAGAAAGTTAATAATCTCTAAATATTACGGTTCGCAACTCAAAAATAAGCTATGGTAATTTCATTAGTTTTATCGAGTGAGGGAACGCATCAATGTTTAAAGATTGGACAGTTGACGATTGGATGAACCATCTCCTCTTTATTGGAACCCTTTTAGGATTAGCCTATATTTGGTTTGGCCATTAATTCCCCTTAACGTTGTCAATCTTCTCAATTGAGCTATCGAATCGCGATGAATATTAAATTAATTCTGGCATCGGGTGTTATGGCAGCACTTATTGGAACTGTAATCGGCTATGGAATCGGTAGAATGACCTTACTTCGCAATACCAGTCAAGTCCGTTCCTATTACAGTCAATACTACAAAAATTTATACAATAATCAATTTCTGTGGATCGGTGCAGGCGCGGGTTTAGCGATCGGGATGGGACAAGAATGCGTGCGGCAAATGAAGCAGCAACAAGATAAGGAATCTTAACCAAAATCCTAACAAACGATGTTTGGTATCTCAACAATATTAGGAATTCAATTGCTTGAAATAGATTAATTTAGCGAACCATTCCGATAAATAATCGATAACCTAGACATAAATTGCCAACACCCCAAGCTAGTAACAATTTGGTATTACCTTTGTGATAACCTATCCTGAATAGCCAAATGTAATGCGATCAAAAAGGAACTAGGGATGACAAAATTACGAGTTGGATTACTCTTTGGGGGACGTTCAGGAGAACATGAAGTCTCTATTAATTCGGCACGAGCCATTCATAATGCGTTAACCACTGGAGCAAATCTCGAAAAATACGACGTTATTCCTATTTATATCCACAAAAATGGAGTCTGGCAGGCTCCTGATATTGCGCGATCGGTCTTAGAAGTCGGTAAACCTTTACCCGATCAAACAGCCGAAAAAGCTCAACTCTGGCAATTCCCCCCCCAAGCCGCCGAGATTGATGTGTGGTTTCCTATCTTGCACGGGCCCAATGGAGAAGACGGAACCATTCAAGGCTTACTTTCTCTGATGCAAGTTCCGTTTGTCGGGAGTAATGTTTTAGGTTCCTGCGTGGGCATGGATAAAATCGCCATGAAAATGGCCTTTGCCCAGGTCGGTTTACCTCAAGTTAATTATGTTGCGGTTGAACGCAGCCAAATTTGGTCAAATCCCTGTGTCTTCCCCAAAGTCTGTGATGAAATTGAAGAAAAAGTCGGCTATCCCTGTTTTGTTAAACCTGCCAATTTAGGGTCATCCGTTGGTATTGCGAAAGTTCGGACTCGTCAGGAACTCGAAGCCGCCCTCGATAGTGCCGCCAGCTATGATCGCCGCATTATCGTTGAAGCAGGTATCAATAATATTCGAGAAGTCGAATGTGCGGTTCTCGGTAATGACAATCCTAAAGCCTCCATCATTGGCGAAATTACCTACGATAGTGACTTTTACGACTACGAAACCAAATATACTGATGGCCGTTCCCAACTTCACATTCCCGCCAATTTACCTGAATCTGTTGTTGCTCAAATTCAAGAAATGTCTTTGAAAGCATTTAAAGCCTTAGATTGCGGTGGTTTATCGCGGATTGACTTTTTCTATGTAGAAAGTACAGGGGAACTGTATATTAACGAAATTAATACCCTACCTGGGTTTACCGCCTTTAGTATGTATCCCCAACTTTGGGGAGCAACGGGCGTTCCTTTTGTAGAATTAGTAGATCAGTTAGTTCAATTTGCCTTAGAAAGAGCTTAAACCGATATAAATTACTAAAAAATTTTGATTTCAATCTACGGTTTTTGTAGAGCCGCAATGCTTACATTCAGAGCAATCAATCAACTTGAAATGGTTGAGCTAATCAATCCGCATTTCAGGAGGTTTTGTTGATGGCGTATAAGTCGTGGACGGACTGTAACGAACGAGGTTAAGCCACCCCACTGTTAGTAGAAGACCGAACCCACAGCCTAACAAAAAAATCCAGGCGTGAGACGAGTCGAGTACACAGAGCAGGCGGCGATCGCTGCTATATACCTGTACTAGCCAACCTTCGCTGGTCGGGCCAATCCTGATTCGCGATTTCGTCGAGTCAAACTTGTTCATGGTGTCTACTCCATGTTGATCGAATGTGGGCGGAAACTGGTTGGGGGCTTGCCCTCCACTACAAAAACACCTGCAAGTAATGGAGAGCGTCTCTAAGAAAGAGACCAAAAGGCTACTCAAAGCGAACATTGATCGCCGACTGAGCAGGTAGTCATGTCTTGGCTTCGGTTGCTGGTCACGAGACGAGCCTAGTTGTCAATGAATGACATAGGCAAATAGGGACTAGGTTGTTTCGATCAACAGCCGTCTGGCCCACAGAAATGTCTCCCGTACAGTACCTCTGAATCACAGATATAGATAATGCCCGCATAATCGGTGAAAAACTTGATTGCGACCTGATCCGCAATCTTCTCTGCCATCTCCCGGGTTTCGGTGAGTACCTCGAACTTCACATTGGAATCGGTGTCGGAAGTGTTAGGTTTACCCGTAGAGCGCACGTTGCGACTGCCTTTACCGCCAGTATCCACCACCGTATAACCAGTCGCCCCGCATTCATCAATGATCTTGGCTACCTTTTTCATCAGCACCTTTTCCGTGACAATGACGAGCTTGTTGGCACGCTTGCTCATATTACTTACCTCCTTAAATTTAAATTATGTACATTTATCTACTTGGTCTGTCAGGTCAAGGGAGCGCGACAGACCGCGACCCGTTTGGGATTAGCCGCCAATCGCTTGGGCAAGTCCGACAAAGAACGGTATACACAAGCCGATCGCAATTGGCGTACCGACAGCTGTAGATGCGCCTATATAGGCGGAGGGATTGGCTGACGGGATACCGGCTCGCAACGTGGGTGGCCCTGAAATGTCTGAACTGGAGGAGGCGATGACGGCCAGCATTACCACACCGCCCATGCTGAATCCCGCGACTTGGTGGGCAATCATGCCGAGACCAAAGGCGATTAGCCCATGCACAAACGGTGCCACCACACTATATACAACATACCACTGGGCTACCTTGCGGAGTTCGCCAATCCTTGACCAAGCCTCCATCCCCATGACTAGCATCAAGATCGAAAGCAAGCCGCGAAAGGCAGGATCGTAGAAGCTTTTATAAACACTTTCGGGTTGGGTGAATAGACCTAGCGCAAGACCTAACAACATTGCCGATAGGGCAGGCCCCCGGAGGCTTTCCTCGATGATCGGCCATATCTTGACGCGATTATCTTCATCCCCCTTCTGCTGGCTAAGATACTCCTGCCGGCTGCTGGGATAATCTTTTTGATCGGGATAACCGCCAGCCACAACAGTCTGCTCAATAGAATAGGCTGCTTCTTTACGCTTCTTCTTGTTGAGATAAATATTAGCCACAACAATCGCAGTTACGAGCGCTGGGATATCCATGAAGGGATAGAGTGCGCCGGCCCATGCCTCGTATGAAATTTTTTGTTCTTCCAGTACCGTTAGACCGGCAGCCATTGTAGAACCACTCACCGCTCCAAACAACCCCCCAGTGGCGATCGCATCAACCACTTTGACCTTGGGTAGCTTGGCTAATGTATAACGCGAGATGAATACAATCGCAATCCCTGTTATTACAGCAAAGATCATGGGTAACACCATCTCCGTCAGATTAGAATTACGGATCGCAATTCCACCAGTCAGACCAATTTTGGTGAGCAACATGAAGACGATGATCGTACAAATTGACTCTGGAATTACCAATTCGCTACCAAGGGCAGCAATGATCATCCCACCAATCAAAAAGGCGAGGGTCGGAGACTGCAACTGTTTAACGAAGTCCATTAAAAATAAGGACAAAAAATCCACTATATAATTCCTCCTTGATCGGATATTTAAGTGTCAGAACAGCAGACAAGTTTGGCCTCGAATCCAGAGTGGCTGGCTTCAGGCACGCGAGTGAGCGGCGAGTTAACTCGTCACTCTATCGCATCTGCGTCGTAGCTAGAAAATGAGGTTTTAGTCTGACAAGCGCAAATGAGTACGCTAATCAGTCGCGATTCATGTTCGGAAATGAGCCGCGTCCAATAGAAGCGAACGCCCAACTGTTTCAAAGTAAGCGATCTATCTTTGGCAGATCTGGCAAAGCCAGTGCGCCTGTCACTCTCAACCCGAAAACATAAATTTTAGATATAGCCCTTAATCTATGTAAATCGCTTTTGTTATATAGCAAAGTCTACAGTAAAACCTGAAGAAAGTATATAATTGAAAGAATTGATTTTTCCAATCCACGTTAAAAGAAAAATTTATTGATCAAGGTTCAATCCCATCACTGACTCATCTTTAGGTCATTTCCCACGCCGCTACGATCCATACTTCAACCCAAATAGAGCCATGATATTCAAGTAGCGGGCTATTTACCCAGTAGCCCCTATTTTTTAGTACAATATTACTACTCAAGTTGGATCAACAATTGCCATGCTAACAACACAATGGCGCGACAGTGGCGCGATCGCGTTCACTCATTGATCTAAAGCTATTCGATAAAAGAACGCAGATCTTGAGTAAAACCACAGTGTTTACAATAGGGTAAATGTTTATAGGTTGGCTTATGACAATGACTGCAATAAATATATTGATTGTAACCACAGTGGGGACAATAAATATCATTTTGTCGAATGCGTTTGGCACATCGTAAGCAACGGGATTGTTGAAATCGTTTTGTTACCTGTCCTTTAGGGTTAAAGATAAAAGTTTGAAAGAGTTTGATAATGCCAAACCCGATTAACGGAACGATTAGGATATAAACATAACTAATTAAAAAGATTAATCCACCAAAAATGGTTTGAATAATTTTGAAGAGAAAATCAAAAATAATATCAAATTGTAAAAACTCGAAAATTTTAAGAATAAGGGGAATAAAAAAGATAACCAGTAGATGCCAACTGATTAGCGAAATTAAGCCATAATTTTGACGTTGAGCAATTCTGTGAATGAATAGGGCAATAGAAATAAGCGGTAATAAGAAGAGAGCTTGAAAAGCGAATTGAATAGTTGGATACCAGAACGAAGCATTTTTATAACCGGAATAGACTTGATTAAACTGTGCCTTATTCTGTAATAGATTAAGAAATTGAAGGCTACTAGAACTGGTCAAAAAATCTTTTTTTAGATTGCTGATTTCAGCTTGTAAAGTAGTGATTTCGCGCTCATTTTGGATTAATTGCTCTTTAGCTTTTTCCGCACTAACTTGATTAATCAATTGATTTCTGGGTTGACCTGCAATTTTTTCTAATAACGTTGAATCATATTGGGAACGTAATGTATTATTAGCTTGTGCTAATTTGCTAATTTGTTGCTGTTTTGCATCAATACTTTTAATTATTTTTTGATTGTCAATATTGTTAATACTCTTGCGAGCGGTTTCGTAACGTAGACAAATATCATTAACCCGACCTAATCGGCTGGCTTTAAAGGATTGATCGCTGGTGGGATAATTCGTTGGATTAAAATCTTGATCTGAGGATGCAGAACGTAAAATACGATATTCTTTATCAACAATTGTCTGATTTTGAAAGCTATTCCATTCTTGATAGCAAGGATATTGCTCACTGGGACTTAAATGCCAATTACTAATATCATTAAGACCATTAAAAACATTAATTAAAATAAAAATATCAACTATAATAATAACAATTAAACTAACTTTATTTAAGGGTTCATTGTTAATCGTTCTTGATTTATTAAAAAATTGATTAATAAGATAACGGAACTTCACCAACATAGCAAAAATAAGGAAGACTCAATGAGAATATTCTCTACGATAAATAGAAAAATTCCTCCAGTCTTCGCTTAGACACAAATCGTTAACTATTTCTCGAAAATCACCTCAACTTGTCGTCAATTTAAAATAGCTGCCAATCAGCCGACCGTAAACATTTTAAACGCTCCAAACGATGGCTGAAGTAAAAGGGATCAAGACGACTATAATCGTGAAGTTTCATGGTGTTTAAACCAATTGCCCACGACCAAATATAAGCAGTTTGCGTCAAGGCTTGTAAGCAAGCTAATTCAATTTCCGTTAAAGGCTCTACCGATTGATAACCTTGCAGAAACGCATCCCGCACCTTGCGACTTAATCCCGACTGTAAAGAAACTTGCAAAAACTTACCAATATCAAAGGCTCGCCACCCATACCCACATTGATCAAAATCAAATAGGGTCATCTGATTGTCTTCCGTAAAATGCACGTTGCCACTATGGGGATCTCCCCAACACACTCCCCAGTAAGGTTCCTCCATTGGTAAACCCTGAAGTTGTTCCCGAATGTGTGCGATCGCTTCGGTTAAATAACCTAATTGGCAATTTTTAGGAAGGCAAGGTGCAATAGCTTGCAAAGATTCTTCTAATAAATACTCTAAAACCAAGGGTTTACGAGAGGATAAGGAGGTAAAGTCGCGTCCTGTTTGATGTAAGCGAGCAACAACCTGCCCTAACAAAAAACTTTGGGTGGTATTTAAATCACCTAACGGAACATTGCCTGGGGCAAAAGGGAATAAAGCCGCATAACGCTTTCCTTCAGGAGCATTAATTTCAATCGATAAATCCCCAAATTTTGTTTTGATGGGTGCGGAGACAGGAACCTCATTATTTTTTAAAAAAGTCAGCAAATCTAATTCAAATTGAATCTCCGATTGAGTACGCCAATGATGATGGGAGACTCGTAAGATATAGGACTTACCTAAAGTTTCTATTAAATAAACATCACTCAAACCGCGATGCCAAAACTGACAATTAGTAATGGTCTCAAGCCTAAAATTCCGCTCAATCAAGGCAGTTAAAGCGCGAGGAGCTAAGGTTGAGTAAACAACTGGAAACCAATCTTGCTTATTATCGTCAACTAAACTTAGAACCGTCTTAGAATCTTTGAAATTGAGCGGGAAATCTCTTAGGAGTTGCATACAAAATGCTCCTGAGGCTTATGAGTCCAAAAGATGCAGCTTTTCTTAACAAGAAAACTGCTGTAAATTGACTAAAATTAAAAGGTTTTTAAATTAAAAAATATTGAAATTTAGAATTAATGCAGCAGAAAATCAAAGACAAAAAGATAAAAACTTTCTGCCAAGATAACCTACAATTATTCCTCTCTTAAATTTAGGCGGATTGTCCCGTTAACTCCGTATCCTAAGTTACACTTATCTCAATTTCCCTATATGATTAGACTTTGAGCAGACCTATCAAGTGAATAGAGCCGTGAACTCAAAATTAATTTATCGCCGTTTCTCTGGATTGTATCAAGCTTTTTTCGGTTTAAGTATCTTGCCTTTCATTTTGTTAGGATGTCAATCTTCCTCTGTGAGCCCGCCGCCGCAACAATCTACTGCCAATAACTCGCAAACTTTAAAACTTTTGTCTTGGCAAGCTCCGACAATTTTAAATCCCCATCTCTCTACCGGCTTTAAGGATGCAGAAGCTAGCCGTATTACCTTAGAACCTTTAGCCACGTTTGATAAAAATGGCCAACTCATTCCCTTTCTCGCGGCCGAAATTCCTTCTTTAGCTAACAGTGGACTGAGTAAAGATGGTAAATCCGTTATCTGGAAACTGAAGCCAGGGATTAAATGGTCAGACGGTACACCCTTTACGGCTCAAGATGTTGTTTTTACCTATCAATTTATTACTAATCCCAAAGTTGGTTCAACTAGTGCGGGGACTTACGAAGCCGTTAAACAGGTGGAAGCTCTAGGTAGCGATCGCGTCAAAATTACCTTTAAAGAGGCCAATCCTGCCTGGTTTTTGCCCTTTGTTGGTAGTGAAGGCGTTATCTTACCTCGTCATGTATTTGCTCAATATAGTGGCGCAAATGCGCGACAAGCCCCTGCTAATTTATTACCTGTGGGAACTGGCCCCTATAAAGTGGTTCAATTCAAGCCAGGCGACATCGTGATTTATGAACCGAATCAAAATTTCCGAGAGGCTAATACTTTAGGATTTCAACGGATTGAGCTTAAAGGCGGCGGAGATGCCACGTCTGCGGCCAGAGCCGTTTTACAAACCAATGATGCGGATTATGCTTTTAACTTACAGGTGGAAGCCCCCATCTTGAAAGAATTAGAGGCCGCAGGAAAAGGAAAAGTGGTCGCTGATTTAGGGTCTTTAAGTGAACGAATTAGTTTGAATTTAAGCGATCGCAATCAGACAGCAAATCAAAGCTCAGACAAAATTCCGCCCCATCCTTTCTTACAAGACAAAAAAGTGCGAGAAGCCTTTACCTTAGCCGTAGACCGAAATACGATTGCTCAACAACTCTACGGAATTACTGGCAAAGCAACTAGCAATGTTTTATTGCAACCCAAAGAATATAATTCACCCAATACCAAGTACGAATTTGATTT
>CAYZWO010000146.1:0-9464 GCA_964482215.1 uncultured bacterium
TAGAACATGCACCCGCTTTCGAACATCCGGAAAGACCGGAAAGAATGACAGCTATAGAAAATTACCCAATACATGACCCAACTTTACCAACAGATCAAAGCCGTTAAGCCGAATCTGGTCGTTTCTGTGTCACCTAACCCACAAGCCTTTTCTAAAAATTGTTTTCTTCTCGATTGGCAAACCTGGGAACGACGTGGACTGATTGAGCAATTAGTCTTGCAGGTGTACCGCAATCAACTGACTGATTTTCAACGTGCCCTCCAAAAACCTGAAGTACGAACCGCCAAACAACATATTCCCGTCGTTATTGGGGTATTATCGGGGTTGAAAAACCGAGCCATTCCCATGACCCAAATTCAAGAGCAAGTTCAATATGTTCGGCAAGAAAAATTTCAGGGGGCTTCTTTCTTTTTCTATGAAAGTTTATGGAATTTGGGTCAAGAATCCCCAGAGGAACGTCAAAAACAATGGCAAAAATTACTAGCAAGTTAAATCGTAGTAGAGTTTATTTATTGTCTATTTAGGTGTTGGCATAGGGGCTCCCCCTTGTCTTTCATTATTAATTAATTGGATTTGACTTAAAAAATAATTTTCTCCATCTTGATATTTCAAGGAACGGGCTAAAGTTAATGCTTGTTGATAAGCAACTAAAGCAGGTTGGTATTGTTTTGCATCTTGATAAATTTTCCCGATGGATTCATAAGCTTTCATTAAACCGTAATAGTTATAGGATTGTTGTTCAACTTTTAAGAGTTTTTGATAAATTTGTAAGGCGTAATTGGGTTGGTTATGGGTTTGGTATAAATTAGCGAGTTTTTTGAGGGCAATACTAGCAGGGCCATACTGTTGCAATGACCAACTTAAAGTGAAAGCTTCTTGATAGTTTTGGCTGGCTTTTTCTGGTTGTTTTAGCGTAAGGTAATCATCCGCGATCGCGATTTTAACATCGGGAATTAATTCAATCTTTTTATCCTTGAAATAGCGATTAACTAAGGCTTCTTTAATACGGACAGCATTTTCGGGTAATGAAGCTTTGCTATAAATTTCGGCTAGTTTTTGTAAATAAATCCCTTCATCATAGGTATTTCCCTTGACTTGTGCCTGTTGCAATAATAACTCATAGGTTTCCGCCGCATTGGGATAATCAAAGCGAGCAAAATAGAGTTCTCCCAAAGCTTTTGAGGCTCGTTCTTCAACTTTGGCATTATTTTGTTGGCGTGCTGTGGTACGAATTCGTTGATAAATCTTGATAGATTCATCAATATTCCGCATTTTTTGATACGCTTGGGCAAAAGCCGTTAAAATATCAGGTGTTAAAGTTCCAAGTGCTTGCTGTTCTTGGTTAATAGCGGTTAAGCGTCGATTGATAATATTAAAATCTTCAGAACGGGATTTTTCCCAAGCGATGCCCCCGACTCGTCCTAACGCATTAATTTCTTCTAACGTCCCTAAACTCCGTCTGGCTCGCAATTCCCGATACCACATAACAAAAGCAATATCATCATTACCCGCATCCGCTTGGGCTTGGGCTTCGGCATTGAGTTGATCCAGTCTTTCGATTAGTCGTCGTCGTTGTAGGGGTGTAAAGGGAACTTGACTCGGAAGAATGGGATCGGGTTGATATTGGCTCAGGTCTAACGGATCAGGCTTGGTGGGTTCGGGCTTAGGGGCCGGTTGAAACATTGGTGGCATTGCTAAAATTAACGGTCGGTTCGGAGCCGCGATCGCTCTTTGGGAAAAAGCCATCCAACCGTAACTACTGAAGCCGAGAAAAGCAACTAAAAACTGAGAATACCGTTTAGAAAACACAAAAATCATAAAATACGAAAGCTTCACCCTAGCCTAAGCCGATTTTTTCACAAATTAATGGCACAATAGACAGAAAGTTGATTGAACCCTTTAAAATCCTAGCATGGCGACTCTTCTATTTATGGAATAATCAAGATGAAAAAATTTATTTATGGGCTTTTTAGTTTAATCTTAATTCTTACCATCAGTGCTTGCGGGATGTTGCCCCAAGTTAATGCAGAAGAGCGGCTTTTCTTAAATTTATCCTTAGACTTTTTGGGAGAATACGAGTTACCTAAAACCCCCTTTCAAAACACCCAAGTTGGTGGCTTATCAGGTATTACTTATGATCGTCAAAGGGATTTATTTTACGTCATTTCCGATGATCGAAAAAATCCTCGTTTTTACACCTTAAAAATCAATCTAAAAAATAGCGAAAACAATACTCCTAAAATTGATAAAATCACGATTGAAAATGTTACGTTTTTGAGAAATGAAAACGGAGAAATTTATCCTCCCTTAGTTACCGATTTTGAAGGAATTGGTTTAACGCCGAGAGGAACGGTTTTTATTTCCAGTGAGGGAGATAATCAACGTAATGTTTTGCCGTTTATTGGAGAATTTGACTTAGCTACAGGACAACTTAAAAACAATTTGCGCTTACCGCAACGTTTTTTAGCACCTGACAAGAAGGCTCAAGATCAATCCCCTCGTGGCATTCAAAATAATTTAGGATTTGAAAGTTTAGCGATTGGAGCTAGTAGCACCTTAAAGGATGACCCGTTCCGCCTATTTACTGCAAATGAAAATCCGCTTGTTCAAGATATTGATCCCGAAAAGTTACCGAAAGAATTACCACTACGATTTTTGCATTACGTGATTAATCCCATTGGTGATCCCATTATTGTCAGTGAAAATTTATACTTGCTTGATCCAGCCCCTAGCGGAACTTTTTCCAATGGCTTAAGTGATGTTGCCACCCTCAATCAAGAAGGCTATTTTATTAGTTTAGAACGGAATTTTGGTTTAGCCGGTTTTGGGGTGAAATTATTCCAAATTGTCAATGCCAATGCAACGGATACTTCACGGATTACGAGTTTTAAAAATGGTGTCGCAGATATTGAACCTTTACGGAAACGCTTATTATTAGATCTCGATGAGTTAGGCATTGATTTAGATAATTTAGAGGGCTTAGCATTCGGCCCTAAATTACCCGATGGCAGCCAAACTTTACTATTAGTCAGTGATGATAATTTTAGCGATCGCCAAATTAACCAATTTCTTTTATTTCGCTTAAAAGTTTCCTGATTACCCAATCGGGCCAAATTGATCTAAAATTTCATCCTTTCCTTGGGCTGCCCAGCCAGCAAAATGTCGAGCGAGGGGAGGTGCGTAGGCTAGGGGACTGGTAAAACCTGAAAATAGAGATAAACCGTCAAAGCCGCTAATTTTACCCACTAAAGGCTGACTGGGATCACTAAACGCCACTAGGCAATGGTGACAAGTTCCTGGAACATCCGCTAACGCAGGCAAGATGGTGGCAATATGGGCACGAATTTCGGATTCACTTTTTGCAAGATCAGGTAACGTTTGGGGATCAGTAATAATTTGGCTAGTTTGCCCTAAATACAGACTGCCGTTTAAAAACTGAATTGCTCCTGCTTCGGCAACTTCTGCCATAACCCTAGTATCGGGCGATCGCCAGCTATCAGCTTGGTCGGATTGTCTCGCGGCCGCTTCAATTTGCAGGCGTTGGAGAATGGCAGGCATGACCAAGGTGCGTAACCGTAAATTTAAAGGCGGCGTTTTAATGACTTGAGAATGGCTAAAGTATAAAGGAATAGAGATCTGATTTGCCTCTAAAAAAGCCCGACTTAAAGCCCCTGCACAGATCACGGTATTAGCAGCTTGATAAGTATTTTTAGCAGTAATAACCCCCGTAATTTGGTTATTTTGACGGAGTAAGTTAACAACAGGCTCAATCTTAATATGCCCCCCCAATCGGACAAAGGCATTTAAATAGGCAATGGCTGTTTTCTGAGCGTGAATATGGCCATGAGCAACGGTTAATGCTCCCGCGATCGCGTCAGGATTGAGTAAGGGTTCTAACTCACAGGCTTCAGTCACACTCAATAATTGAGGCGGATTCAGGCAGTTAGCGTAATTTTTTTGAATCGTTTTAGGATCTTGATCAGGGGGAATCGTTAAGACTATATTTAATTCTCGATATTCCGTCTCTCCCTGTAACTCTTGGGCTAGGTGGCTTAAAATTTGCTGCGATTCTCGACACAGTTGACGAGTCAGGGGAGTAGTTCCTGACCAATAAGCCACACCACCATAACTGTAATAGGTTGCACTGTGCGGATGTTTGTCCCGTTCTAGCAAAAGAACCTGTAACCCTTGTTTTACTAATTCATAGGCCAAGGCTGCTCCTGTAATGCCGCCCCCGATGACGATCCAATCGTAGGTTTTCATAAATTCGCTAATACTGTTTCCCAACTAATCAATATTAATCGCTTGAACTTTTAACATTAAAACACTGAATCATTGATACCTAAATTAAGGCTTTTTTGATTAAAATTTGTAAACTGAAAACGCTGTTTTTCCAAAAAGAATCCGCAAAAATACACTTGCGAAAATTAACAAAAGATTTTCTAATAGATTTATCTGCTTAAATTGGGCTTTGTAAAGCGTTAATTGCCTCTAACAAAATTATATTTTCAAATTTTTTTGCCTTTCCTCCGACTATTGCCTGTGAATTCAACTTTGCTTAACAATATTTTACTTTTGAATGATTTCGTTGCTGCGGGAAAAGCGGTTTTGGAATTTTTGCGTGGCCGCTTTGGATTTGATCTATGGATGATTACTCGCACAGAAGATAATGATTGGATCGTTCTGATGGCAGAAGATCATGGCTACAACGTTCAGGAAGGAAATGTTTTTCATTGGAGTGATTCTTTCTGCTCTCGGATGGTTGAAGGCTTAGGCCCCTGCATTGCCCCTCAAGCCAATTCAATTGCAGCCTATGTGGAAGCTCCCATTGGTCAGCAAGTTCCAATTGGGGCCTATATCGGCATTCCCTTAACCTACAGTGACGGGAGGTTATTTGGAACCCTATGCGCTATCGATCCCGTGCCTCACAGCAAAGAAATTGAATCGGAACAACCCCTGATTGAGTTACTAGCAGGCTTACTCAGTAGTTTACTGAATGCAGAATTGAAAACCGTGGAAGCCAAACGTCAAGCAGAACGGGCCGAGGTTGAAGCGATGTCCGATGGCTTAACGGCTCTCTATAATCGTCGCGGTTGGGATAAGTTAGTGGCAATGGAGGAAGAACGGTGCTGTCGATACGGGCATTCCGTCTGCGTGTTTTTGGTTGATCTGGATGATTTAAAACACGTTAATGATTTATATGGCCATAATGCAGGGGATAAGTTATTAGTGCAGGCCAGCCAAGCCTTAAAAGAAGCAGTACGGCCAACGGATGTGGTGGCCCGTCTAGGGGGAGATGAATTTGCGATTTTAGGGATCGAGTGTGATGCAAAAAATGCTCAAGCGATCGCCAACCGAATTAGTCATTGTTTAAATGCAGCAGGTGTGAAGGCTTCTTTAGGTTTTGCGGTAAGACAGCCCCAATATGGAATACAATTTGCGTTTCAACAAGCGGATGCCGCCATGTATCGGGATAAGGCAAATCGTAAAAGTTTACTGGCTTAAACAGATTTAACTCTAACTAAAAATTTATAACCTTTCCCGTCTCGCGATCGCGTAAATTAACCTGACGCAATTGGGCTAAATTACTGGCATCACTACAAAAAGCCGCAATTTTCAACGTTTCCAGTAAGGTCGCAAACTGTTCATAAACCACTTTTTCGTTTAACGTAGCCGCCTCTAAAACCATTGCCGCACTACCGACTAAGGCTGCTCCTAAGGCGATCGCTTTGGCCGCATCAATGCCATTGCGAATGCCCCCACTAGCGAAAATCGGTAAATCAGGCACTACTTGGCAAACTTCCCGTAAACTGACCGCTGTGGGAATGCCCCAACTGGCGAAACTGTGGGCGATCGCGCGATAGTGGGGATCTTTTTGTCGATAGGCTTCCACCTCACTCCAACTGGTTCCTCCTGCCCCTGCCACATCAATGGCCGCTACCCCATAATCTTTTAACTTTTTGGCAACCGATGCGCTGATACCGTTCCCCACTTCTTTGACAATGACAGGAACCGATAATTCCGCCACCAGTTTTTCAATCTTTTTTCCTAACCCTGACCATTGGCGATCGCCGCCAGGTTGAACGGCTTCTTGGAGGGGGTTAAGGTGCAAAATCAGGGCATCGGCTTCGATCATTTCTACGGCTCGTTTGGCTTCTTCTAACCCATAACCGTAATTAAGCTGAATGGCTCCTAAATTGGCAAATAATAAAATATCTGGCGCGACGGAACGCACTTGATAGGTGCTGGCTAAACTGGGATCTTCAATGGCTGCCCGTTGGGAGCCGACCCCCATCGCAATGCCTAAACTTTGGGCGACTTCGGCTAGGTGCAGATTAATTTTAGACGCGATCGCCGTTCCGCCCGTCATACTACTAATTAACAACGGAGCCTGTAACCGTTTTCCCCATAGGGTTAAGCTTAAGTCAATCGTATCTAAATCAACTTCTGGTAAAGCACAGTGTTCTAAAAAATAGCGTTCAAACCCTGTCGTGATTCCCTTCCCATCAACATTTTCTTCTAAAACAATTTTGATGTGATCCGCTTTGCGGTTTTCCGTCGTTTCTGACATAAAAATTAGTTTTGACTCAATACCGCTCTTTTAGTTTGCTCTGATGCAGCGATCGCGCCCACTTCTGCAATTAATTCATCGGAAATGCCCAATTCTTGTAAAGTAGCTACTAAATCTTCTACCACCACTTGAAAATGGGTTTCATTTAAGCCTTGATAAAGCACTAAATTTTGATGAGCTTCTTGCATGGAGCGTCCTTCGTAGTGTTCCGTCCCGCCAAACGCATAGGTTAAAAATGCTCGCTGATGGGCTTTCTGTTTGGTCATATCCGTATTGGCGAAGAAATGGTTAATGCGATTATCTGCCAACACTTTGTCATAAAATTTTTCCACAGCCAATTCAACCGCGACTTTACCGCCTAATTTATCATAGAGTGTCTGCATAGGGCTACCTGTCAAGATTCCAAAGCTTCACCTCCAGAGATCCTAGCCAACATCAAACCATCGCTTTATCTAGAAAAAGGATGAAGTATTAGGCACACTATCCAAGATAAATAATCCAGGGTACAGGAGTTGAACCTGTCTTGGGCGAATTATGAGTTCGCTGCCTCAACCGCTCGGCCAACCCTGGGTATCGACATTTTTCCCATTAATTATAGCTTGATCAGGAGATTTTGCTATTTTTAAACGGCAAATTATTTTAATCCTATTTTTGTCAGAAAATCGTCAAATTGAAAATGATCCGCCATAAGTTGTTGAATACAATCGACTTTAATGGATTCCTGCAATCTCACAGTTCCAAAAGCCTGATCCACAATTTCAACAGTTTTAAGGGTATCTAAGTTAACCGTTAAGATGGGGACTTCCAAATCTTCCGCCCGACTAACGATCAACGGTTGCGGGGGGACATGACCCGTTAAGATCAAACAACTGGTAGAGGTTTCTAAGGCCGCTAGTTGTAAATCCGTGCGATCGCCGCCTGTGACAACGGCTTTATTGTAGCCCTGACGGAAATATTCCAAAGCCGAGTTAACATTCATCGCGCCAATCGTTAGGGTCTCAACCATGAGATCCAGCCGATCCGCCCGACATAATACCTTCGCTTTTAATTGACGGGCAATTTCCCGCACACTCACACTACGGAGTAAGTCATGTTGGGGCAATAATCCAAAAACTGGAATGCCTTGTTTTTCTAAAAAGGGTTGAACTAAAGTTTTCGTTTCGGCGATCGCGTCGGGAGGGATATCATTGATCACAATCCCTAATAGGTTAGCTCCCAATTCCTGTTTTGCTTTTAATAAGCCTTCGATCACCAACGGAGAACGGTAACGGGCGACTAAAATAACGCCCATATCAATAGTTTGGAGTAAATCGGCAAAAGAAAGATTAAACAAACCACCTTCGCCTAAATTTCCCGGCCCTTCCAATAAGACGATATCAGCTTCTACTTTTTGTAATGTGGTTTTTAAAACTTCCGTGTAGTTCGTCGCATCATTACCTTGCAGGCGGTTTTCAATAGTGGCTTTACTCAGCATCAGCAACGGCGGATAAATTTGATTACCTTTGAGGCCCAAAGCTTCTGTGATAAATTGAACATCCGCATCTTGCTCGACGAATTGGTCGTCATTTCCAACTGTTCCCATCGGTTTACCGTAGGCGATCGCCAATCCCCGCTCTTGTAGTTGACGGCCGAGTCCCAGAATTGTACCTGACTTACCGCTATAGGGTTCAATGGAACCAATTAATAGAATTTTGGCCGAATTTGCCACAAGAACACTCCTTATATCAATTTTTTAGTCTAAGCAAGACAAGGTATTTAAATTAAACTTAACTGGTCAGCCGTTACGATACCGTTGTTTTCGCAGCTTCATCGAACTTCAGTAATTTGCGATAGAAACCTTGGGGAAAATCGACCGCATTGAACTCCTTGTTAATATTAATCACTTCAATGAGATAATCCACAAATTCGGCATTCAAGATTGTCATTTCATAGCTTAATTCCGCTTGTCCATCAAACTGAATACGGCAACGAGTTAACTCCGAAGGCAGTTTAGAAACGTACCAGGAGGCAGCAAAAGTAATTCCCTCTCCCCCTTCAATACGACGATTTCCTTCCAAACGTCCTTGAAAATAGAGACTAATGGCCAAGGGTAAAATTTTATGCTTGTCTTTGTGGTAGTAGGGCTGATAGATCATAACATCAGCTTTACTAGCGGGTTCTAATTTGTCGATGGCTGACATGACAATTCCCTTAAAATCTTAATAAAGTGCAGGAGACAAGTCCTCCTCATTATTATCCTCTATTCTTAGCGTTTACAAAACGAATCGATATCTGAATTCTTTGATTATTTTAAAGATGATGACTGATCCTGCTTCTCGAATTCAACAGTTATGCCAACAGCTTCAAGCTGCGAGTTATGCCTACTATGTCCTCGATCGCCCCATTATGGAGGACAGTGTTTATGATCAACTTTATCGAGAATTACAGACCTTAGAAAATCAATATCCTGAACTGATTACACCCGATAGTCCGACCCAACGCGTGGGAGAAAAACCTGCGAGTCAGTTTCAGTCCGTGACCCATCGTATCCCCCTTTATAGCTTAGAAAATGCGTTTAATATAGGAGAATTGCGGCAATGGCAAGAGCGTTGGCAACGGTTAGTTCCGAATGATTCATCGTTAAAGCATCAAGACTTCTCAGATTATGTAGCAGAATTGAAAATTGATGGTTCCGCGATCGCGTTAACTTATGAAAACGGGGTCTTAGTACGGGGGGTAACCAGGGGTGATGGTGTTACAGGGGAAGAAATCACCCAAAACATTAAAACCATTCGTTCCATTCCCTTACGGTTAAATCTAGATAATCCGCCTGCTTGGGTAGAAGTACGGGGAGAAGCCTTTTTACCCTTGGATGAATTTAATCGTATTAACCAAGAAAGGGAAGCCAAAGGAG
>CAYZWO010000147.1:0-9340 GCA_964482215.1 uncultured bacterium
GTGCTTCTAACTTGACCTTACCTCTTTTCCAAAATTAGTTTTCGATCTACTGATACTGATAAGTTTCCTGTCCTGATTTCCGAATTTCCTGAGTTGCCCCATCCGTTGGTTGCTCAATCTTGAAAGCTAGACCCCCAAAACCTTCAGCAACTTCTAGTAAGACAAAGTATTCTTTCCATTTACTTTCTGGCGGTACATTCGGCCATAATGCCAAGGTCGGGAATGCTTGCTTCAATTCGTTTTCTGCTTTTAAAGAAAAATCTTTATAAACTTGATAATTAAAGGGCCTCCCATCCAATCCCGATAATTTCAGGCTTAATGTTACTCGTACTCCTGGCCCTTCGGGAGTGCTAACAGACGATAACTGAACTTGATTTTCTAAATCTTGACTATTGAAATAATCTTTTAAATCTGGGTTTAAAGGTAAGAAAATAGTGAGATTATCAATATTTAACTTTCGATCCAACCACGTTCCAGGTAATAAGCCCTTACTACGGGTATAAAATAAATTTTCGGTAAATAATTGATGCGGAAATAGAAAGCGTGCGTTCTCGTTGCGATGTAAATTGGGGTCAAAATTAAATAAAGACGATGACCCAATAACATTAATCTCTCGAACATCTCGGCCCATCATGGCAGGCAGTTGGTCGGGATCAATAATATAAAGGGGTTTTGATGGACTTAAGCCTTGAGATGGGTATACCCTGACATTAGATTCTTGAACAATGGCTTTAGCAGGATGTAGAGCAGTTAGGAGAGAAGGACTTAAAGGCTTGCCAAAAGGAGACTGTTGTTCTGATGGTTCAAAATTCTCAAGTCTTCCAGTCCCAAGCGATTCTCGAAACTTATTAAGTTCTTTTACTACTGCCGCTGCCAACTTATTATCAGTAGTATTTTCGCCTAATTTCATTGATAAATTGTTTAACCAAGCTGCAAGAATGCTTTTTTGATTTTGTGTCAAGCCGTTCTCGATGGGATCAACAAAAATGTTATCTTTGACCCAAGGAATGCGGTGACTAATGTTTTTTTGGATATGTCCAATTGGTACAATCAACGTTGCAGGACTAGTAAAGCCTAATAGGATTTTATCGCTTTGAAATAAATAAAGATGTGACCAGGGATTATTTGAGGCAGACCAGTTTTGATTGACAAAAATATTATCTTGATAATTAGGCTTTAATTTTTCTAAACAACGACCTAATTCGATGTTTTGATAATTGTTTAAGTCAATGTCGATTGCGTCTATCGGTAACTTGAGGTTTTCTGAGAGCGCGATCGTGGCTAAGAAACCCCGATATTGAGCGATCAACCATTCACGGCTAGGATATTTATCATTTCGCATGGCTGACATAAATTGTAAAGCCCGCGACCAGGGATTGGGAATCGAATTAATCTCACTACAATTGTTTGATTCAAAGTCGAGACTATTAGCAAGACGATTAAAAAATGATACCCCTTCGACATTCCATTGACCCGCCGCAGGCCCGCCAGGAAAATTCTCAGTGGTTTTCGGTAAAAGGGGATGATATTTAGTATTAGCGTTAGTCATAGTTAATGAATATCTAAAATTTCGTTAGTGTTGATGGAAAGATGGGGAAATTGCTGAGACGAGATCGCAGTTTCTCCCAAGAAAACTTGTTCATCATAAAGACCCTCATTAAAGGTTAAGACTGTAATTTTTGGGTCTAGGGGATCAACAATCCAATATTCAGCAATCCCTACAGCCGCATATTCAGAACGTTTATAGCGATAATCTCGTTGGATAGAATCAGAACTAACAATTTCAATGGCTAATAAGGGCGAAATTTCACAAATCGCTGTTTTTTCTAAAAATTCGATGACGTGACTACGATTAATTACGGCTAAATCAGCAATACGAGACTTCTTCCAACCTGTTCGGATTCCTAATTCTGATAAACAAATGAGAGATTGGGACTGACGTTTAATTTCTTGGTTTAAAATTTCCTTTAATTTATCCGCAATCAAAACATGGCGAAAACTCGGCGGAGTCATAATTTCTAAATAGCCATCAACCAGTTCATAGCGATTATCGGTGTTGTCGTCATAGTGGCAATATTCTTCAAAACTATAGGATTTAAGTGCGACTGTAACCATTGGTTTACCTCATCAATTTTTTCTCTAAATCAAACGAAATAACTCATGGGCCAATCCTAATACCCCCTTCGCTTTTTGCCCCCGATCCGCTAACTGATTCTTAAAAGTATCTAAGCGATCGCGCTCTTTTTCCTTAGCACTTTTGGGATTATCAATAATTAAATGACTGAGATCATCTCGATGGTCAGGATTGTCATTAGGGAAATCAAGACGAAATAATTGTTCTCCTTGACGGTGGGATTGGGCAATCTGTTGGGCCCAAATCAAAAAGCCTTTCGTCCATTTTGTTAAAGTTTCCGCTTGTCTTGTCTGATCTTTTTCTGATTCTGATAAAGCGGGTAAAATTTCATCACTTTCTTTTTTCAAACTAAAAAAATAACGAAACCAAGGTGCTCCTTTAGCAAATTTTTTAACGCCAATGCTTTGGGCAGAACTTAATTCTAAGGCAAAATTGTAATACCAAGCATAGGTAAAACGAACACCTTTACTAAGCAATGGTTGTACAATTTCGCGATCGGGTAAATCTTGCCAAGTTAAACTATTTTGATCAGTTCTACTAATATAAGCCGCTTGGGTTTGACCAATGGGCTGGCTAAAACCGTTATTAATGGCTAGGGCTGCATAGAGTTCAACAAAATGAGCTTCATTTTGCTGTTCAGTGCCTCCTGTATATGATTCATAGTTTTTCTTGTCTTGATTCCCTAATAAATAAACACAATCAAAAGCTCCTTTAGAATGCTCTGTCAAATAATGTAAGGCAGCTTGGGTATTTAAAGCGAAAAAGCGAGTTTCTGCGTAAAGATCCTTGTCTTTGGGTTTGTCAAAGCTAAAATAGGGCAATAAAAGAGAAGCATTAATATGAACTTGACTACGAATATTATTCGCTGGCCTTTGAAGTTGTTCAGAGATAAGTTTTGCAAGGGTCGGAACGCCTGATGCTCCTGTTCCTCCAAAGATACTGCCGAAAAGATGAATTGATACATCATCATAATCATTGCAATCTTTTTGAATATCATCGAAGAGCTTTTGCCAGTTAGCTCCGTGATTATTTTGAAGCGTTGCTAGATCCAATCGGCTCATAATTGCTGACCCAATAGGAGGGCGACCACGAAAGCCCACCTTTAAATCAGCTTTTTGTTCATCGGGATGATAGAGTACGTCAAATAGTTCTGCTAAAGGGGAAGTGGAGTCATTATTTTTTAATAAGTCGTAATTAAAAATCTGCCGCAAATTACTGTTGTGAATTTCTTGTCCTAATGGATTCCAAACATTATAATTCACTAACTCTCCTGATAAAAAAGAGCTTTGTTGGTCAGTTTTGAGTTGCAATAATCGATAACATTCTAGGGTATTTTCTAAATTGATTTTAGTTCGATCAACGTTCCCGTTATCGGCATCGGCATCAACTAATAAAACCCCTAAACGAGCATCTCCAAAAATTCCTAACGCATGAAGAAAAATGGCTGATTCTAAGCATTTAGCTCCACTACCGCCGACTCCAATGGCATAAATTCGTTTCATGATTATTAACCTCCATAAAGTTTCCGTAATGTCATTGCAAGTGGGGGAACATATCGCATCGATCTCGGTGTAGCGATCGCGGTCGGCAACCAGAAAATAAAAAAGCCATCAATAATAACAAACAGAGAGTACCAGAATAGTGGCTCAATGCTTTTGCTACCGTCTAACCAGCCGTTAAAAAAGGAGATTGCCATAAAAATGATGATGCCTAAAACACAATAACCGAGGAATAGTAGCCACCATACAAATCCTGTAGAAAGCACATCGCTTGCTCTAGTAAACTTTGAATTTACAGCTTTTAAAATCCAAATCAATAAGAACACAAACCCTAATACAAAAAGAATCCAATTGGTTATCCCAAAAATGCTTTCCATCCATTCGTCTAATTCTTTATTAGACATCGTGAAAGGAATAATGGGTTCGCTAAACAAATGAGGTTGAAGGACAAGTATAAAAACTGTCGCGATCGCAAAACTAACCATTAACGCTAACCAAGCTTTTAGTTCCTTACTCATAGCAATTAATTAACCTCCCTATTTATCGTTACGAGTTAAACCGAGACAATATTTCACTGCCTCTTGAGTTGCGGCACTTTCTTTTTTGTCGGTAGTTACTCCTTCTAAGGCTGTGCGTAATCCACTAACAAACAAAGACAAATTTTGAGTTTTTGCGCCATCAGGAACGGCGACGCTAGTATCCCAATCTTGCCAAACCGCCTGATCCAGATCATGCTTTTGTAGAGTCAAGTAAATTGCTTCACCATCTTTTGGAGGGATCTGATTTGTGTCCAACAAAAGATTAAGTTGCATTTGATCGTTATCTACCTTAATTGTTTTTAAGGTAACGGCGGGATTAGATACGTTAAACATTTTGGGTGTTAAATTAGCTCCTGCTAAAACAACCGCTTTTTCAGAGGGAAGATTAAGTGATAAAGCTTCTTTACTGGCACAGGTTTGCTCTAATAAAAGCCATTGATCTTTTTGATTTCCAGCAGGACGCGATCTCTTAATGGCACCTGTTTGACTGACACAAGCATTTAACTGTGCAGGAATTTTAGTGCTATCTAGAGCAACAGCATCAATTCCTCCTATGGCAAAGGAAGCTGCCCGAAAAGCTTTACTAACGTCCAAAGGTAACTTTTGGAACTGGCTGACAATTTCATCGACTGCTTGACTCGGCCCACTTAATAAAACATAGAAAGGTCGTCCTTCTTGGTCTACATTTTTCCCATTAGTGCTGTATTGAGGGATGACAACTTTACCTGTCATGGCTGAGTAAATATGACCGTCATATTCACTCCGTACTCCGAGTAGCATGGCTTTGTAGTCTTGGTGGGCTTTAAGTTCTGCACTAATTTTGCTAGATAACTGGGCAACAGCAGCGGAGTCGGGTTCAAGGTCTGTCAATAGAATCTTTAGGCTATCTTGTTTAGGATCCTGATTAGGCAGGGTATAAATTTGCTCCAAGGTACTGCTAACGCAAGGAAAGCTCGAATTAGGAATTTTGCAATCATAAAAAGTCGGCGATCGCGCTTCTAAAAATTGATTGGATGAAATCAATTGGGGTTTATCTACATTCTGACCGACACCAATCCGCCAATATTGGGTAGGAACACCTTTGGTTTGCAAGAGAGTATTCAGAGAATCGATCGCTTGACTATAACGAGTCCCAGGTTGACTCACAAAACCTATCATCGAACCACTACCATCAACGCCAACTTCTACTTGCACGTTCTTAAAAGGATCTTTTTGAGAATTGGTGTTGGGCTTATCAATACATTGCAGGCTATTTTTCCCACAAGATGTCAGAAAAAGCAAAATTAAACTGAAACCAATGAACCGAAATCTCAGAAATCTCATAAAGTGAAGGATTCTGTAGTGAGCAAGATTGCGTTAATAAAACTTAACTACGTTTGTTGAAGCCGAGTAGCGATTTGAATGTATTTAACAGTAATTGATTCATTCAAAATATGCAAGCCATCATTAAAAACTTTTTAAGTATCGCATTTGGAAAAACACGAGTCTCTAGCACAAACAGGATTGTTTTAGCAATAGAGAAAGTGTCTTTTTAGGTAACATTTATTGGCGTTGTAGGTAACATCTTTGTTGACGATTCCGTAACATCACGGAATACACTGGAATCAGTGGCAAAAAAAAATAAGTATTTTGACGCACAAATTTGTAAAAAAAATTAATATTTTAGGGGATAAAAATGATTGGTTAATTAGCCTTATCTTCTAGTGATCCCCATTGACCATCTAACCGAGACACAATTTGTGAAGCCTCTTCATAACTATTCGCGATCGCCCAAGTGTGAGGATTCTCCCAATTTATCTCCTTCAAATAAGGTTGATTCGGTAAAATAGGATGATTAAGACGAGAGCGCGTCATATTTTTACTAACTTTACTGTGAAATTTGGCATAAACAGAGGTTTCCCAGGGAATTCCCCGATCCCAAGCAGGAACAACCAAACTTTTGTCTGAAGCGACAATAATATTGCAAGGAACTAGCATCGGCCCTTTATAAATGGAATAAGCCATGGGCATACAGGTATTAATAATAATGCTCACCACATTGCCATAGCGTTGTTCTAATTCCTGTTGTCTGCGGTGCATTAATAAAGTTGCTTCTAAACTGCTTGTGCCAAACTCCTCTAATAGCTTACTAAAGCGGGCATATTGGTCTCGCATGTGGCGAATTTCCTGTTGCCATTGAAATTCTAAAGGAGTTTCTCCAAACTGAATTAAGCCTTTTCCATTCTCAGAAAGTTGCCAGCGTCGATTCCGTTTGAGAAGCTCTAGTTTGGCAGGTTGTCTTAAAACAAATTCATAATTGCCTGAGCTGGTCATTTCACCAATGATTTCAAACAGTTTTTGCATACTCTCCAAGGCGGCTATCCGCATAAAGCTACTAGGGCGGGGAAAGAGGAAAAAGCCTTGTTCTCGTAACTGTATTACCCAGTAATTCCCTTGATTGTTTCGCTCTAATACAGGTTTATCTCCCTCTTCATTCAGAGAAACGGCTGCGGGATAACACATGGTTTCTAAAATTTGAGGCAGTTCGCTATAGGCATCTAAAATGCGGGATAAAGGAAGATCGAGAAGACGTTCTAACTCTTCACCAGAAGGGCTTGGTGTCGCATAACTGGTGGCAGCAACGCTTTTACTTAACTGATTTTGCTCTAGTTCAAATAGACGCTCTTCTAGATTCACTAGGGTTTCCGTTAACTTTTGATTTTCTGATTGCAGTGCGACAAGCTGTTTGGATAGCTCACGGTTATCTTTTTGAATCTTTTGGCTATCTTTGAGCAAAAGTTTAATAGTTTCTAAGGTATTGTCATTCATTGTCGTTTCCAATTTCAGTAAATCGGGGGTGCGGCGATCGCTTCACAGGCAACACTTTAATCTCATCGCTGCTTATAAAACAAGCCTAAAGTGTAAGAAATGTTAATCATAATTAATATTGCGAACTCCTGACAATTGTGAAAATAAATAACCTTTGTACGAAAAGATGTTACTAATTGTCATATTCTTTCATGTCAATCACGGGTATATTATCTATTGAGCACAGTTCTGCAATTGCTTAATTCTATTCTGCAATGATAGGTACTTAGTTAAATGGCTTTAAATCAAGTCCAACCATTTTTAGAAAAGGCTTTTGAGTTTCTACGCAGTAAGGAATTCAGTATTAGCTCTGAAGATTGGAAAACATATTGTAAAAATCAAAACATCAATCTAGAAAATTTAAAAAAAGCTAAAGCAGAATTGCTTCGCCAGTCTCCTAACACAAGTGATGATACCGAACGGCTACAACAGATATTTTGTTGTGATCCTTTTGACGAAGAAATTATTAAGTCTTTAAGGAACATTTGGCATAAGAGGGCTGAAACCCAACCTGAGCCTTTTGAACAATGGTACTACGATATCTCTATTCATTTATTGAATCTAAATACGGACTCTTTTAAGCAAAAATCTACTCCAACTTTCATCACACAAGGATCTTTATTCCCCCAAAAATCTACTTCAAAAGAAATATTGCTTGCTCCAAAAAAGAAAAAAAATCTTCCATCAGCATCGTTCAATAATGAAAAGTTAAGATTAAGGCAAATAATTAGCACAAAAAAATGGATTTTTATTAGTCCTGTAGTTTATTGCTTTTTATTGCTAAAAATTTTTCCACCCTTGATTATAACTCTTCCAATATATCAATTAATACTGATCATTTATTTTACCTTGTATAAAAAAAATAAACTTTTAGCTCTTGGTATTTCAATTTTAGCTAGTATTCTATCATTTATTATTATTAGAATTTTCATTCTAGAGGGAAGGTATATAATTGGAAATAGTATGTCACCGACCATACAAAATGAAGATCGAGTTGTTGTGGATAAAACCAATTATTTTTTTACTAATTATCAGCCAAAAGATATAATTATCCTTAAAATGACGAACGATACCATATCACGTATAGTTGGGATTTCAGGAGATAAAGTATATATGGAACAAGGTATAATATATGTTAATAACATACCATTCAACAAAGATAGAGATATAAATAATCGTTCATTTGAAGAATTTACTGTTCCTGCTGATTCATATTTTGTTTTATCTGATAATTTAGGTGATAATCCAGCTCATTCTTATTGGGGACTTGTGCCGCGTTCAAATATTATTGGTAAAGTTACTGGTAGATTTTACCCATTTGATCGGTTTAGTCTTATTAAATAAACTTAATTTCAAATAAGTAAGCTTGATTTTTATTTTTTAATTCCATAGAAATTAGTTGAATGTTTTTTAAAAAAATCTATCCATTTCTGGAAAACGCTTTCCAGTTTCTTTGCGAGCATGAATTTAATGTTAGCCGCGAAGATTGGAAGAAGTTTTGTATTGCTAATGACGTAAGTTTAGATGACTTAAAATCGGCTAAATTAGAATTGCTTCGGCAGTTTCACAACACAAGTAATGATTCCGAACAACTAAAAAAAATATTTTGCTGTGATCCTTTTGATGAAGAAATTGTTAAATCTTTAAGAAATATTTGGCACGAGAGGTCTGAAAAACAACCTGAGCCTTTTGAACAATGGTATTATGAAATTTCTATTCATCTATTGCAACTTGATACAAACAAGCCTGAGCCTAAAACTGAAGTTCTTAATAGCTCTTCTATTTCGATTTTTCCAGAAAACTCGATAAATAATCAAGCTCACAAATCAAATCAACTAAAAATTATTATCATTGCCTTAATTCCATTGACTTTTTTCTGCTTTATTTTAGGAATTTTTGTATCAAATTATATTCGGCAGCAATCTTCCAACCCTTCTCAAAGCCATACAAATTCAGATCCCTCTCTTAATAATATTCCTAGCCCTAGCTTTCCACTATCGACTTGTGGCGACCCTAACCAAGGAGGAACAAATACGTGGTATCCCGTTTTCATCGATAATAGCGATGCAAATCTTTTTCTAGTGCGTAGAGATTATTGTGGAGATGCGTTTCGTAAATGTCGCAAAGAAAAAAGGATAACCTCTATCCAAGTCGCTTCATTTACCAATCAAGACAAAGCTGAACAGTCTGCTGAAATTATGCGAAATAAAATAGGGAGTGGGGAAGTAGGGCAACCAAGCATACGGTAAGTTACTTGATATGATGATTTTAAAATCAATTTTGGGCTGCGGAGTAATGTGGAAAATTTTTAAATTTGCTCA
>CAYZWO010000148.1:0-9285 GCA_964482215.1 uncultured bacterium
AAACGTTCTACACAAAGAACATCCTATTAAATGAGGGGATGCGTGCTTGGATGGCACCGCAGGATCAACCCCACGAAAACTTTATCTTCCCTGAGGAGGTTCTCCCCCGTGGTAACGCTCTCTAATGTCCCTCTTGGTGGCGGTCGCGACATCGAATCGACTGGATTTGCTTGGTGGTCGGGTAATGCTCGTCTCATCAACCTTTCAGGTAAGCTTCTCGGTGCTCACGTTGCCCATGCTGGTCTGATTGTCTTCTGGGCAGGAGCAATGACCTTATTTGAAGTTGCCCACTTCATTCCCGAAAAACCCATGTATGAGCAGGGATTAATTCTTCTGCCCCATATTGCAACTTTAGGTTGGGGCGTTGGCCCTGGTGGCGAAATTGTTGATACTTTCCCCTTCTTTGTGGTTGGGGTATTGCACATCATTTCTTCTGCGGTTTTAGGTTTGGGTGGTATTTACCACGCTCTCCGTGGCCCTGAAGTGTTAGAAGAATATTCCAGTTTCTTTGGTTATGACTGGAAAGACAAAAACCAAATGACCAACATCATTGGTTATCACCTCATTCTCTTAGGATGCGGCGCATTACTCTTGGTGTTTAAGGCCATGTTCTTTGGTGGAGTCTATGACACTTGGGCCCCAGGTGGTGGCGATGTTCGAGTCATTACCAACCCGACTTTGAACCCTGCAATCATCTTCGGCTATTTAGTAAAAGCTCCCTTTGGTGGCGAAGGCTGGATCATCAGCGTCAATAATATGGAAGATATTATTGGTGGCCACATTTGGATCGGCTTAATCTGTATTTCAGGTGGTATCTGGCATATTCTCACCAAGCCTTTTGGTTGGGCCCGTCGCGCCCTCATTTGGTCGGGTGAAGCGTATCTGTCCTACAGCTTAGGTGCTTTATCTTTAATGGGCTTTATTGCTTCCGTTTTCGTTTGGTTTAACAATACAGCCTATCCCAGCGAATTCTATGGCCCCACTGGCATGGAAGCGTCTCAATCTCAAGCGTTCACCTTCTTAGTGCGTGACCAACGCTTAGGGGCAAATATTGCTTCTGCTCAAGGCCCCACTGGATTAGGTAAATACTTAATGCGTTCCCCCACAGGTGAAATCATCTTTGGTGGTGAAACCATGCGTTTCTGGGATTTCCGTGGCCCTTGGTTAGAGCCGCTTCGTGGCCCCAATGGTTTGGACTTAGACAAACTCAGAAATGACATTCAGCCTTGGCAAGTTCGTCGTGCGGCTGAATATATGACCCACGCGCCTTTAGGTTCTTTAAACTCTGTTGGTGGCGTTATCACAGACGTTAACTCCTTTAACTATGTGTCTCCCCGTGCTTGGTTAGCAACCTCTCACTTTGTTCTGGCTTTCTTCTTCCTTGTTGGTCACTTGTGGCATGCTGGTCGTGCTCGTGCGGCTGAAGCAGGATTTGAAAAAGGTATTGATCGTGAGACTGAACCTACCCTATTTATGCCTGATTTAGACTAATCACTGTAGTCTTAAATTTCCTAACTCCTGCCCTCGTGGTGGGAGTTATTTTATTGAGGCAATATTGAGGAGAAAGACAAACTGCTAGAAGCAATAAAAATGGCAAAATAGAACAGCAGTAATTGAGACAAACTATGGAAATCAGTGACCTGAAACGGGAAATAGAACAGATCGGTTCGCGCCTGGGGAAAGCCCAGGACTATCTTTGACCTACCCGCCTTAAATGCCCAAATACAAGATCTCGAACAAGTCGCTGCCCAGCCTGAATTTTGGGACAATCCCGACACCGCCCAAAAGACCTTACAAGAACTGAATGATCTTAAATCCCAACTCTCCCAATCTCAACAGTGGAACGGTCAATTAGAGGATACAAAAAGTATTGTGGAACTGTTAGAAGTGGAAAACGACGAAGGACTATTTGAAGAAGCCCAAACGACTTTAAAAACCCTCAACCAAGAATTAGACCATTGGGAACTGCAACAACTCCTTTCAGGCCCCTACGATGCCAAAGGTGCGGTATTGACCATTAATGCGGGGGCGGGCGGAACGGATGCTCAAGATTGGGCGGAAATGTTGCTGAGAATGTATACCCGTTGGGGAGAAAAACAGGGTTATAAGTTACACATGGCCGAATTGTCGGAAGGGGACGAAGCGGGGATCAAGTCCGTTACCTTGGAATTTGAAGGACGCTATGCCTATGGCTACCTTAAGGGAGAAAAAGGAACCCATCGATTAGTCAGGATTTCTCCGTTTAATGCCAACGGTAAACGCCAAACCAGCTTTGCAGGGGTGGAAGTCATGCCCATGCTGGGGGATGAATCGATCAATTTGGATATTCCTGATAAAGATTTGGAAATTACCACTTCAAGAGCAGGCGGCAAAGGCGGACAAAATGTCAATAAAGTGGAAACGGCTGTCCGTATTGTTCACCTCCCTACAGGATTAGCTGTCCGTTGTACCCAAGAGCGTTCCCAATTACAAAACAAAGAAAAAGCCTTAGCCATTCTCAAAGCCAAGCTACTGATTATTCTGCAAGAGCAACGGGCTCAGGCGATCGCGGAAATTCGAGGCGATATGGTAGAAGCCGCTTGGGGAAAACAAATCCGCAATTATGTGTTTCATCCCTATCAAATGGTCAAAGACTTAAGAACCAATGTGGAAACTACGGACGTGGGCGGCGTTATGGATGGAGATTTGAGTAACTTTATTGAAAATTATCTGCGCTATGCCAATCGCCATGAAAATGAAACTTAATTAAAACTAATTAAATGGATCAAATTTAGTAAGGTGTTTAATAATTAAATAGGATTAGATTTTGTCTCTTAACCCTACGCTTTAAAGCCGATGCCAAGCGATACAGCCCTAATGAGACAGTCATTGCCAGAATTTTCTTAAGCAATGATCCGACCCTAGAGTGATAAGTAACTTTACTTAAGGGGATATCCTTAATCCAACCCGTGTTCCTCCACTCGCAAAAACGTAATTCTACCCTTATGCTTTTGCAATAAATGAGTTGATATGTTACTATCAGCTTTTTGAACCTTCTTTCAAGATTCACCTAGATAAACTTTTTGACTTCCTGCCTTATGAGTAGTGAACCCACTGTTCCTCCGACAGACGCTCCTCCTTCAACAGAACCCCAACCCAGTTACGTGAAACTGGCGATGCGGAATATGGTTCGGAAAAAAGGCAAATCTCTCACTCACTTCTTTTTAACAACGGTTGGCCTATTGGCTGTCCTGATTGGTTTGTCTTATCTGACCCGCTAAGGTAAACACGTATGTCTGCTTCTTCTGCCTGTTCTATGACTGTTGAGCTAAATCTTCAGGAAGTGTCGAGTAATTCGACTGACTCCCTCCTGCGAGGTGACGCGATCGCGCTAGAAGACTGGCAACGTTGGTTCGAGAAGTGGTTGCTCAATTTACAGGAACAACTCCCGCCAGCAGACGCTTACGAATTAACCTTACGCTTAACAGACGATACTGAGATTCAGGCATTAAATCGCCAATATCGACAACAGAATAAACCAACGGATGTACTCGCTTTTGCGGCCCTAGAAGCCGATGTTCCCGCTTTTAGCCCCGATGAATCCGAACCGTTATATTTAGGAGACATTATTATTTCTGTTAATACCGCAACCAGACAAGCGCAAGAACGTCATCATTCGTTAAGCACTGAACTTGCTTGGTTAGCGTCACATGGCTTACTGCATCTGTTGGGTTGGGATCATCCTGATGATGACAGTCTCGAAGAAATGTTAGCAAAACAGGCCAATCTGCTCCAACAGGTTGGTCTTGTTACTTTAATTTAATTTCAGATTGTTCCAGATGAACAGATGTTTGCTGAATTATTCGTTACGTTTGTGAGGCGAAAGAATCCTATGAAATTTTCTTTAAAATCCCAATTACCGATGGCTTCCTCTAACCCTTCTAGCTTGGCTGGAGCCTATCTGGTTAACCAAAATTCTTCTTTTCAATCAAATAAAATGTCTCAACCTGCATTGATTCAGTCCACGCCCACGAAGGTCTTTAATCGTGATCTTGCTTGGCAGATTGCCCCGAATTTACTCGTTAGCTTCAAATATGCTTGGGCGGGGGTACGCTATGCCTACGTTACTCAGCGTAATTTCCGTATTCACACCTTTATGGGCGTGTTGGTTTTTAGTTTAGGGCTGATGCTGCACCTTGCGCCTGTCTCTCTCGCTATTTTGGCCTTAACCTCTGCCTTTGTAATGGTCTTAGAACTCTTGAATACAGCCTTGGAATCGGTTGTAGATCTCACAGTGGGTCAGTCCTACCATGAATTAGCTAAGATTGCTAAAGATTGTGCGGCGGGGGCGGTTTTAATTTCGGCGATCGCGTCAGTGATCATTGGAGGTTGCTTATTGGTTCCCCCAGTGTTAGCGTTAGTATTCTAATAGCGTTAACCGCTTTAACGGAAAGGGAACTGCGAGGAGATCAACCTTGATTTTAGTCATCGATAATTACGATAGTTTTACCTATAATCTCGTTCAATATTTAGGTGAATTAGGCTTAGAATTTCCCGTTGCTCAGGCAATTGAAGTTTATCGCAACGATAAGATTGATCTCGACAAAATCCGTTACCTTAAACCCGATGGCATTGTTATCTCACCAGGCCCGGGCCGTCCTGAAGATGCGGGCGTATCCCTCGATATTATTAAAGAATTAGGGCCAACCTTACCGATTTTGGGCGTGTGTTTAGGTCATCAATGTATTGGTCAAGTGTTTGGTGGTCGCGTTATCTCTGCCCCCGTTTTAATGCACGGTAAAACGTCTGATATTTATCACAGCGATCGCGGCGTTTTCCAAGGATTAGATAAACCCTTCCAAGCGACCCGTTATCACAGCCTCATCGTCGAACGAAGTACTTTGCCCCCCACTTTAGAAGTGACCGCTTGGATCGAAGATGGCATGATCATGGGTTTACGTCATCAACAATATCCCCACATTCAAGGCGTACAATTTCACCCCGAAAGTATTTTAACCAATCAAGGAAAGGCTTTATTACGGAACTTTTTACAGTCTTTGGGCTAAAAAATTAAATCCTGTTTTTTTCAGAAATCGGGTTTTGTGAAGAATCAATGAATCTGTGTTGATATTGCCTTGCCCTTCCCAGTAATCCGCTATAATGAGTGCCTAATCAGGATTACTGCAAAACATTATGACTATCAATCCTTCCTTACAGCAAGCCCTCCGTCAACGCCGCGCCCTTAAAGTAATCAGTGGCTTAAATAATTTTAATTTTGAGAATGTAACGGCTGTCGTTAAGGCCGCTCAAGCAGGTGGAGCCACCTTTGTTGATATTGCGGCTGATGTTAATCTTATTCGTCATGTCCGTCAACTCATTCACTTACCGATTTGTGTGTCTGCGGTAGACCCTCAATTACTCGCCGATGCGATTGATGCTGGTGCAGATCTCGTTGAAATTGGTAACTTTGACAGTTTTTATACCCAAGGTCGTCGCTTTGAAGCCCCGGAAGTGTTGGCATTAACCCAAGCAACCCGTCAGTTATTACCCCACACGACTTTATCCGTCACTGTTCCCCATATTTTGGCGTTAGATGAACAGGTTCAATTAGCCGAAGCTTTAGTTGAAGCGGGTGCAGATATTATTCAAACCGAAGGCGGAACCAGTTCCCAGCCCAACCATGCAGGGATTTTAGGCTTAATTGAAAAAGCGGCTCCCACCTTAGCAGCAGCCCATGCGATTTCCCGTGCTGTTTTCGTTCCTGTTCTCTGTGCTTCAGGCTTATCTAGCGTTACCATTCCGATGGCGATCGCGGCGGGTGCATCGGGTGTTGGTGTCGGTTCTGCGATTAATCAACTCAATGACGAAGTGGCAATGGTTGCTGCGGTACGGAGTTTAGTTGAAGCCCTAGCCTATAATCCTGCTTTAGTTTAATAAAACATTGTCTTAACTTGCTCCCCTATCTACAACTTCCCCCCTTACCAAGGGGGGCTAGGGGGGATAAGATCAAAAATTCTCCACTATCAATTTTGAGCCTTGATTTAAAGCGTTAAACCTTAAACACGGGGATCGCCATTACCGACCACTGCAACCTTATGGCGATAGACTAACTCTGCCCCATACCATCCCGATAGACCTAACAAGCTCGCAACAATCACCGATAGAATTACCCCTAAAGGAAGAATCGCCCCTTCCACGTTATCGATACGAATTACCAAGTTAACAACGGATAGGACAATAGAAGCCACATTGAGAATGAGATGGGCCCAACCTGCTGTGCGTTTACGAACTCGTTCAATTCTAAGAAAATCCATTAGTCCTGTTAAAGCCGCAATCAAACTCACTGCCACCCCTGCACCAAGTAACCAAAAGGCAGCGCGTGCCCAAAAGCTATCCCCTGAAAGGATATAAACAATATCGGCAACAGGAACAGCCACTAAAAACGCAATCGGAATCGTGACGATCAAAGGATGCAAGGGATGACCCGCGATCGCGACCGTACTGGTGAGGCCACTATCTTCATAGTCATGTTCAATTGATTCGATTAAAGGAGGTAGGTCGGGAGATTGAGTCATAATCCTAAAAATTTATAACCTATTATTATTCCCCAACTATACTCAACCTTTTTTTAGGAAAGAGTCTGCCCCAAGACAGATCTCCGTTATTAAATATTTGCGTTAATCTCAATAACTAAAAAAATTAATTATTCCCTAAAGAATACCTCAATAAACAGTATATTGTGTTACTAAAGCAATCGGATATTGCTCAATTTTATATCTCTTAAGACTATTCAACGAATAAAGATTTAACAGTAAGAATTTTGATTGAAAATTAACATTTAATTACAAATAATCAACAGAGATTTATTTTTAAATCTAACTTAAGCGTTTAACGCTTTTTACTTGATTATTGGGTTGGATTTAATCACGCCGATTAATTAGATAATCATTCAATTTCAGCCAAATATAAACACTATTTTTATGGCTGACTTAGCTTATTTAAGTGAACCGTATGCATTATTCCTAATGTAATATTTTATACTTACTCAAGCCTATTCAAAAAGATAAGAAATCATTTTTTGTTTTAAATTTTACCGAACTAAAACGGTAGCCTATCTGTTGGACTATAACCCTCAAAAGCTTGAGTAGTAGAGTTTTTGATTTCAATACCGAACTCGCGATAGAGGAGTTTTACGAATTGTGTAGATATATTAAGGAGTGACAATCATTCTCCTGATCAATAGGAAATGAATTTGTCCAAATTATCTAGAGAATTTAATGTTAATGTCAGCTACTAAATCCATCTTAGGCGTTCTCGTTTTATTTTCTTATTAAGAGCTTTAAAATCATGAATGCTAATCAATCATTAGAAACGGATGCCTTGTCAGTTCATAATCAGATTAGGCGAGCAATTTGGATTCTAGGAATTTTGGGTTTATTGTTTGGTATCGCTGACAGAGTTTTAGCATCATTTTCCGATTGCTACTTATCCTCGGCCCATTTTATTCAGTTATCCATTGCGTCTTTACTGTTATTCGCGTGGTTATATCTAGAGCCTGATCAAAATAAAATTATCAAAGATAATAGCAATCAATTAGAGGGCTATGAGGGAAATTTACTGCCCGCTAAAACCCGAATGTTTGAACTGCGAAATTATCACTTAATTAGCCAAGAATATCTCTTACCGTTTTCTTTTGTTTGCCAAATTTATCATTTGCTCAATTTGAAACATTTGGAAACTATTCATGGATTTAGCTTAAATAACTTAAAAATTACCCAAGTTACCCATTTTCAACCGACGGCAATTGGGGGAGTCATTAAATTTCAAACCCTGTTGGATTCGCCTTTTAATATTCTAAGGATCTGGCGGCGATCGCTGGCGGAGGTGATGTTGGTGTTACATACCCCTTATACCGTTGAACTCTGCATTCCTGTGTATGGGGACAAGAAAATGATCGTGATTTTTAACGCCTTACCCATCAATGAAACCGAACATAAGCTCTGCATTGATATTTACAGTAACTTGCAATTACCGAAGTTTTTATTGCAAATCCTGCTACATATTGCTTCCAGTTTGACCCTTTTTGAAGATTTGCCCTATTTACAAAAACTCTCCCAACGCGGGGCCTCTAACTTAGTAGCAGCCCATAAAGTTTCCAACCACGAAACTATGCGTCTATTTAAACGCTTTGTGGAACTCTACGGCTCAATGGCAAAACAACCTAAACCCATTGTAGGCTAATGTTTCTGAAGATTGTAAGCAAGTGATTTAATGGGGGCTTCGGCCCCTTATTTTTTTGCTGATATTAGAGCCGAATTTCAGCCCGAACGATATCCTGCGATCGCTGAAGTTGAAAACCCACTTTTTCAGCAACCCGTTGCATCGGTCGATTTTCTGCTAACATTTCGGCGGTAATGGCCGTTAAACCTTCATCCCGACCAATCTGTACCAATTTTTCTAAAAGCATTGTGCCTAATCCCTTATGTTGATGGGGATCGCTCACTAAGAGGGCAAATTCACCCTCCTTAACGCCGTGTAACTTGGTTAATCGTCCGACGGCTAGGATTTCTTTTTCTTGAGTTTCGGCATTTTCCGCTTCTACCACTAACGCCATTTCGCGGTCATAGTCGATAAAACAGATGCGAGTCAATCGTTCATGGGCAATGCGTGCATTCAATGACATAAGGTGAAAATACCGCAAATAGAGGCTCTGCTCAGACAGAGTTTGATGGAATTTAATAATTAACGGCTCATCTTCCGGGCGAATGGGTCGAATGGTAACACGATGGCCGTCAGGTAATGTCCAGGGGGTAACGTACTGCAAGGGATAGGGACGAATCGCCGTTTTTGATAACTCCGCAGCAGGGGTTCCCGCAGGATGCAGCACCACACGGGCATCTAGAGCCGTTAACCGTTCATCGGAAACCAGTAAAGGATTAATATCAATTTCCTTAATTTGGGGTTGCTCGACAATTAATTGGCTAAAGCGGACTAATAATTTTTCTAAAGCTTCTAAATCTACAGATTTGCGGCCTCTTACGCCTTTTAAAGCTTGATAGATCTTGGTTTGCTCCATTAAACGACGAGCTAAAGTAGTATTCAATGGCGGTAAGGCGATCGCGCGGTCTTTAAAGACTTCTACTAACTGCCCCCCCGTCCCAAACAGCAAAACAGGGCCAAATTGGGGATCGAGACTACTGCCGATAATAATTTCGTAACTACCATCAGGATTGAGCATGGGCTGAACCGTAACCCCTAGAAAATGCTCGGCTCCCACTTTTTCCGTCACTGCCTGTTGAATTTGTT
>CAYZWO010000149.1:0-9061 GCA_964482215.1 uncultured bacterium
CTACCGCATCCAATATTTACAAGTTTCATAAATCCAGCTAATGTCTATCAAAGTTAAAATTTAGTTTTTGTATTAACCATGATTGGTTCATATATGATTAATTTGAGTTACCAATAATTGTCGGTTAATTTAATTAAATTCATTCATATTTTGTATTATTAAAAATAAAAATTTTAAAATTTTCCTTTTAGAAGCTTTTTGAGCTTGCGAGTAATACGATATGGGAGAGTTGGATGGTATAAAGTATTTTGACTATATTGATCTGCAATACTATTGCGGACTATAAATTGAGGATGTTTTAGCGGGAATGTCATTGCTTGCGTTGGCAAATTCATATAGGGAATATCAGCACTAATGGTATGAGTTGCATCTTCTCCAACCCCAATATTACTAATCAAATTAACACTCGGTAAAATAGTTAACCCATTTTGTAACCAAGCGGCAAACGTCCATCGGTAATCCCAGGCTTTAATTTTGGATTCGTAGGTTAATTGTAAAATTGACTTCCAATATTCAGCATCTCTGTCATTTCCAAGAATTAATTTCAACAGTTGCTGGTCTCGAACTTGCGGCCAAACTTTCATTTCTAAATCAAAATATTGCCAAGCACGTTTCCAAGTTGCCCAACCCCAGGAATGAGTATAGCGAGAAAAATAATAGCTGTCTTCGGTACGCTGTTGACCAAATTGGAAATTATCCCCTGAAATGGCCATAATTCTTGTGTCATATCGATAATAATTTAGTAATTCTTCACAATATTGAAAGAAACTAATTTCTGGTAGACAATCATCCTCTAAAATAATAGCTTCATCAACTTGACTAAATACCCAATCTAATCCTGAAGGAATGCGTCGATAGGAGCCTAAGTTAGCTTCAGCATAATTTTTATAAACATCACAATCCCAATCAATGGTGTCAATAATGGCTCGAGTTTTTTCACATTTTTCAGTTTCGCCTGCTTTATCAGGACGAGGTGCATCTGCAATAACAAATAGTTTCGGAGGTTTGACTTGACGAATTTTTTCAAAAACTTTTTGGGTTGTCTCAGGACGACGAAAGATAATAAAAACGATGGGGGTTTTCATGAAAAAATTAAACCTATTAAACTTATTAACTTAGTCATCCGATTAATTCAACTTTATACTCGTTGAATAAGCACAGCTAGATTCAACAAAGCAGTGATTAACAGTGATTAAAATAACTAGCAAATAATTTTATTGGGATGAGACGCAGAAGTATTGCCAAAAGTTGCTCACGTGTGTTTCGCGATCGCGCTGATCAAACGATAGCGATTACCCAATAGACTGTAAAAGATATCAAAAAGCTTAATTAATCATTGTAGGGGAGATGAATCAAAATACAGTGCATTCTCTCCCCATGAATTGTGAAATCACTAACTAGGGCGTTTACCGATTGTTTTTTGGAAAGCAGGACGTTCTGTTAACCGTTTAAGATAATCAGCAACAGCAGGGTAATCATCAAAATTCAGTTTTAGCATGATGGGAACATAGGCCAAAAGAGACCCCACGGCCACATCAGCCACCGTAAAGCGATCGCCCATTAAAAAGGGTTGCTGCTCTAACAAAAAATTTAAGGGAGTTAATAGACGGGGCATTTCCTTTTCTCGAACCGCTTCTAAAAATAGACCATTGGCCAGGGTCGAGTTCCCAAAAATTACCCATTGAGTAATCGTACTTTTTTCATCCAATGAAGCAGGCGATTGGCCATATTTTTCTGATAAATAGAGTAGAATGGCTCCTGATTCCCACAGTTTAAAGTCGCCATCGGTAATAGCCGGAACTTTACCAAAAGGATTAATGCCCAGATAGTCAGGCTGACGATGTTCTCCATTTTTAAGATCGAGAACGACAAATTCATAGGGAACACCGATTTCTTCTAAATACCATTGAACAATAGAGGCTCGGCTCTGGGCTGCGCCATAAAGCTTTAACATAATCACCTTAAAACAATTAAAGAACTTGGTGGGTATGGGGATGTTGTTTAACGTTATCTTCAGTACGGACAATATTGGTGGCGTTTAACACCCGTTTCCGTTCTAAGGAATAATTTAAGTCTTCCCGAACCGAACCTAACGGAATGTGAACTTGGGCCTGGGGACGGCTTTTATAAGTCCGAACGGTTGCCAAAATTCTTTCCACAAAATTATCACAAAATTGGGCGGATTCAGGAAAATGGGAAGTTTTACAGGGTTGATCATCCATAATCACTTCACCAACGGACATGGCCCTTGCCCATTGAAATGACGTGGGAACTCCTTTGAGAATAGCTTCTAGGGCGGCGGAGGGGATCGGCTCTAAGACATCGACTTGATGAAACTCTCCGTCTTCTTTAATAAAACAGGTGGAAAGTCCAATCACGCAATAATCATTTTTCGTAATATCCGGCGCGTTGGAAAATACAGTAGCAGTTGTCATCGGAGGAGAAACCTATTGGAAAGTTAAGATCGGCGATCGCTGTCTTGCCAAATTTTAGCAGTGAGCTAGGGTTATTATCCTATGGCGGCAGGGAATTTGTATTATTTTTTCTCAACCTTAAATAACCCTTTTTTTGACTAAGCCAATTTAAGGATTGACACAACTGTTACCCCGCAAGACTTAGCCAACGCATTACAGTAAGGTTAGTTTCTCTTCCTGAAAGACGATGCAATTTTTCTCGCCAACGAACCGAGCTAAGCCAGTCATATCCCGTCCAATTGAAGCAGACAAGGGAGAAAAGCCTTTTGTCAAGGAGGATTGGGCCACGTTACCCGATGCTCAACTGCGATTAGCCATTCAAATTAATGCTAAGCAAGAAAATTATGCAACGGCGATCGCGCTCTTGAATCTGTGGTTAACTCGTTACCCCGAAAGTGCGACGGACTATAACTATCGAGGACTACTTTATTTCCGTCAGGGTCAGCTATTTTCTGCCATTCAAGACTATAATCAAGCGATTTTACTCAATGCTCGGTTTGCAGAAGCCTACAATAATCGGGGGAACTGTTACGCCGTCCAAGGTAATTGGCTTAATGCTCTCGCGGATTACGAACGGGTGATTGATCTTAACCCTTATAACGGTTCGGTCAGAATTAACTTAGGGATTCTTCTTCGTAAATCAGGACAATACGATGCCGCTATTGAGAATTTGGATTTAGCACTGCGGTTTAAATCGGCTTGGCGAGGACGCATTTACGCCGAACGGGGTTATACCTACTACCTACGAGGAGATTGGAACTGCGCGATCGCGGACTACCATCGTGCATTGGCGAATCTACTCGACACCGATCCCATTCGCCAACAGGTTAAGCAGTTACTCAAGCAGTTTTTACAGAATGCCCGAAAAGAAGAACAAGCCTGGCGAAAAGGGTTTGGCTTATCGTAAAGTCTTGTAGGGGCATCAGCTTACGTTCAACTCATCAATTTTGGGTTGAACAGATCCGTTAAGCAGTAATCACCGAGCCTAACCAAGTCAAATAGGATTGAGAACCGGCGGTAATGGGGAGAGCAATAATTTCAGGGACTTCGTAGGAATGTATTGCTTGAACTCTTGCGGATAAAACGTCAAAGCGAGTCAAATCAGTTTTAATCATTAACTGCCACTCTGGTTCCTGCTGTATCTCCCCTTGCCAACGATAAATAGACTGAACCGGGAAAATACTGACACAAGCTGCTAACTGTTCTTCAATTAAAGTCGCCGCGATCGCCTGAGCTTCATCTTGAGAAGGAGCCGTAACCAAAACGATTCCGTAATTTGGTTGATTAACAGAACTCATAGACAGCAAAACCTAATTTAAATTGCAAATCCATGATTAAACAGGGAAAAAGAAGATATTTGCTGTGGATAGTTTAATTTATCTCCGCCATCTTGTTTTTTCGGGGAAGACTCCGTTGAATGCTGGAAGATGAAAGCTTCACTCAGATTCGCCCCTTGAACAAGGGCATTATCAATGATGGCATTCGTCAAGTTAGCTCCCTCTAAATTTGCACCTGTCAAATTCGCCCCTCTCAAGTTAGCTCCCATTAAATTTACATCTCTCAGGTTTGCACCTGCTAGATTCGCTCGTTGGAGATTTGCCCCTTGTAAATTACTGTTGCCTAAGCGAGCTTGGACTAACTGAATCCCTTCCAAATTTGCACCTTGTAAATCCACATCTTTCATAAAAGCATGGCTCAAATTGGCTTCATGAAAAGAGGCCTTGGTAAAGATAGCTCCACTTAAACGCGCCTCTTGTAAATTCGCCCAGTTAAAATTAACGCCTCTTAGATTCGCTTCTCTTAAATTTACACGATACAAATTTGCGCCACAAAGATTTGCGCCTTGTAAATCCGCCGCCCGTAGATTGGTATGGGAAATATTCGCACCGCTTAATTTTGCATTCGCTAAACTGGCTTTGACTAAAAAGGCCCCGCTTAAATTCGCTTTGGTTAAATCCGCCGCCTCCAAACAAGCTTGACTGAGTTTGGCATAGGTCAGATCGGCCCAGTTGAGCTTAACGTGGCTAAGATTTGATTTGGTTAAGAAGGCTCGACTCAAATTTACTCCCATAAGATTCGCTTTGGCCAGGTTGACAGCAATTAACATTACTTTGGACAGGTCGGAACCTTGTAAATTAAGATGCGGAAAATCCCGTAGACCTCTTTCATAGGATCGAAGAAGTTCGTTGATCTTCATAGGTTTGGCTTGCCTTGAGTCGAAAAGACCTCAAAATGATCAATCAATAATCTAAAAAATATATATAAGCGGATGAAAAGAAGAAAATAAGCGATGAGATTCGTTCTAGGACGAAAATTGATTTTTATCTCTATTGGATTCTACTACCAATTTTTAGATCGCAATGTAAGTAATAGAGGAGTTGTTATAAATCTTAATTTTTTATTAAGAAAGTATTTTAAAGAGTTTTGTTAAAGAGAGTTACCGTAAAAATCAGGATTTTTTTTATTAATTTATTTTTGATGAATCCCGAAAAAACACGGAAAATACCGTGTAAGTGAGGAGTTTGTCTCGTAACAAATTTTAAGATTTAAGTGACATTATGCGCTTAATTGCTGAAAAAAATCATGAATAATTCCTCCCATTCTTTAACGTCATCGTCTATCTATCGCCTATCTAAGGAAGTAGATTCCCTGAACAGCGAAAGTCATTATTTCTGACGAGAGGGTTTATACGCTTGACCGCAGAAGGGACAAAATCGAAATTTCAACGATTGAATCGGAGCCTGACAACTTAAACAGCGATCGCTTAAAGCTGAGCCACACAGAAAACAAAACCGCGATCGCCGGTCTAACCAATAGGGTTCTGCCTCTGTACCTGGTTGCCAACACTGAAAACACAGCTTTAATGATTGGGTTTCTTGTACTGTGACTCCACGGCACACTGCCTCTAAGTAATCTTCAGGAATTGCTAAAATTTTCGCCAAACTGGTTTTGGTTTTACTGTTGAGCCTGACGGTTTTTCCGAGTTCAATTTTGCCAATACTTTGACTATGTAAACCGGCTCGTTCTGCTAATTCACCTTGACTTAACTTTAATTTTTTGCGGAGACGACGTACATATTCTGCGAGCGTTTCTCCTGATTTGGGAACATTTTCATCCACAATGGTTAACAACTAAAATTTATCTCAATCCTTTATAGTATCAATCAAAGCACCACCACAACTAGAACCATTACCCGCAGTACAGCCATAACAATAGTCAGCCGTTTGAATCACTTCAATAATATCAAGCCGATTTTCTGTTAGGAGTTTAGCAACGGTGATTACTTCTCCTGAAGCAGTCTTAGCTGGAATATTTTCCATTTGATTAAAATCACAATCATAAACATTTCCTAAGTAATCTATTGAGAGTTGATTTCGACACATTAAATAATCAATAGTATCAGGATTATAATGATTGGCTAAAAAGCTTAAATAGGGAGTATAAAGTGCTTTGTCTTGTAAATAATTTTTGGTTCTACCAATTGGTAAATTAGTAATCGTGAATAAATGATTAAAAATAATGTTAAATTGTTCTTTTAAATATTGTCTATAGTCTTGTTCTAATTGAATTTGATTAGGTGCTAAACTAAAATTCTTATTTCTAGGGACAGGCGGATTATAAACCAAGTCCAGTTGAAGGTTTGGATTATTTCCATATCCTAATTGATTCAGTTGTTGTAACGCTTTAACAGAAGCTTCATAAACCCCAGCCCCTCTTTGTTTATTAACATTATCCGCTAAATAACAAGGTAAAGAAGCAACGACCCGTAATTGATTCTTTGCGAAATACTCCGGTAAATCTTCAAAACTTGGTTCAAAGAAAATTGTTAAATTAGAACGCACAATTACCGCTTTATTCGCTGATCTGGCTGCCTCTACAATCGGCTTAAAATAGCTATGCAGTTCGGGCGCACCACCTGTTAAATCGACGGTTTCAATTTGAGGAAAACGGTTAATGAGTTCAATAATTTGTTCTCCGATATCATTAGCAATCTCTTCGGTACGCTTCGGGCTGGCTTCAACATGACAATGATTACAGGCCAAATTGCAGCGTCTTCCTAAATTAACTTGTAATATGGTAATTTTTTGTTTGATTAATGTAGAATGTAGATTTTTATGGAAAGAAATGATATCTAAAGTATTACAAGCAGTCATTTTTCAAGGTTCAATTAATCTAAATAAATTAGGTCAAAAAAATTTTTTATGCTGTTATTTCATTATGTGTCTAAATCATAATTTGGCGTTTCAGGAGTTTGAGAAGATGACAAAAATTGTTGTACTTTCTCAGTTTTTAAATCTAACGCCTGAGCAATTTGCTCTACACTTAAGCCCAGAGTCAATAATCGTGGGATAGAAGCTAACTTTGCTTGCTCCATCCCTTGTTCTATTCCTCGTTCTATTCCCTCTTCTAAAGCTTCTTGATAGACTTTTGTTTCTCTTAAATCACTTAGACTAAACATTGCTTCTATCTCCTGTCTGCTGATTTTTGGTAATTTATAGATCAGAATAGTTTCAATTAATTCTAAAAGATTTTGTTGAGTGCGAGACTCATTTAAGGCTTGTTTAACCTGAGCAACGACGGCTTTACCTCGGTTTATAGCTTGCGAGTCAGATTCAACGACTAATTTTAAAATATTAATTCCAATAGTATCTATTTTAGCTAATTGGTCTAAATAGATTCTGGTTACTCTGTCTGAATTCAACAATTCGCTGTAACGTTCTGTTTGTAAGGTTTCAATTTGGTTGTTGGGATAGATGACGACTCCTTGCCAATTGTTACTCAGCTTGCTTTGATGGAGATAAAGAAAGATTTCACTGAAAAAGCGAGAGTAAAATTGATCGTCTTTTTGAAACTGAACTTCGAGAAAATAAATGGGTTGCTCTGGGTTATCGGGCAGAAATACGCCATCTAAACGAAAAGCAAGTTGTTTAACTTCTACCGAAGAGAAGTAATAATGAGTACTGGTATCAGGAGGTAAATTCAGGAGTTCAAAGGAAGTTTGAGGATAAATTTGGAAGAGTTGATAAAAAATGCTATCTGTTTTCACATTTTTTGAATGATTGAATTTTAAGAAGAGTATAACAAAAGTGGGGCGATCGCCATTTTAATTGATAATGAATAATTGATAATTGAAAAATTTTTGCCTGTGACACGACGAATTTTAAATTTACGCTATCGGGTATTACTATGACGGATTTTCAGAACTTAGATCCCACTAATTCCGAAGAAATGGGGCAGCAATTGACGGCATTATCCCAGCAAGTAACGGCTTTAACACAACGAGTGACGGATTTAGAAAATAAGCTGTTATTAATTCCTGATATCGATCGCTACAGTAAATTACAACAATTTTTAATGGCTGGTCAGTTCAAGGAAGCCGATCAGGAAACAACCAACATTATCTTAGAAACCGTTCGTATGGAACGAGATGAACTCGCTCCTGAAGTAATGTCTAAATTTCCCTGTAATGTGTTAACGGTGATTGATAGGTTGTGGCGGCTGTATAGTCAAGACCGCTTTGGCTTTAGTGTGCAGTTAGAAATTTATCAAAATGGTGGGGGAACGGTCGATACGCTCCGTACTCAGGATCGCAAGGTGATGGGCGTTTTTGCGACTCAGGTGGGTTGGATTGTGGAAGGTCAACTCCGCTTTGAAATCTATGATGAATGGGATTTCTCCGTGAATGCGCCGCGAGGTTGTTTTCCTGCAATTTGGTGGAAATCTCCCTATGGCTTAAAGATGGTGACATTTTTCTTTATGCGGCTATTTGAGTGTGAAATTTAATCTAATTCATGAAATCTAAGAATTTCTAGAAAAATGAAGTTATCAATATTGACTGCTTTTGTTGGATTCCTTGCCTGGATGCCTCCAGCGATCGCGCAAGGTCGTCTCGATCAACCCAGCTTTTTCCAAGACGGGCAAGTATTAATGCAGCAGGAAATCAATCGCCTACAACAACAGCAGCAACAATCTCTGCAACAAGGGCAAAGTATTGAACATCCGTCCCAACTATTAACCATTCAATCGGGCCCATTACGATGGCAAAAATCTATTTTTCGGACAGCAGGCTTTTCCGTATGGATGCCTCAAGGTATACAAAGTGAAGAGGAAGTTAGTTTAAATACTGATTTAGGAGCACTGACTTTTGACGTATTTGCAACCCATCCTGCTAATTTTCGCTTTATTGCTGCCTTTTCAGAGCAAAACTTGCCCACTAATGTTGATGATTCCTCTCTTCTCAAAAGTATTCGGGATGGCATCATCAATAAAACCCAGTTTCAGTTAGTTCAAGAGCAGGCGATCGCGTTTCAAGGCCATTCTGGTATTCAATTTACTTTACAAGGCAATGGAGAACTTATTGCTTTCCAAATCTTAGTAATTAATCAAAAAGCCTATGTCTTAGCCGCTGGACAAAACCAAGTCCAAACCGTTTCACCTGATGTAACAAACTTTTTTAACTCTTTTCGTCTACTTGCGAATCCTTAAGAATTTTCTGATAAGCCTCTTCGGTGTAAAGATCTTGGGGATCTTCGAGTCTCAGTAGATCGAAAAAGCGATCAGGAAGTGGGTAAGAAGAGCGTGGTAGT
>CAYZWO010000150.1:0-8944 GCA_964482215.1 uncultured bacterium
AAGCCTACGTCGCCTATGGGCAAGGAAGTTACGAAGAAGCGGCCAGCTATATTCAAGAAATGGCAGCGGCTTTTCCCGAAGATGCCAATGTTTTGCTTCTCCAAGGTCACATCTATGTCGGTTTAGAGCAGTATGGAACGGCGAAACAAAAGTATGAAGAAGTTCTCCGATTAAGCGATCGCCAAGATTTACGGGATTGTGCGGCTCAAGCGTTAGACCAAATTCAAGCGGTAGAAGGCGGGCCTGCTTCATCGGGTTTTAATAGCCAAAGTAATCCCAACAGCGTGGGAGAACCCACCTTTGGTCAAACTCCCTTTAATCCCGATGCCAATTTAGATAAAGAAACTGATTTTCCTGAGTGGAATGAAAACGAAGGCGGTGTTGATTGGGATAATGATTTTGATGGCTTAGATTGGGATAGTGCAGTCTTTAATGATGAAGATTTAGGAGAACCCACTTTAGGCCAGACCAAAAACCCAACCCCCACCAATCCCTTTGGCTCCGTTCCGGCCTTCAATACGGGCAATTTAAATAACGAAGTAGATGCGTTTTCTTCCAATCCCTTTGCCTTTGATGATGCGGCGGGTTTAATTGATTGGAACGCCGAAGCCTTAGCTCAAGATAATATCGAGCTTGATGATGATGACGAAAAGACATTGATGCCCGAAGTCGGTGAGTCTACCTTCATGGTTCCGCCCGACATTGCCGCCCAACAGTTTGATTTTGCGGATTTAGTCGAACAAGGCATTCCTGCTTCTGATCAAAATAATGGAGAGAATCCTGGGAATGTGCCAACATTTCAACCTTGGCAAGGAAGTGGCTTAGAAAAAGGAATTGATTCTTTGGATAACGTCCCTACTGTCCAATCTTCTCCGTCAATGGGGATGGGAGAGGTGGAGCCTGATTTTCTTTCGGGCATCGAAGACTTTAATCGTTCAGATTTAGATCATTTGGCAGAATTTGATCTGACGGATATTGCGCCAGAGTTACCAGATTCTGCAACGATGTTTACCCAAGGAAGTGAAGAGTTCACGGCAAATACGGCGGTTCGGGGCAAAGATAGCTACAGTGGTGAATCTAGGTCTTCCATGCCGAGTGGCACGCCACCTGGAATGGTAACCTGGCTCAAGCCAGAAGAAACAATGGTAGGGGATTTAACGGGGGTATCGAGCCGCTTTGTCAAGCCAACGGTAGAAGTTGATCCTGGTTGGCTAGGGTGGTTTACCAATGCTCCTTTAAGGCGAAAGCAATGGTATTTGGCGATCGCGTCTGGGGTTGCATCTGCCGTTGCTGTCTTGATTGTTGGCAGTGTAACGGGAATTAATGCCCCACAAAAAGTCACCAATCCTCCCTCTGCGAATAAAACAGCAGCTTCCAAAACAACAAACAATAAAGTGCCTCAGAAGACCGATAAAAACGCTAAATCTGCTACCAATAAATCTCAAACTACGGCGAAGGCTCAAGAGGGGCCATCCTTACTATTTTTGGCTCTAACCACTGGCGTTGTGGGGCTTGGCGTAACCTGGTTAATTAGCCACCTCCTTATTCGGCAGGTTAAAAGCACCATTGATGACCTACAAAATCAATTTGATGCCATTTACGACGGCAATTTTAATGTACGAGCGAAGGTGCTTTCTGAGGATGAATTAGGGCAACTGGCTCAACGCTTTAACTATATTTCTCAGGTCATTTTAACCGCAACCACCGAAGCGCAAGAACGGGCGGCCGCTACCGAAAAAGCAAGAGAAAAATTACAACGCCAAGTTATTCGCTTACTAGACGACGTAGAAGGAGCTTCTAGGGGAGACTTAACCGTTCAAGCGGAAGTCACCGCCGATGAACTCGGAGCCGTGGCCGATGCCTTTAACCTAACCATTCAAAACCTACGGGAAATCGTCCAACAGGTAAAACGCGCCGCCAAACAGGTCAATAAAAACTCGACGGATAGTGAATCGTTTGCCCGCAATAACTCCAGTGATGCGCTGCGGATGGCGGAAGAATTGGCTGTCACGTTGAACTCAGTGCAGTTAATGACGGAATCGATTCAACGGGTAGCCGAAAACGCCCACGAAGCCGAAGAAGTTGCCCATACCTCCTCGGTAACAGCATTGAAAGGGGGAGAAGCGGTTGAACGAACCGTCGGTGGTATCTTACAAATTCGAGAAACCGTATCAGAAACAGCCCGTAAGGTAAAACGCTTAGCTGAAGCGTCTCAGGAAATTTCTAAAATTGTGGCCGTCATTTCCCAAATTGCTTCTCGTACTAACCTACTAGCCTTAAACGCCTCCATTCAAGCGGCTCGTGCAGGGGAAGCAGGTCGGGGATTCGCGATCGTTGCGGATGAAGTCCGACAGTTGGCAGACCGTTCTGCAAAATCATTGAAGGAAATTGAGCAAATCGTTTTACAAATTCAAAGTGAGACAGGCTCCGTTATGACCGCGATGGAAGAGGGGATTCAACAGGTTATCGACGTAACCGATAAGTCTGAACAATCCAAACGTGCCCTAGAGGATATTATTGAGGTTTCCAATCGCATTAATACCCTTGTGCGTTCCATCTCTGCCGATACGGTGAAACAGCAGGAAAATTCGGGCGCAGTCGCTCAGGTTATGCAATCGATTGAGTTAACGGCTCAAGAAACCTCTCAGGAATCCCAACGGGTTGCGGGTTCTCTGCAATCTCTCGTATCAATTTCCAAAGAGCTATTGACCTCCGTAGAACGATTCCGTGTCGATAAATAAGCAGGAAATAATCATTTTCCCGTTTGAGAGAATGAAACAAGCTGCTATGCTTAAGGAAAAAGCTGTTGGTCAAGCTTCCCAAGCCAATGAGTCAGAATAAGTTATTTTCAGGCAGTTTAGACGTTTGGTTTTCCCGTTTACTGGCCGCTGGTTTGTTGGGAGGACAGGTTTTTCTGCATTTGTTACAGGGGCGCATTCATCGTCGTAATACCCTAGAACAAATGAGTGTGGTCGGCCCTGAATCCGTTACCATCGCCTTGGTTACCGCAGGTTTTGTGGGCATGGTGTTTACTATCCAAGTCGCGCGGGAATTTATCAATTTTGGCGCAACATCAACGGTGGGTGGCGTGTTGGCCTTAGCTTTAGCTAGGGAACTAGCCCCCGTGTTAACCTCCGTCGTGATCGCGGGTCGGGTGGGGTCGGCATTTGCGGCAGAAATTGGCACCATGCGGGTGACGGAACAAATTGATGCCCTCTATATGCTGAAAACTGACCCCATTGATTACTTAGTGGTACCGCGTGTGTTGGCTTGCGCCTTGATGTTACCGATTTTGGATTTGTTGGCCCTGATCGTCGGCATGAGTGGGGGGCTATTTATTGCCTACAGTTTGTACGATATTCACCCCAGTGTTTTTCTCAAATCAGTTAGAACCTTTTTGGAGTTGTGGGATATTTTTAGTTCGATGTTGAAATCTCTGGTTTTTGGGTCTTTGATTGCGGTTATTGGGTGCAGTTGGGGTCTAACGACAACAGGGGGAGCAAAAGGCGTGGGACAATCAACCACAACCGCCGTAGTGACTTCTTTATTGGCAGTTTTTATTGTGAATTTCTTTTTATCTTGGATTATGTTTCAGGGGACGGGCAATGCGTCCATGTCTTAGCAATTTTTTTAGAGATAAAAGAACGCGATCGCGCCTATTGAGCATTATCAGGGGAACTTAAGAAAAACTTACCAATCCATCCCTGCCCAAATTTGCTTTCGACTTCCGATAAGATACTGTAAAGAAAAAAGACAACACCGATAGAAAGATGGGTGGCGATAAAAGAATTTAAATTTTTGCTAGCAATAAAGATTTCAATCGCTTCTTGCCATTGGTGACTTTCTGAATAGGCATGGATCAACCCTTCGACTACACCAAATAACACAACCCCCAGGCTATAAATTAATGTTTTATACAATAAATGGATATAACGAGGAAACCTTTCGCACCAATTAATTAATGGGGTTTTGTCTAAAATTAAAACCGCTTTAGCTGCGATTAAAGCCCCAATAATCACTTTAGAAATTCCATAAAAATCAATGGCATAGGTTTTCAAAAACAGATTTAAAATCACAAAAATATATGAAAAGCAAATGATAAAAAAGAAAGATAAAATCCAAACTTTTTTGATTTCTTCAACCAGCCAATGAATCACTTTCATGCTTTCAGCCAACAAGATTTAGACTTAAAGAGATTAGCAATAATATAGCTTTTTTGCCTAATACTGACAAGTTTGACGCATTTAAGTGATTTTCAATACCTTATGGGACAATAAATCGTAATTTGGACAATTAACTGACTCAATTACAAAGGATCTAATAAATCAAAAATCCGCACTTTCATTTCCTCAATTTGGGTCATGGGATCAACCCCCATCGGGCAACTAATATTGCACATCCGACAACCATTGCAGCCCCAAACCCCCGTTTTTCCTTCACTGTGTTGCTGGAGTCGAGCATCAGTCGCCGTATCCCGTGAGTCTTGAATTAAACGGTAAGCTTTGGCTAAGGCATGAGGCCCGACAAATTCTGCGTTTTTTCCCTTAGCATCGCAATCGGAATAACAGGCTCCACAGAGAATACAATTAGCGGTTTTATTTAACAATTTCCGTTCAGCAGGTGATTGTAATTGTTCCCGTTCAGCTTTCTGGGCATTTTCGTTCAGTACATAGGGCGTGACCGATTCTAAATCCTGCCAGAAGTTCGTCATATCAACGACTAAATCCTTAATCACGGGCATATTGCCCAAGGGCTTAATCGTTAGTTCATAATTATTTTCTTGATTGCTGTCTTTGAGCCAAGCAAAAATTGTGCCGATATTTTCTTTACAGGCAAGAAAGGGACGCTCGTTGATCCGCACCGCACAACTGCCACAGATGGCATTCCGACAATTTTTCCGAAAGGCTAGGCTTCCGTCCTGTTCCCATTTAATGCGATTTAGACAATCAAGAATAGTGGTGTTTAACTCAACATCTAATACATATTGTTGAAAGGTTGACTCAGTTCTGGGTTGTTGACGAAAAACGTTAAATTTGACTTGCATCGGGATTTTTCCCTCCTGCGAATAAGATTAAGGCTTTAAGACCTTTTGTAGCGCACCTAGTAACAGAAGAACTTTTTCGGGATGGCTATTGTAGCCCATAAGACCAATGCGCCAGACTTTGCCCGCTAAGTCTCCTAACCCCAGTCCGATTTCAATATTGTATTCGATGCGTAATTTGGCCGCGATCGCTTTGGCATCCAATCCATCAGGAACCCGAACAGTGGTTAAGGTCGGTAAACGGAAAGCTTTATCGACATGGCAGACTAATCCTAACTCTTCTAATCCTTCCCAGAGGAGTTCAGCATTGTCTTGATGGCGTTTCCAACTATTTTCAATGCCTTCTTCTGCCAGTAAATATAAGGCTTCTCGTAGGGCATAGTTCATATTAATGGGAGCCGTGTGATGATAGGTGCGCTCATTGCCCCAATAACGACTTAATAGGGACATATCGAGATACCAATTAGCCACCACAGTGCGACGGTTGTGCATCTTTTCAACTGCACGGGGACTCATGGTAAAGGGCCCAATCCCAGGCGGACACCCCAACCCTTTTTGACTGCAACTATAGGATAAATCAATGCCCCACTTATCGAGGAAAATGGGAACGGCTCCTAGACTGGTAACGGTATCCACTAACAATAAACAGTTATGCTCCCGACAAACTTCCCCTAGTCCTTCTAGCGGTTGACGAACCCCTGTAGAGGTTTCTGCGTGAACGATCGCGAGAATTGCGGGCTTGTGGGTCTTGACAGCTTCCGTTAATTCTTCGAGAGTAAAGGCTTCTCCCCAGGTTTTGGTGATCTTGCGAACATCGGCTCCGTAACGTCCCGCCATATCTACCAGACGATTACCAAAATAGCCTTTGACGGCAACTAAGACCACATCCCCTGGTTCTACCGTATTAGCGAGAGTGGCTTCCATTGCGGCACTCCCTGTTCCACTAATGGGGATGGTCATTTGATTTTCCGTTTGCCAAACGTATCGCAGCAGGCCCTGAGATTCATTCATCAGTTGCAGAAAATCGGGATCGAGGTGTCCCAGAGGGGGCAAACTCATGGCAGCCAAAATGCGAGGATTGGCATTAGAAGGGCCTGGCCCAAACAACCAACGTCCAGAAATTTCTACCTTACTGGCAGGGAAGCGATCGCGTTCATCAATAGCAAAATTCGTCATAGGGGAGAGCTAATCAAGACCAACCCTATTATCCCATGCAGGCAATCATCACGATACTGAAAGTGAAGAATTGTTTCAGCTTCAGAAATTGCGAGTTGTGCCATCATTTTAGTATCGAGACTAAGCCTATTTTATGTCCTATCCTCTCCATGTTGCGTTTATCTGGCATCAGCATCAGCCCCTTTATAAGTCTAATAAATTGCTAGGTAATGAGTCGGGCAATTATCGACTTCCCTGGGCACGGTTGCATGGAACCAAAGATTATTTGGATTTAGTTTTGTTGCTAGAGCGTTATCCTCAGTTGCACCAAACAGTTAATCTTGTGCCATCTTTAATTTTGCAACTTGAAGATTACGCCGCAGGCAGAGCGATCGATCCTTATTTAGCTTTAACCCTAACCCCAGAAAGCCAACTAACCCCAGAGCATCGGGTCAAAATTCTAGAATATTTTTTTAACGCCCATCACCGCACCTTGATTGATCCCCATCCCCGTTATCGAGACCTGTTTGAACAACGTCAGGTAGAAGGAACGGCTTGGTGTTTAGAACATTGGAGTTTACAGGATTACTGTGATTTGATGGCTTGGCATAATCTCGTCTGGATTGATCCCCTCTTTTGGCACGAAGACACCGAGTTACAAGGCTGGGGACAACAGGGACGAAATTTCTCCCTCAGCGATCGCCAACGGATAATTGCCAAACAGCGACAGATCGTTGAGCGCATTATTCCCCAACATCGAAAAATGCAAGAAGCAGGGCAGATCGAAATTACCACAAGTCCCTATACTCACCCGATTTTGCCGTTATTAGCTGATACCACATCAGGTCGGGTTGCGATTCCTAAAATGAAAGTGCCTGAACCCCGTTTTTGTTGGTCGGAAGATATTGCTCGGCATCTGCAAAAAGCTAAGGTCATTTATCGCGATCGCTTTGGTTGTGAACCGAAGGGATTATGGCCCTCAGAACAAGCCGTTAGTCCTGCCATTTTATCGGATGTGGCCCAGGCAAGATTTCAATGGTTGTGTTCTGATGAAACGGTTTTAGGGTGGACGCTTAAACACTTTTTCCATCGAGATGAACGGGGTAACATTACCGAACCTGAGTTATTGTATCGTCCCTATCGCTTAGAAACGCCCGATGGAGATTTAGCCATTGTTTTTCGGGATCATCGGCTTTCGGATTTAATTGGCTTTACCTACAGTGGGTTAGACCCTAATGTAGCCGCAAAAGATCTAATTGGCCATTTGGACGCGATCGCGCATTCTCTACACAAACGAGAACAGTTAATCCACCGTCAACAACCCTGGCTCGTCACCATTGCTCTGGATGGCGAAAACTGTTGGGAAAATTATCCTCAAGATGGCTTACCCTTTTTAACCCGTTTGTATGAACAACTCAGTGCCACTAACCGTTTTAAATTAGTCACCGTTTCCGAATTTATTAATCAATATCCTCCCACTCACAAACTACCGAGCGATAAATTGCATACGGGATCTTGGATTGATGGAACCTTAAAAACCTGGATCGGCGATCCCATTAAAAACAAAGCTTGGGATTACCTAATTGATGCGCGGCAAGTTTTAGCCAACCATCCCGAAGCAACGGAAGAAAACAACCCCGAAGCCTGGGAAGCCCTCTATGCCGCCGAAGGTTCCGATTGGTTTTGGTGGTTTGGAGAAGGTCATACCAGCCATCAAGACGATATTTTTGATCAACTCTTTCGTGAACATCTCTCCACCCTTTACGAAGCCCTCAATGAACCAATTCCCGCCTATCTCTACTATCCGTTAGAAAGATATCCCAAAAAAGCATTCCAGCAACCTGAAGCCTTTATTCAGCCTATTATTGACGGGATTGCCGACGAAGAGGAATGGGAAAAAGCAGGATTAATCGAAATTGGCGGAGCCGCAGGAACGATGCACCAAAGCAGTTTGGTTCAACGACTTTATTATGGGTTTAATCATCAAAGTTTCTACTTACGATTGGACTTCCAAACAGCAGCCAGCCTCAATCAAGATTTACCTAACGAAATTCATCTATTTTGGTATTACCCAGGCAGTCCGCTTCCCAATAGTCCTGCACCGTTAGCAGGTTTACCTGATCAAGAAAGAATTAATTATTATTTTCATCATCATTTAGGCATTAATCTTGCCCATCAATCGGTCTGGTTAGAAGAGGTAGCGGCTCCCTATGTTTGGCATCCCCGCCCTAGTCAGTCCCAAGTTGCGTTTGAGGAATGTCTAGAAATAGCGTTTCCCTGGTCGGATTTACACAAAGAACCTGATACAACCTTACATTTGTTAGTGATGTTAGCCGAGCAAGGGGAGTTTCACAGTTGTTTACCAAATGACCATTTTATTACGGTACAAATTCCTTAAAACTACTCTTCAATAATATATTCTAAAAAGACTAATGATAAGAACAAGCAATCACTACTTTTAACATTTAATCAATTAAGACGATGACAATCTCACTTCATTGAATTTTTAAAGACAATTGCAGATTGCATCATATCTTCTACGGTATTAGTTTCATTAATTGGGTTTCTGTTAGTGCTAATCATTGCATAAGGAACAATTGTTATTGGCGGTCTTTTTTCATCTACAAGGTTATCACGCATACTTATTGAGCCTATTAATTCATCACAATATGAGTCAGATTGATGCAATAAATTGAGGGTGCATCCCATTTAGGGTAGTTCATTTGTGCTTAAAGAAGGAGAGCGATT
>CAYZWO010000151.1:0-3438 GCA_964482215.1 uncultured bacterium
TCTAACTTGACCTTACCTCTTTTCCAAAATTAGTTTTCGATCTACTGAGTCTCTTTGCTTCTGGGCAATTTCCAAAAGTACATCATCAAGCGTTGGCTCTGGGCTTGCCTTCACCCTCTCCATCTCATGTTTATGGTGAGGAAAAGTCTTAATTTCGGTATGGTGAGGAGCATTATCATAACGAAAAATCATGACTTGATGCTCATCCATGTAATGATAGCGATACTTTATTTTGGCTTTTATATCGGTGTTTTTAACTTCTACAAAATCTAGACGATGATTATTTTCAAAAATAATTGAACCACTAATATAGCCTTGATTCGTATTGTAAATTTTCTTTGTTAACGAGATAAAACGTATATCAGGGAACGCTCGAATGATGGCTTCGATTTTTGTAAAATAAGCTTCAATCATGTTAGCTGCTGAAGTTGATCTTCATTCTGGCAAAGCATTTCATACAGTCCAGCCCAAATCATAAAATCTTCTTCATCGGCTAAAATTCCTTGAGAAAAATCTTGGTAAAATTGTTCAGATGTTATTTGATATTTTTGCTCAAAAACTTTTAAATCTAACCTTAAATTTAAAATTGCTTTTTGTAATCGCCCTATCTGTGAATTAATAATACTTTGGGCAAAATTTTCTTCGTCTTCTATAGAATTTAAAATTATCCTTAGTCGCTGTTCAGTTTGGGGTTGAACAGATAGTTGAAAATCTAACATTAGTTTACCTCATTTGCTAAATGATCAAAAACGTCATCCCAGCTTTTAAAAAGCTATATTTTCAGTTGTTGGTAAATCCAAACTAAGTCCTAGCCAGATTCAACAATTTCCCCTGCACCGACTCTAAAATTGAATCCCATAAAAAAGCACTAGCATTAATAATTTCTATTCCAATTAACTCCCCTTCACGATTCAATTCCGCCGTAATATTAGGACTAATTTCTAAACTATCTGCTTCTAAATCATCAGAAATTACTAAATGTAAAACATCTTCTTTTTCAAAATATTTTATTTTAAAAATATTACAATTTCTCAACTAATTCACCTCCTAAATATAAATTATTCTTAATATATAGAATACAAAAAATAAAAAGATAGTCCCAATTTAAACACTAAAAATCAATCTTCTAAAATTTTGCGAGTATCATAAATGTTAAATTCAGAATTTCTTTGCTGCCCAAGAAATAACCAATTTGTTTGAAATAATGTAACACATTCTAAAAATTTCTCGGCATTTTCGATTTCTAATTTTTCTATAAATTCATTTGGGAATCTTGTTGAGAAATGTAGAGATAATGGCCACTTAAAATGCTCATAAAAGTCGTCATATAAATTATTTTCTTCGTGTGTAAGATTTTTTGATTGATGAGATTGTTTTGAATGAACAATAGTGTTTCTAAATTTAAAAATTTCTGAAATAGTTTGAAAAGGTTCTCTCGAAAAGTCTACTTCTTGACCTAATGTTGTTGAAATTAAAATGATTTTAGCTATTGGTGTAGCACTTTCAAAATATTTCCAATTTGGAATTAGTTGTTCACCCGATATGTTTACAAGTGCTTCAAGCGCAAAAGCCGAAAAGGTCATGCTTCCCATGACAAATTTAAATTGTTCTGCGGGATGAGTCTGTCTAGCTATATCCAGAAGACTTGTGCTTAGGGAAGCCAAATGGATGAAGTATCGACGAGTTACAATTATTTTCTTCATACTAATTGAGAGTGTAGAAGATTAGGCCAGATTAACTGAAGAATAATCTAGCCTAACCAATCCTAGTTTTCTTAACTACCTCCAATTCTCGCGACATCACGAGCATTTTCTTCAAAAGCAGCATTCAACGCATCATCACCACTTAAACCAGCCTCTAATGCATTCTTAATCGCTTGGAGAACTCGTTTGTAATCCTTCGGCATTACCTTCACAAACTTGGGAATATTGGCTTCCCAGTCTGCTAAAACCGCCTTACCTTTTTCACTATTGGTATAGATAACGTGATTTTGGATGAGGTTGTAGAGATCTTGGATTTCTTCAGGATCTTCCAACGATTCCAGACCGACCATCGACTGATTACAACGGGTTGCAAAATCGCCTGTTTCATCGAGGATGTAGGCAACACCACCACTCATCCCTGCTGCAAAGTTGCGTCCCGTCAGACCGAGAATCACAACTTTACCGCCTGTCATGTACTCGCAACCGTGATCGCCGACCGCTTCTACGACTGTATTGACTCCAGAGTTCCGCACGCAGAATCGCTCACCGACCATGCCTGCAATATACGCTTCGCCACTGGTTGCCCCGTAGAAAGCCACATTACCCGCAATGATATTTTCAGAAGCGGCAAAGGTAGAAACTTTGGGCGGATAAACGATAATCTTGCCACCGCTTAAGCCCTTACCGAGATAGTCATTGGCATCCCCTTCTAGTTCGAGGGTCATTCCTTTAGGAACAAATGCCCCAAAACTTTGCCCTGCACTGCCTTGGAAATGGAGATGCACCGTATCTTCGGGTAAACCTTCCCAATTGCGTTTGGTGATTTCGTTGCCGACAATGGTTCCCACTACCCGATTGATATTTTGGATAGGTAGGGTCGCTTTGACTTTTTCACCGTTTTCAATAGCAGGTTTGCAGATATCTAGTAAGGTGGTGATGTCTAAGGATTTATTTAAGCCATGATCCTGCGGCATTTGGCAATAACGCCCTACTTCTGACCCAACTTCGGGTTGATAGAGAATGGCAGATAGGTCGATCCCTTTAGCCTTCCAGTGTTCTACCGCTTTTTTCGGTTCGAGAATATCGGTGCGTCCCACCATTTCGTTGAGGGTACGGAAGCCCAACTGAGCCATGATCTCCCGAATATCCATCGCAATGAACTTCATGAAGTTTTCGGTGTAGGTGGGATCGCCTGTGAATTTAGCCCGTAGATCAGGGTTTTGGGTTGCGATACCGACAGGGCAAGTGTTGAGGTGACAAACCCGCATCATAATACAGCCCAAGGTAACTAAGGGAGCCGTAGAAAATCCAAATTCCTCTGCCCCCAATAAAGCTCCAATGACCACATCTCGACCTGTTTTCATTTGGCCATCGGTTTCGACCACAATCCGCGATCGCAGATTGTTTAACACTAGGGTTTGATGGGTTTCGGCTAGTCCCAATTCCCAGGGAAGACCCGCATGTTTAATGGAAGTTTGGGGAGAAGCACCTGTTCCGCCGTCATAACCTGAGATCAGAACCACATCCGCATGGGCTTTGGCCACTCCTGTCGCAATGGTTCCCACACCCACTTCAGAGACCAACTTGACGTTGATGCGGGCATCCCGATTAGCATTTTTGAGGTCGTGGATTAACTCGGCTAGGTCTTCAATGGAATAAATATCATGGTGAGGCGGGGGAGAAATTAAACCCACACCAGGAGTCGAGTGACGAACTTTGGCAATCCAGGGATAAA
>CAYZWO010000151.1:3477-8834 GCA_964482215.1 uncultured bacterium
CCTGGTTTTGCACCTTGGGCCATTTTGATTTGAATTTCTTTGGCTTGGGACAGGTACAAACTTGTTACCCCAAAGCGACCTGATGCCACTTGTTTAATGGCACTATTTTTGGAATCGCCCTGTTCATTCGTCCAGGTATAGCGTTCGGGATCTTCGCCGCCTTCCCCTGTGTTGGATTTACCGCCGATACGGTTCATCGCGATCGCCAAGGATTCGTGGGCTTCTTTGGAAATAGAACCATAGCTCATTGCCCCCGTTTTAAAGCGTTTCATAATTGCTTCGATGGGTTCAACTTCTTCGAGGGGAACGGGTTCACGATCTTTAAATTCCAACAAACCACGCAGGGTAAAGAATTTTTCGTTTTGTTCGTTGACCAGATTGGCGTATTGCTTATAGAGTTCGTAGTTGCCTTCGCGTACCGCCCGTTGCAGCGTGTGAATGGTGAAGGGATTGAATAAATGTTCTTCGCCATCTTTGCGCCATTGGTATTCTCCACCAACATCGAGGGTATGGGTATCGCCAGGGCGATCGGTAAAGGCGTGTTGATGACGCAGCACCACTTCTTTGGTAATGACATCAATATCTGACCCAGCAATGCGAGAAGCTGTCCAGGTAAAGTATTTATCGATCACCGAGGCATTTAAACCAATAGCTTCAAAGATTTGGGCACCGCGATAACTTTGAATGGTGGAAATACCAATCTTCGAGGCAACTTTGATCACCCCTTTGGTGGCGGCTTTAATAAAGTTTTTGCAAGCCGTTTTATGATCAACGCCGACTAATAAGCCTTCTTCAATCATGCCGTTTAAGGTTTCAAAGGCTAAATAGGGATTGATCGCGCCGCAACCATAACCGATGAGAGTCGCAAAATGATGAACTTCACGGGGTTCACCTGATTCTAAAACTAAACCAACACGGGTACGGGAACCTTCACGAATCAAATGGTGATGCAATCCTGAAACGGCCAACAAAGCAGGAATGGGAGCATTATTAGCATCCACACCCCGATCCGACAGGATAATGATATTAACTCCATCGGCGATCGCCTGATTAGCCTGTTCAAAAATCCCTTGCATTGCGGCTTCTAAGCTCTGGCTGCCTTCTTGGGGATTAAACAGAATGGGAATCGTAACTGATTTAAAGCCTGTGGATTGAGGATCTAACGCTTTCAGTTTGGCTAACTCTTCATCACTAATAATGGGAGATTTTAGCTCAATCAAATGGCAGCTTTCAGGCTTAGGATCTAATAAATTGCCTTCAGAACCAATGGTCGTTTCCGCAGAGGTAATGATTTCTTCGCGAATCGAATCAATGGGGGGATTGGTGACCTGGGCAAAGAGTTGCTGGAAATAGTTATAAAGCAGCTTGGGACGATCCGATAAAACCGCTAAGGGGGTATCTGCACCCATCGAACCGACTGCTTCCACGCCATCTCGCGCCATTGGGGTTAATAGGATTCGCAATTCCTCAAAGGTATAACCAAAGGCCATCTGACGTTGTAATAACGGCAAGGTCTGGGTTGCAGATTGCGGCTGTCCATTAGTAGGAAGTTGATCCAGAGAAACTAGATTATCTTGTAACCATTGCCCGTAGGGATTTTCCGAGATAATTTTGCTCTTAATTTCTTCATCGGAAATAATGCGCCCTTCCTGAGTATTGACCAAGAACATCCGCCCTGGTTGCAGACGACCTTTAGCGGCAACTCGTTCGGGTTCGATGGGTAAAACCCCAGCTTCCGAAGCCATAATCACCAAATCATCTTTGGTGACATAGTAACGAGAGGGACGTAAACCATTACGGTCTAAGATAGCTCCCATCATCGTGCCATCAGTGAAAGCAATAGAAGCGGGGCCATCCCAGGGTTCCATCAAACAGGAATGGTATTTATAAAAAGCTTTTTTCTCTGGACTCATGGACTCATGGGCTGTCCAGGGTTCAGGAATCATCATCATTACGGAATGGGGTAACGACCGACCCGATAGGTAAAGCAATTCCAACGCATTATCAAAAATCGTGGAGTCACTACCTTCAACGTTAATAACGGGTTTCACCTTCTCCATGTCTTTGCCAAACAGAGGCGACTCAAACAGGGATTGGCGGGCGTGCATCCAGTTGATGTTACCCCGCATGGTGTTGATTTCCCCGTTATGGGCAATGTAGCGGTAGGGGTGCGATCGCTCCCAACTGGGGAAGGTATTGGTACTAAAGCGAGAATGCACTAACGCCAAAGCACTATCCATATCGGGATCATGTAAATCAGGGTAATAAGCCCCAACCTGTACAGGCATCAGCATTCCTTTATATACCAAGGTGCGGGCCGACAAACTCGCCACATACCAAAAGGTGTCAACCTTCGGTGCCCTAATCGCAGAATGGGAAAGCTTACGAATAACAAATAATTTACGCTCAAAATCGAGGTCATCGACTAGCTCAGGGCTACGGGCGATAAACACCTGTTGCATAAAGGGTTCACTCGCTTTGGCCGTATCTCCCAAAGAGCTATTGTCCGTTGGAATATCGCGCCATCCTAATACTTTCAGCCCTTCTTGAGCCACTACCCCTTCAAAAATGCGTCGTCCTTTTTCTCTCGCGATCGCATCAGGAGAACCGTAGATATTACCCACACCATATTGCCCTGCGTCGGGAAGTGTAAACCCTTCATTGGCAGCCACTTTTTGTAAGAATTTATGGGGAACCTGCATCAAAATCCCTGCACCATCCCCTGTATTCGCCTCACAACCGCACGCGCCACGGTGGTCTAAATTCAGCAAAATGGTTAAAGCTTGCTCGACAATATCATGGGACTTTTGCCCTTTCATGTGGACAATAAAGCCCACACCACAAGCATCATGCTCGAACTGGGGGTCGTAGAGTCCTTGTTGAACGGGAGGTACAGCTTGGGGATTAACGAAATTATTCATGGAGCTTCAAAGGAAAATGAAAGTTCGATGGCTTTGGCAATTCGCCGTGAGCAGGGGTTAGGAGAAAGGTCAGTCTATTATCATAATCCCTATCGATTCCTATGTTGAACCCCTAGCTTTAGAATTGTAACGGTGGAAATTAATAAAAAGCGATCTTCTTAATGAAAGTATTAAGTTTTTCCTGCAATTTTTATTGGTTCGGCTTTAAACGGTAGCCATTTTAACAAATCGACTTTGTAGGGTCGCACCTCACATTCCCCATCAGCAACAACCTAATTCTCTATTATTTTTATTAGAGGGGTTAAATTGGATGCTAATAAAGGAACTAATTGATTAAAAAATGACGTGAAATATTCTTATTTGATAACGCAATTATCCCGAAATTTTAACTCAAAATAAACAATAAGAATTAATTATTTTTGAATATAGGGTAAAATGTTTTAGGCCGCCTTACCTTGAACGGAAAAAGGAATATTTTCTAAAACTACACTAGGTATATTTCCTGAACCTAGAATTTCTGTTGCATCTAAAATTTCTATGCCTACTAATAACTCATTCTGACCAATATTTAACGCAATTTCTTCTGTTAACTGGAGTGTTCTGCACTCTTGTTTCCCTTCAACTAACTTAATGTAAAGCGCATCAATCTCATTGTCGTAACTAATTTTCATAAAAAAATCCTATAAATAGAAAGTATAAACTGTAATGACAATCAATTCTAACTCCGACTCCACAACAATAGGAGCAACTTTTTTTAAAACATAAAATTTTCCCTGCCAAGTTGCATTGTATTGGAAAGTTGCTTGATACCTTAAACGTCCCGCTTTTGCTTTCTGACAAGTCCCAGTGCGGATTGCTTGGATAACTTCTTGCTCATTCGTGCCTCGCTCCAAACATTGCTCTTTGGCGTGTTTTGATAAACGGATCGGTTTCATGATTAAAAGATAACATTTTTATCAACTAACTGAAATCATAAGAGATCTTTCATGAATCAAGTCCTTTTGCCGTGATTATCATTTACTGGACATTTAAAGGATTACCTGAACGATCTACTACGCGAATATCCCATTGGCCATTTTGACCGACTTCAAAGGCAATGCAATCGCCGTCTGCACTGATGGTAGGATGACGCGCTTCAGCATTGAGATCAGGCGTTAAATCGCGCTTTTGTTGGGTTTCGCGATCATAGAGATAAATATCGGATTTTCCCTGACGACTAGCGGTAAAAACTATATAACGCCCATCTTCTGAAATCGCAGGATGGGACGCGATCGCGTCTAAAGAATTCAAACCAGGCAGATCCATTAATCGTCGAGTCTGAGCATTGAATAGATAAATGCCTTGGGAACCGTTGCGGTCTGAGACAAACACAATATAGGGCCCAGAAATTTGGGGCGTTAGTTCTTCGGCGGGACTGTTTAAACTCCGACCCGCATTATCAAAGGGAAAATTCAAATAACGAGGATAGCCCCCACAGCCGCTTAATAAACTGGTAATTATGATTAGGAAAAAAAAAGATTTTCGCATGATCCCTGAAGATTTAACGGCTAACAATACCCGACCATTGCACTTTCTTCTCATTCGTTCGACGGTAGGAAAAGAAACGGGCAGGATTCTGATAGGTACATTCGGGCGCGATCGCGATTTGTTCGGGGTCTAATCCTAACTGCTGCAACTGTAAAAAGTTAATCAAACGCACATCTAAACGGACTTTTCCGTCTTCGGGATCAGGCAAAATGGGGGGAATTGGTAACGTTTGTAATTCCGCTAAAATTTCCTCTGGGGCTTTCATTTCTTGGGTAAATAAACTCGCCCCAACTTTTGCGCCGACTTCTTGATCAACTTGGTAAACTTCTCCAGAAATGGCTGGGCCCATCGCGACTCGTAAATTTTCCAATTGACTCCCAAAATCGAGAAAACGCTGAATTGACGCAGGAATAATGCGTTGTGCTGTCCCTCGCCATCCTGAATGAATCGCAGAAACTCGCCCTGTTACCACATCCCCAATCAAGGCAGGCGTACAATCGGCACTTGCAGCCCAAACGGCTTGCTGAGGCTGTTCTGTGATCACGGCATCGGCTTGGGGCAAAATGTCTTCCGATTCTCCCCGACTCATGACATGATCAATTTCGGTGGGGGTTAAAACGCGATCGCTGTGAACCTGTTTAACGCGAAAAACGTTGGCCGCTGGCTGTAAAACTTCAACCAATTCTTCAGGCGAACGGGGATAAAAATCCTGAGTAAAAAAGCCGTGTTTCCAGTCCTGCAATAAACTACAGGTCAGATAGTTCAATCCGTTCCAGGTTTGCCATTGCCAGCGATCAGTTTGCTTGCTCATCATTAAAATTGTTAATTACTAATTATTCATTATTAATTATTAGTCCCCCCTAATTTAGCTTAAACATTCCCCTCCATCATGACCTTGTATCGCCCGAA
>CAYZWO010000152.1:0-8694 GCA_964482215.1 uncultured bacterium
CCACTACCACGCTCTTCTTACCCACTTCCTGATCGCTTTTTCGATCTACTGAAGCTATCTTGCCAGCCCTGTTTTTCTAAGAAATTAATAATCTGCTGTTGGCTATTAAATAAATTGTGTTGGGTAATCGGTAAATAAAATAAACTTTCTTGGCCCGCGATCGCGTTAATAAAATAGACTTCATCCCAACTAGGAAAAAAATAACCATAGATTAACAGCGATTTTTGTTGGGGATTGGTTTTGAGACTGTCTATAGCCCGCCAATAAATTTCTGACGGATCGACCCAGTTTTGTTGATGTAATAACTGTTGGTAGGCGATCGCGACTTGGATTAATTTATCGGCACGGTTTGATAAGTTATCGGGTTGGGGCAGAGTGGAGCAGGCTTTTAATAGGTCTTGTAGGGTAGGCATCCACACACGAGTTGTCCCTTCTAAGTCATGGGGATTAATGATTTCACGAATAACTTCTCGTAGTAGTTGATAAGCCCGAACGGGGGAAACAGGTTTGAGGGGTTGATCTTGATTGGCTAATATTTCAACGGCTAAATTTTGTAAAGGATAATGGGGAACGCTTAATGCTCTCGCTGCGTGGCGATTGGGGGTAATAAAGAGTTGGGTTTTGTGGCGTTCTGGGTTAATATCCTGAAGGGAAAGCTGACAATTGAGATGGCGCATGGTTCAAAACATAGTCTTCTCAGTATCATACAGCCAATTTGAAAATACCCCAAAAAGCGCGATCATATTTTCATAATAGAATAATCGCTTTTTTCTGAAAATTAGAGCGGCTGGTTAATGCTCACGATAGTAAAATAAAATTATTTTGATACTTTAATCTCTAATATGGCTCAAATTACGCTAGAGATTCCTGATGAATTCCTTGAGCAGTTAGAAGCAACGGGAAACAATCCTACTGACTGGTTATGTCAACGTTTACCTGATTTTTTAAGGGATAGTCTCACTTTTCCTGCCCATTTATATCGTTATATTCTTGACTTTATTGCTAGTAATCCCACTCCTCAGCAGATCTCAGATTTTAGACCACCTGAAGAAATGCAAGAGCGTCTCAAAATATTACTGGATCGGCATCGGTCGGGAAATCTTACTTCGTTAGAGAAAACGGAATTGGATGAGTATGAGCGTATTGAACATATTGTGATCATGATGAAAGCAGGTAATCTCAAGAATTTAGTGGGTTAATAGTGAGCAAAACCTACATTTCTGCTTCTCTTCGTCGTCTCGTGATAGAAAGAGCTAACAATCAGTGTGAATTCTGTCTGATGCCAGCAACTCTTTCGTTCTTTCCCCACGAACTTGATCACGTTATTGCTGAAAAGCATGGAGGACAGACGATTTCTGATAATCTTGCTCTAACTTGTTGGCGTTGTAATCGTCATAAGGGAACTGATTTAGGGTCTTTTGATCCCCAGACTGAAGAGTTTTGCTTTCTTTTCAATCCGCGTACTCAAGTTTGGTCTGAGCATTTTATTCAAAATGGAAATCATATTGAAGGGTTAACTCCTGAAGGACGAACGACCGTAAAACTACTTCAATTCAATACCGAGGAAAGATTAGCCGAACGACAACGCTTTGTTTGATAAGTAATCAAGCGATCGCCATTTTTAAAATCAGAGGGGATATGATTGCTTTTCAATGCATTAAAGGGTATAATTCTTTATAGTTGGAGCAAGCACTATAAATTGTACCCAAAAAGTATAAAAGCAACTAGAGAATAGTCTTAAATGGTTATTACCTAAAAGATTACAAGTTGTGGCGGATTTGGTAGATGCAGAAAATTAAGCAGTGCAAGACAACAATAAAAGTGATTACCAGAATTGAAGGAGATTTTGTTCTAAAATATGATATTTTGATTCATACCTATATAGCAATTTGTTAAGAAACATAAATTTATTTCGCCCAAGACTTTAACAGCTCACAGTATCTAATTGTAATATTAATCTAAGTATACTAAGTATACTAAGTATATTAAGTAATTACAATAATAACTATAGTTTACTATTATTTTATTTAAATTCTTTAGTAAATCATAATCTAATTAAGAAAAAATAACTTTTTTATAATATTTTGACAATTTAATTTAAGCGAAGTTAATAAAATCATGGATACATAATTATGGGCAAAAAAAATTCAAAAAATACTAAAGATTCAAAACAGCTTTCTTTGCTTGATTTATTACCTGAAAAATTCAATTTATCCTCTGAAGAAAAACAGAAATTAGAAACTTCTATTAAAAATAAAAATTTAAATACGTTGCCAGTCGACGAATCAAATTCTAATATAAATATTCCAATAATTAATATTGATAAAGACTCTCAATCTAGTAAAAATTTATCTTTCATTGAAAATTCGGTATTATTTTTACCTGAATCATATGAATCTATTGTTAAAAGGATAGGAAGAGATAATGCTAAATTGGTTGATTTTGTTATTCCTGTAACTGAGTTTGAAAAGAAGATTATTCAGGTATTAGCCGATATTAGCACTGCTGGTTATTTAGTATTTTTGTATGGTGTTTCAGGTGTAGGGAAATCAACCTTTACTAGTTCATTAAAATTTCAAAAACATATACCTATTCAAAAAATAGTTTCGATTTATGCTGATGAATTAGACAACGATATTAGCTATGAAAAACCAAAATTGAAAATGCTTTTAGATACTATTCGAAAAGAATCTGAAAATTTTTTTAAAAATAAAGATGAAAACATAACAGAAGATAAACTATGCATCGTAATTGAATCTCTAGAAAATTTAGAAGACGAAGATCAAAATCGAGTTACAGCTTTTTTCAGAGATCTAAATCAATTTCTTCGTAAATATGGAGTTTTAATTATTTGGCCAATTACAGCGAGACCTTATCTAGAGAAAGCTCAAAATTATGCCGAAAGTGTTTCTAGCACAATTTTCCATTATGGAACACCATATATAGATTTTACTGGGCCATCAATTGATGATTATCCAACTATTGCGAAAAAAACAATTATGTTTTTCAATAGCGGTAAAAGCTGTTATGAGTTTCAATTACATGACGATGATCTTGAAAAATTAAAGGAAGATTATCTAAAAAAGCCTAAAGAAATGCATCTAATTAGAAACTATTTAAAAGATGTGAAAAAATTATGGCAGAATAGAACTAAATATCTTGATAAAGTTGTAAGTAATATTCCAAAACCAATGGAAGTATGGTTTATATTTTCTTATCCTCATGCAGAAAGTGTTGTAGCAGGATTTGCTAAAAAGACACCAGATATTCCTAACGAGATGTGGAATGCAGATTATAGATCCCTTTATGCATACATTAATGATAGTAATCAAAGAAAAGCAACATGGAGTAGTGAAAGGCTTACGTTTGCCCTTAATAGTACGATGCTAACAACGAAAATTATGTACTTGCCAACAAATGCTCTTATTTGTTCTATTGCAGCTTATTCAAAAGACGCAAATTTACAAATTAGTAAAGAAAAATTATTAGATCAAGAAAAATTTAATATCCCAAAAGCTTGGTTTGGTAAATATTCAGCAAAAAAAAGGCTACAAAGTACACCGCTATATTTACAAATTTTAGAACTACAAACATCAGATAATCCGAATTCAATAGTCAAACCTAAATTTACAGCAGGAAAAAGAAAAAGTGGAAAAGTTGTAACAGGTCTTGAAAACGCAAGAAAAGCTTTTGAAGAGCTTAATCAATTAATATCTGCAAAACAGGGTGAAAAAATGAGCGACAATGCTTTGAATAAGTCTCTTTGTTTAGCCTTAAGAGATGTATTCAAAGATCATGAAAATATTTCAATTGAGTCTGAGAAATTTCATCCATATCTAAAAATAAAGCCTGATATTTTAATTCAAATGAAAGAAAAAATAATATGTGTTGAAATGTGCTATACGAAAGATAATACCCCTGGATATCTAGCAGATTATGTTTTGAAAAAATTGAATACTTATATGAATCAACTACAGTTTACCTTTGGGATTGATCCAGCATCTAAATAAGAACATTATTAAATGTAATTGAATAGAAAATAAGAATTACTGTAGTAATGAATAATCTATTTTTAGAAAAACTATGTCAAAACTATATTGTTAAGTTATTAACACAAATAGATCAAAATTATCAACAAAGATTGCAACAAGATAAAAACTCATTATTAGAAAACTTTCCGCTTAATGATCACGAATTTTCTATTTTAGAAGAAATTGATTTATTAACAACTAATCTTTGCGGCTATGCAAATCAAATCAAAATTAACCAACAAATCAACGATCGCGATTGACTGGCTCATGCTTTAAAAATAAACTCTCCGTATTAAATTTGTCAAGATTTCTTTAAATTTATGATGAGTCATTGCTAACAGTAGAATTACACTTCCACAATATAACTTAAATTTTATGAAGCAAAATTATGAATAATGCAGAATTACAGCATCAAATAACTCAAAAAATAGCTACTCTATCCCCAGAAAATCTTAATTTAATCTGGCAAATTGTGGAAAATTTAACTCAAAATCAATCTTCAGTTAATGAACAAGAATTTTCTACAGAAAATTTATTACAAAAATGGCAATATTTAATTAAAAATAATCAAGAATTAAAACCTGATCAGCCCTTAGAGAATAATGATATTCAACAAATTTGTCAATTTTTAAGTCAATCCCATGAATCCCGACCCATAGGGTTAGCTCACAATGAATTTACCGTACCTGACGACTTTAATGATCCCTTACCTGATGAAATTATAGACCTGTTTTATACCTAATGAAATTACTATTAGATACCCATATTTTTCTTTGGTTTATTAGTGATAATCCTCAATTATCTGAGCCATTACGCCAAGAAATTCAAAATAGCAACAACGAAATTTTTCTAAGTGTCGTTTCAATCTGGGAATGTATCATTAAATATCAATTGGGTAAATTGAAATTTCCTGAACATCCCGATAGCTATCTTCCTAAAAAACGAAAACAGCACCTTATAAAAAGTATTATCGTTGATGAAAGCAGTCTAGTTTATTTAAAAAAATTAGACCCCCTACATAAAGATCCGTTTGATCGTCTTTTAATGTGCCAATCTTTACAACATAATTTAACAATGGTTACTGAAGATCAGACAGTATTAGCCTATCCAAATATTCAATTTTTATCATTTTAATTATTAAATTAATGAAATTTATTCATACTTCTGATTGGCATTTAGGCCGTCAATTTCATAACCATTCCCTTCTAGAAGATCAAAAATTTGTTCTCAATCAACTACTGCAATACATTGAACAAGAAACCATTGATGCTCTCATTATTGCAGGAGATATCTATGATCGCGCCATTCCTCCCGCCGCCGCAGTTGAACTGCTGAACGAAATTTTAACTAAAGTCTGCTTAGGTTTAAACGTTCCCGTTATTTTGATTCCTGGCAACCATGACAGCGCAGAACGATTACGATTTGGATCACCCCTTCTTCGCCAAGCAGGACTGCATATTATTGGGGAACTGAATCAGATTACAGAAGCGATCGCGATTAAAAGCCAAGATTGTGAAATCAACTTTTATGGCATTCCCTACAATGACCTCGAAACCATCCGCCACCACTTTCAAATCGAAGCTAAAACCCATAACGAAGCTTATGCCTATTTAATTAAACAAATTGCTAAGACAACCGCTCAATCTTCGACTAAAATTAACGTTTTGATCAGCCATTGTTTTATTGAAGGCGCAGAAGAATCCGAATCCGAACGTCCTTTGTCTATTGGTGGCGTAGATCGGGTTGATCATGAACCCTTTACCCCATTTGATTACGTCGCGTTAGGGCATCTTCACCGTCCCCAACATCAGGGCAAAGAATATATCCGTTACTCAGGTTCCTTACTCAAATATAGCTTTTCAGAACAGCATCACCCCAAAGGCTTCACCCTCGTCGAAATGAATGAATCAGGCTTGCAATCCACTCAACATCTTAGGCTGACTCCTAAACGAGATATGCGGATTATTGAAGGAGAATTTCAACAGATTCTTGAGCAAGGTAAAACCGATCCGAAATCGGATGATTACATTTTGATTCGTTTAACCGATAAACACGCAATCCTTGATCCCATGAATCGTTTACGGGAGGTCTATCCCTATACCCTAGAGTTAGAAAAACCAAGGATGTTAAACACCGCCGAAACGCGATCACGACCAGAAAGATTAGCTAAACATGGAGAATTTGAACTCTTTCAAGATTTCTTTCAGCAAGTACAAGGCGAACCTCTAAACCCAGAACAAGAAGAAGCCATTAAAGCCACCATTACCGCCATTTATCAAGAAGAAAATTTCTACTCATGAAACCCTTAAAACTTACCCTACAGGCATTTGGGCCCTTCGCTGACACTCAAATTATTGATTTTTCCAAATTAGGCAACAATCCTCTCTTTTTGATTAACGGCCCGACTGGTGCAGGGAAAAGCTCGATTCTGGACGCTATTTGTTTCGCCCTTTATGGTCTAGTCAACGGGTAATGAAAAGGAGCCAGTGAATCTACGCTGCGATTATGCTGATCGCCATTTATTAACAGAAGTCGTGCTAGATTTTCAGTTAGGCAATGAAACCTATCGCATTCGTAGAATTCCTCCTCAAGAAAAGCCCAAAAACAAGGGAGAAGGCACAACCACTCAACAACCCGAAGCCCAACTATGGCAGTTAAATGATTCATCAGACTGGGATTTATTAGTTCCAAAAAAGGTCAGTGAAGCTAATCAATATATTGTTGACTTAATGGGTCTAGAAGTTGAGCAATTTAGACAAGTCATGGTTTTACCCCAGGGTAAATTTAGAGAATTACTCATCGCTGATTCTAAGGATAAGGAAAAAATTTTTAGTCAGTTATTTCGTACTCATGTCTATGAACGAATTCAAGAGCGTCTTAAGGAAAAAGCAAGAGACATTAAGGAAGCCAAAAAAGCTCAAGAAAATCAAGTGAGTGGCTTATTAGAAAGCGTTAACCTCAGCACAGCGGATCAAATTTTTACAGAACTACAAACCCTTGAATCCCAGTTACAAACAGCCCAAACAGAAAGACAGCAAGCTGAACAGGATAAAATTGATGCCGTCAAAGCCCAAGACTCCGCGATCGCGCTACAAAAACGCTTTGAGCATTTGCGACAAAAAGAGGCAGCCTTAGCTAACCAGTTAACTTCAAAGACCGACATTAATACTAAACAAGTTCTCCTAGACCAATCTAGAATTGCCAATAAAATTAGCCCAATTTATGACCGCTATCAAGAAGAAAGTACAACACTGGCTAAACTCGATCAAAAGCTAGAGAAAAATCGAAAACTACTTGAAAAAGCGACTCAAGCCGTAGCAGAAGCAGAAAAGATTTTGAGTCAAGCTAAAACGGCTTTTAATCAAGTTGATGATCTTAAAAAACGACAAATCGAATTGAAGCAATACGAAACCCAAATTAATGAGTTAGTTGAAAAGCGAAAAAATCTGAAAACTTGCGAAAAACTTGCTCAAAAAAGCCAAGCTCAATGGGAAACCAAGCAAACGGAACAAAAAGAGCTTCATGAACAAAAAATTAGCTTAGAATCCCAAGTTAAAACCATTAATCAAGCCTTAGATTCTTTAAGTTCCCAACAAATCGAATTAGAGCGTCAACGTCAACAGTTAGAACAACGCAAAAAACTCGATTCATTAGAACAAGACTATGCCCAATTAGGGATTAAAGAACAGAAACTAAGTAAAAATCATACCGATCAGGAAAATAAGTTTCAAAAAGCGGAAACCGAACTTCTCCAGACAACCCGACAATGGCATTTAGGACAAGCGGCCTTATTAGCTCAAGATTTGAAAATTAATGAACCTTGTTTGGTTTGTGGCAGTTATGACCATCCTAATCCTGCTATAGCTGAAGGAGAACTCATTACGCAAGAAATACTTGAAAAAGTTCAAAAAAAATTGGAATTAGCCCGTCAAACTCTACAAGAAACTCAACAAAAATTAGATCAGGTACGCTACGAAAGAGAGCATCAACAAAAAGATATTGAAGCATATCAAGATTTATTACAAGATTGGGCAAATCAGCCGCTAAATTCTTTAGAAAATCTCTTTAAAGCGACCGAAGAAGCAGTCAATCAATTACTCAAACAACAAACAGAGCGAGAACAACTTTTACACCAAATTGAGCAAATTAATATTTCATTAACCGAGATTGAAAGCGCGATCGCCGAATTACAAAGTCAAGCCCAAGCGGATCACGAAAAACTCATCCAAGCCCGTTTAAGCGTAGAACAGATCAAAGCCCAAATTCCTGAAGAATATCATCAACCGAAAACTCTAAACAGCGCGATCGCGAAATTAACGGAAACAATCGACACCTTAACAACCGCCTATAATCAAGCCGAGTCGGATTACAACAGCAAAAATTTACAGCTAGTTCAATTCCAAACCCAACAAAGCGAGTTAGTTAGTCAACAACAGGAACAAACACAAAAAACAGTTACGGCGACTCAAAACTGGCAAGAAGCCTTAGCTCAAAGTCCTTTTGCTAATCTAGCGACCTTTCAACAGGCTTGTTTATCCGAATCCGAACAAAACGCGATCGCGGCTGAAATTGAAACCTATCAACTAGAGCTAAACGCGCTACAAACGGGTATTCAAGAATTACGGGCCGAGTTAACTAATCAAACCCCACCTGCTCTAGAATT
>CAYZWO010000153.1:0-2540 GCA_964482215.1 uncultured bacterium
TCTGAGGGAAGTTTGGGGCGTTGTGTAGGGGCCTCCTGTCGGTGTACTGGTTTTTATGTTCGAGCGAATTCGGGTGGTTGAAGAGGTATCAATAAAAGAAGACCCCATTGTGCCAGCCGTTCTGCCTTCCGTTTTATCCCCTTGGTTTCTGGGCGTAAAAGTGGTACTGGCTCCCGTAATCATGCCCTGCATCATGCCTTCTTCGTAGGGCATTAGATTGAGCGCGTCTAAGACCTCCAAGGCGGATTTGTAGCGATGGCGAATGGCTAATTCCACCATTTTTTTAAGGACATTGGCAAAGGAATCACTAACAGCGACGTATTTTCGCCAATCCATTTCTCCGGTTTGATTATTAACTTCAATATCTTTTAAATTCATGCCGGTGAGTAGATAGATACAGGTCATCCCAACCGCATAAATATCACTGGCATAAACAGGACGCATGGCCATCTGTTCAGGTGGGGCAAAAACTGCCGTTCCAATGGCAAAATTGGTTAAAGCAGTTTGGGGAGAAGTACTAGCAGCCAAGACCGAATTCACATCATTCTTAACGGCACCAAAGTCGATGAGAACTAATTTTTTATCCGTCTGTCGCCGAATTAAGTTAGCCGGTTTAATATCTCGGTGAATAACTTTTTCGGAATGGATGTAATCTAAAATCGGCAAAATTTCACTTAAAAATTGTTTAACGCCTTCCTCCGTAAAGGGGCCATTTTGTTTGACTTCCTGATGTAAGTTATTGCCCTTAACGTATTCTTGAACAAGGTAAAATTCTTGATTGTCTTCAAAATAATCTAATAAACGGGGGATTTGGGGATGAACACCGACTTTTCCCAAGGTTCGTGCTTCCCGTTCAAACAATTCCTTTGCCATACGAAAAACGTTGGGGTCATCGGTGGCAGGCCGTAATTGTTTAACCACACAAATTGGCTTTCCAGGCAATCCCATATCAGCGGCGGCGAAGGTTGCCCCAAATCCACCTTTTCCCAATGTTCCTAAAATCTGATAGCGTTCATTGAGCCGTAATTTTCCGCCACAGGCTTGACAGACCTGAACAGTGTTAGGATTTTTAGGATGAGGACAGGAGGGATTGACACAATAGCTCATTCCATATCACCAGATAACGATTATTTTGAAAAAATTCGCTAAGAAACCGGAACTTACCTCACAAGTCGCATTTCTTAACACAAACCATTCGTTTTTTTAGCAATCATCAGCGTTTTAAAGATTAGCTCAGCCATTGAATAAGTGTGAGTCTTCGTCAACGTTAAGCTGAATCTATAGATGACTTTTTCACTCTTTACTTAGAATGCCCCATAAATGGGTGGATCTCAACATGAATCAGGGCGTAAGTTAAGATTCTTAGGAAAATTTTAGCTAGGGTGTAGAACGAAACTTGATTTCTATGCGTGATTCTCAGGGTAGCACAACTAACGCTACAATAATCAGGCTGAAGAATAGAAGGGATTAATTCCATGCGGATCTCCGTCAACTGGCTACAAGAATTTGTTGAAGTAACGCGATCGCCGCAAGAACTGGCAGAACTATTAACGATCGCTGGTATCGAAGTTGAAGAAATTGAAGATCGTCGTCAATGGGCTAATGGAGTCGTTGTCGGCCGAGTCGTTGATCGCCAACAACATCCCAATGCCGATAAATTGAGCGTTTGTAGAGTCGATGTGGGCCAATCTGAGCTTTTGAATATTGTCTGTGGAGCGAGTAATGTGCGGGCGGATATTTTAGTGCCTGTTGCCACAGTGGGAACCTATTTACCGACTATTGACCTTAAAATTCGGCCTGCCAAATTACGGGGAGAACGCTCCGAAGGCATGATCTGTTCTTTGGCAGAAATCGGCTTAGCCAAAACCTCAGAAGGCATTCATATTTTTACCGATGAATCTTTAACATTAGGGAGTGATGTCCGTTCCCTGTTAGGCTTAGACGATGTCGTGTTAGAAATTGCCCCGACGGCCAACCGAGCCGATGCCCTTAGTATGGTCGGGATTGCCAGGGAGGTGGCCGCGTTAACGGGAGCAAATTTAAAATTACCTGAAATTTCTCCTGTCGCGATCGCCAACAACAGCAAAACATTAGATGTAAAGGTTAGCGATGCTCAAGCTTGTCCTGCCTATATTGGGACAGTAATCGAAAACGTCATTATTAAGCCTTCTCCCGATTGGTTACAGCGTGCGACCGATCAATAACGTCGTCGATGTCACGAACTATATTTTGTTGGAATGGGGCCAACCGCTTCATGCTTTTGACCGCGATCGCTTACAGCAGGTGGCAGGGTCAGACACCTTAAGTTTAGGTGTTCGGTTTGCCGAACCAGAAGAAACCTTAGAAACCCTAGACAGTCAAGCAAGAACCTTAAGCAATCAAAATTTACTGATTACTGCTAATAACGTTCCTGTTGCTTTAGCAGGCGTAATGGGGAATACGGATGCCATGATTATCTGCAAGAGTTTAGAAGCTGAACTTGTTTCGGTTGCCGGACAATACCGATTAAGTGAAGATTTAAAAGCGATTGGGTGGAAACA
>CAYZWO010000153.1:2550-8601 GCA_964482215.1 uncultured bacterium
GGGGGGAGCCTCTACGGAAGTTCACGAAGGAACCTGTAACTTAGTGCTAGAAGCTGCGATTTTTGATTCCGTAACCATTCGTCGTTCTAGTAAGGCGCAAAGTCTCCGCAGTGAATCGTCAACCCGTTATGAACGTGGTGTTAATCACCAGGAATTAGAAACGGCCCTCCATCGCGCGATCGCGTTAATTACTGAATTAGCGGGGGGAACAGCGACAGAACAAGTCATAGCCGATAACCGAGCTAACTTATCGCAACAGTCTATTGAACTACGGTTAGAGCGAGTTCATAAAGTTTTAGGCCCCGTTAAAACCGAAGGCGGAATCGGGCAAATTTTAGCGGAAGATGTAGAGCGCATTCTGACGGATTTAAGTTGTCAGTTAACAGTAATTGCCGAAAGTCCCAAAGTGTGGAATGTCGTTGTTCCCTCCTATCGCAGTCGAGACATTGAACGGGAAATTGATCTGATCGAAGAAGTGGCTCGTCTCTATGGTTATGATCGCTTCTGTGATGAATTACCCGATAAAACCGAAGCGGGCGGCTTGTCCGTTGAATATCAATTAGAGATTAAATTGCGGGAATTGTTCCGGGCGGCAGGCTTAACAGAAGTAGTGCAATATTCCCTCGTTAAACCCCAAGGCACTGAAGTGGTTTTAGCCAATCCCTTACTGGCAGAATATTCTGCCCTCCGCACCAACTTATTAAATGGCTTAATCGATGCTTTTGAATACAATCAATCCCAAGGTAATGGAGCATTAAATGCCTTTGAGCTAGGCCGTATCTTTTGGCAAAATGGCGAGGGAATTCAGGAAGCGGATTCTTTAGCGGGGATTCTGGGCGGGGATTTATTGCCCCAAGGACTCTGGGCCAAAGGTGGCAAACCCAAGGCGATGACCTGGTATGAAGCTAAGGGAATTTTAGAAAGCGTCTTCCAACGTTTGGGCTTAACGGTAGAGTATCAACCCGATAGCAAAGATGAACGATTCCACCCAGGGCGAACAGCCTCTCTCTGGTTAAAAGGAGAAAGTTTAGGAACTTTTGGGCAACTTCATCCCCAATTGTGCCAAGAGCGGGGCTTACCCAATGCGGTTTATGCTTTCGAGTTAAAGGTTGCAGTCATTATTGATGCCTTGAAACCCGCCGATGTCCTGACTCCCCATTTCGCAGCTTATTCGACCTATCCTGCGGTTGAACGGGATTTAGCGTTCTATGCTCCCGTTGGTTTATCGGTTTCGGAATTAACCCAAGCTATGTGTCAATCGGGCGGAGAACTACTGGCAGGCGTGGAGTTGTTTGATGAGTATCGGGGAGAGTCGGTTCCTGACGGTCAGCGCAGTTTGGCGTTTAGTTTGGCCTATCGAGCCAGCGATCGCACGTTAACGGATACAGAAGTTGACCCCGTTCACAATCAAATCCGAGAAGCCTTAAATTCTCAATTTACCGTTACCTTACGCAGTTAAACCGTTTGTTTAAGAAATTACGATACTAATTGAAACTAAAAATGCGGCCGCTATAGGTTGCAAAAATTCCGTAGGGGCGTAAGGCTTGCGCCCAATAAACTATCATAGCTAGATAAATTTGGCAACCAAAATCCTACCTCAACCTTAAGGATGTGTTAACAAGGGAATTTTGTATAAATACCCTGTAATCGGGTATTTCCTGATTGGCCAGATTAAACGCTTATTAACCTGAAGGGTGACTGTAGTTCTAACCTTTTGTGGTTATTCTCGTTACAAATTTTAGTTAGGATCCTTTATTATAATGAGCAAGCATAATTAAGTATTTTTAAGCTTATTCTCACAAATTATTTATATAAGCCATTTATCATGGATTTTCGTCATATTCTTTTCTCGGTCGAAAAAAATCAGGTTGATCTGAACCAACTGCAAAACTTGTTTAATCTATCGGCCTTTTGGGCAAAAGATCGGACGCTACAGGGACTCAAAACGGCGATCGCCCATAGTGAACCAGTGGTCAGTGTGTGGGATCAAGAACGGATGATTGGTTTTGCCAGAGCAACCTCGGATGGCGTATATCGTGCGACGATTTGGGATGTAGTCATTCACCCTGACTATCAAGGCGCAGGCTTAGGCCGAAAATTAGTCCAAACGGTTTTAGCCCATCCCCATATTAATCAGGTTGAACGGGTTTATTTAATGACAACCCACGAACAGGCTTTTTATGAGCGCATTGGCTTTCAAGAAAATCAAACCACCACAATGGTGGTTCAGCAGGAGTTACTAATTGCAACGAACCTTGTAGGTGTGTAATCATTTGAGGCGCATCAGTCGGTGTAAAGCTTGAAAAGGTGAGTTCTCCGCCCATTTTCTGAAATAAGGTTTGGGCTAATTGGAATTTCAAGTTAGGGGAAATTTTGACGGTTTCGGTAAAGTTTTTCCATTGTTCACGGTTTGTTATTTGTTGAGCAAAGGGCTCCTGAACTTGGGGTTCCCAAACGTCTGGGGAACAAGGAATAATTATCTCAATTAAGGCTTGATGTTTTTCTTGATTAACTTCTAGATTAACCTGAATGCTACCTTTGGAAATATTTTGCAGCCCAGTATCAACTAATAATAATAGGGCTTGGAGTAGCCGTTCCTTATCGGCAAGAATTTGGATAGGAGAAGATGGGGGGCTAATTTGAACGCGAAAATTCCGATTAGCGGCTTGCAATTTGCTTAAATCTTGTAAATTTGTATTGATAAAATCCCAATCAACGGCCTCTTTCTTAAGAGCGATCGCGCCATAATCCAGTTTAGAAACGAGGATAATTTCATCAATCATGCCTAATAATTTTTGCGCCGATTCATAGGCCTGTTTTAAAAATTCTTTTTCTTCTTCTGGACTTTCACAAAAGTCAAATAAAATCAATTGATGTAGGCTAATTAAGCTACTTAGCGGCGATCGCAACTCATGAGCAACTCGGCCGAGAAATCCTGTTTTAAGTTGGTTGATTTCCTGGGCCATTTGATAGGCGATTTGGGTATTTTCTAATTCTGCTTTTAGCTGTTCAAGGTCACTCATGGGAATCAGACAAAATTAAGCGGGGACTGTTGCAAATTACGAGATTTATAAAACGATAGCACCCTGACGTAAAGTTTTCCATGAATTGTCAATCCACTGCACAACGGTCGAAGGCTGGCCACTACTGGACGTTTGAGTTTTAGTTAAGTTCTCGGTATTTAACGCAATCACCTGAGGAAAAGTAGCGGCGATCTCGTCCATTGTTTCTAACGGGGGCTGACCCGATAAATTCGCGCTGGTAGTGGCTAAGGGGCCTGTTTGGCGCAAAATGTCTAACGCAATGGCGGAATTGGGAATACGAATGCCCACTGTGCCGTAGTTGAGGGGATTCATGGCAACAGGGACTTTTTCAGAAGCAGGTAACACTAAAGTCAATTGGCCTGGCCAGTATTGTTGCGTGATCGCTGTCCAAATTTCCTTTTCCGCAGGAGTGCCGACCACGTATTCCCAAATGGCTTCTAAATCCGCCACCATCAAAATTAGGGGTTTCTCCGCAGTGCGTTGTTTGAGGGTAAAAATTAATTCGGATTGTTGGGGGATAACGGCTAAAGCTGGAACGGTATCGGTGGGGAAACTGACAACCTTTCCCGCGATCGCCGTATCAATTAATTCGGTTTGAGAAACTAGAGGCATATTGCAATACAAAAAAGAGACTAAACGCGGTAAGCCAAAACAAAGCGTTCAATTCCCGCTAAATCTTGTAAAATTTTAACTTCTTTATATTGTCCCTGATTGTTTAATAATTGAGCAACGCTGAGGGCTTGTCCTGCCATCAATTCCACTAACCATAAACCGCCCGACACTAAATAATCAGGAGCCGTCTTAACTAAATAGCGAATCGCCGTTAACCCATCTTCTCCCCCATCCAGGGCGAGGTGTGGCTCATGCTTGACCACTTCAGGTTGCAGATCGCCAATCATCCCTTTTGGAATATAAGGAGGATTAGAGACCATCCCCTGAATTTTTCCTTGTAAATGGTTCAACGGTTCCCACCAAGATCCCTGATAAAACTGGATTCGATCGCTGAAATCGTATTGTTGAGCATTTTTTTGGGCAATTTCTAAGGCTTCTGAACTTAGATCCACTGTAAAAATGGCTGTTTCAGGAAATAATTCAGCTAGACCTAACGCGATCGCGCCGCTTCCTGTGCCTAAATCCACCCAATTTCCCTGAGCCAGTTCGGGATAGTTTTTTTGTTCTTCCGCAACATAATCAATGATTAATTCAGTCTCTGGGCGTGGAATCAGTACGGCGGGCGAGACTTTTAGCCAAAAATTACGCCAAGGGGCCATTCCTGCTAAATATTGGACAGGATAACGCTGGGTTAACCGCTGTTGCCAAAGTTGATCTAATTCCGCTAACGGTTGAGACAAAAAAATTCGCGATCGCGTTTGAAATGTTCCTAACCGAAGCGATAGCTTATCCAGATCCGTCCAGATTTGTAATAGCCAATCCACTTCATCAGGAGAAATCTCCGCCGCGATCGCTTGTTGTTTAGCAGTGGTAAGCCAATCCGCCAATTGTTGGCCAGAGACCCAAAAAGACACGTTACTAATTAATTATTTTTTAGGGGCTGGAGCCGAACTTTGTTTCGATTGATTTTGAATCGCCGTTTGAATAAATTTTAACGATTCTTCTGAGGGAACCAAACGAATGCTTTTGAGCATTTTATCGTCACTTTGCTGTAACGTACTCATCACATTTTCCAGCGGAATTACTTCGATTTTTACCGTAGAAGCGAGATCAGGTTTTTCTTTTTTGAAGCGAGCAACCATATCTTGGATTTGTTTAGCTTCAAAGAAAAAGGGAATGACCTGTTCATTATTTTGCTGAATGGTTAAATATCCCTGCTCTTTGCCGCCACGAGCAACATACAACGGCACACCGCCTTGATACTTTTGCCCAGCCGCAGTCAGAATTTGGGTAGCAGCATTAATTTCGGTCGGAACAGGAACGTAAGCAAAATTTAAAGCATCAGGCTTGTTTGCGTTGGCGATCGCTAACTTATAAACTTCACCAAGAGACACAGGCTGAACGCTAACTTTATTAGCAATATCCGGCTTGTCTTTTTTTAATTGCTGAAAGAATTTTTGAGCTTCCTGCTGACTAACAAAGATCCCTGTAATTTTTTTATTGTTATCAACGGCAACCAAAGGAGCACCTTGACCATCCGCAATGGTGAAAACGGGAACCCCTTGCAAGATCTTGACGACTTCCTCCGTTGGTAAAGCTAATACTTTGAGGGTTTGCCCTACGACAGTCGTTAATACTGCGCTACCGACCAATCCCAATGTCGTACCCCAACGAATCAATGAATTCATGCTTTAAAAACCTCGGACAATAAATGCTGTAAACAAAAACTAGGAAACTCCTCACCCGTAACGCGACTGAACGCGATCATATAGTGTATCCTAATCAACTCAATTTTTAATGAGATTCCATTTCGGTTAAGCAAACCCGACCTATCGGCAAATAAGTATAAGTTTTCTAAACCTTAAAATGTAAAACGGATCAATGTTCCCAGACTGACCAATCTTTAAAAAGTTCCAACCGTTTTCTCAAACTAACACAATTTTTAAATTCAGTACCCTTCAAATCAGCAAGTTATTAAACTGTCACTCTTCAGGGAACCTCAACACATGCTTGACAAAGCATTAATGATATTTATTAAAATTCTAAAGTTGCAATTTATTGTTAAATAAATCACAATTTTTTCAAAGTTTAATCAATTTATTTTATTTGGAAAATATGATATTTACTAATTATTTTAAAAGAAAAAGCTGACGATTACAGTATTAAATAAATCTTTTTAGAAAATCAATTTAAAGCATTATGCCATTACTCAAGATACGCGATCGCGTTGCCAAAGTATTTTCCTATTGCTTAAGCCTTGAATATTTCATCTGATGGATTTTGAACTAAAGTCCCTTGATGATACAAGATCTTCCAATCATTATTGCTTCGTTGCCAAATGCTCAGTAGATCGAAAACTAATTTTGGAAAAGAGGTAAGGTCAAGTTAGAAGCAC
>CAYZWO010000154.1:0-8555 GCA_964482215.1 uncultured bacterium
AGGCAAAAGTTTTCACCATTTTCTCTTCCTTCGGACAACTTTTCAAACACGCTCTAAGCTATCGTACTTTCTTATCAGTCATTACATTTTCAGTAGTACCTTTTCTTACACTGACTTTCTAACTTTAAAAGTTGTGCGATCGCGCTTTTGTAAGAGGCTGTCTGAGTTATCATCAACTAACAAAGACAAAAATCAGTAAATTTACTTGATTTAGCTTACTTTTTAAATTTTAGAGATCAAAAATTGGTATTTTCTCTCTTTTCTGGTCTAGCGTCAAATCTATAGATTGGAATTTTATAAAGCTTTAGTACCCGCTTAGACCCCAATTGAAAGAGACAACAATATGAATTCTACCAATTCTTTCTTTCTTGAACCTATTATTGACCTCGGTTCTTTTGCCCTAGATCAATTAGAAGATCAAGTCGCTTCAAGCAGAGAAATCAGCATTAGTTTACCTAAAAATAAATTCCCTAATCCCCCAAGCCTCACTAATAAATTAGAGGTGAACGTTCCTTCTCCATCAAATCCCGACAGCCAAAATAGCTTAGTGGAGCGTTCTGAGACCTCTCCCCTGTTGGTTTCCAATGAGCAGATCGTAAAAGTCAAAACTGTTGTAGATAATCCGAGCGTTAACCCTGAAATTCCCTTGACGACGACCTTTCTTCCCCTCCAATCTAACTCGCTCTTCAGTCGCTCTAAACCGCCTATTTCTAAAAATCATGACAATGAGGAAAATCAAGAGCATAACCATTTTGATCATCATGGAGACCATGAACATGAAATGGATGCAGATGGTTTTCCAATGTTCGATCCTCAACAACTACAACAGACGACTTCCCAAGGCCCAACAACTGTAACCGCTGTAACTAGTTTGAGCAATACCTTTTTGTTACACAGTAATCCTTTTGCCACTAAAACCATTTATCTCGATTTTAACGGTCACATATTACCTGCAAATACGGGCTGGACTAACTCCAAAAACGGTGGTAATGCTATCAATGCGCCTGCCTGGAGTATGGATGCAGACAACACAACTTTTAGTGATGCAGAATTGATTCGTATCCAGGCAATTTGGCAACGAGTGGCAGAGGATTTTGCCCCCTTTGATGTAAATGTAACGACGGAGTTTCGAGGGGAAGAGTATCTGACCCGTAGTAGTTCTAGCGATCAAGTTTACGGAATGCGGGCATTAATTAGTCCAATTAGTAGTTATTTTGGAAGTTATGGCGGCATAGCCTATCTTGATGTGTTTGATAATATTGGAGATGCCTATAAACCCGCGCTGGTTTTTCCAGAAAATCTTGGGCCAAACAGCGAAAAATATATTGCAGAAGCGATTTCCCACGAGATTGGGCATACCCTGGGGCTTGATCACGACGGCACTGCAACCCAAGGTTACTATAGCGGACATGGTTCGGGAGCAACAGGGTGGGCTTCAATTATGGGAGTTGGTTATTATCAACCCCTCAGCCAATGGAGTAAAGGAGAATATTCTGGTGCAAGCCAAACGCAAGATGATCTTTCTATCATTACCACGAACAACGGTTTTGGTTATCGTAGTGATAATGCAGGCAATAACGCACTGACTTTAAATGATCTTGGTCTTCTAGGACAAAATGCCTCAAACCCTAGTCTGATGAATGTTAGTCAATTCGGCATTATTGAAAGAAGCAGCGATCAAGATTGGTTTCGTTTTACAACGGGAACAGGGGCGATTAACTTAACGATTCAGTCTATTACTCAGGCTTGGATTAATAATGCGGGGAGTTTTGCGACGGAATATCTAACTCAACCTAATGGTGCAAGCAATCTGGATATTTGGGCAGGAATTTATGGGTCAGATGGAACCACTTTAATTGCTCAATCAAATCCCACTGATTTACTTAATGCTAGTTTTACCAACCTCTTTCTGAATGCGGGAACTTATTATGTGGCGATCGATGGAGTAGGAAAAGGGGATTTAATCACAGGCTATTCCGATTACGGTAGTCTTGGTCAATATGCCATTACAGGAACGATTATTGGTAACGGCATGACTGTTACTCCAACCGCAGGACTAACAACAACGGAAGGAGGAGGAACCGCAACTTTTACTGTTGTTCTCAATACTGCCCCAACCGCCGATGTGGTGATTACTCTCAGCAGTAGTAATCCAAATGAAGGAACTATTGACAAATCAACTTTGATCTTTACCACTACTAACTGGAATATTGCTCAACAAGTCATCGTTACAGGCGTAGATGACGAAATCAATGACGGTGATCAAAGTTACTCTATTATTCTAAATCCTGCTAGTTCGACTGATGCCAACTACAACGGACTTGATCCCAGAGATGTCAGTCTGGTTAATATCAATAATGAGTTACCTGTGCTGAATATCACCACCAGTCCCCAGGTTATTGTTGAAGGATTAAGCAGCCCCCAAAGTGCTGTCTATACCGTCAGTCTTACAGGAATGGTGAATAGTAGTCAAACTGTTACCGTTCAATATGCCACCAGTAACGGCTCTGCTATTTCTGGTTCAGACTACACTAGTACGACTGGAACATTAACGTTTACAGGAGGCGTGACGAGTCAAAATATTACGATCCCAATTCTTAACAATGCCCTTAATGAAGCCGACGAAACTTTCACCTTAACGCTTTCTAATGCTACTCAAGCAACCTTGGGTAATACGATCTCTGTCACAACTACCATCACCGACACGCTAGTTACAGATGTGACAACAACCCTGACTAGTGGGGTGGAAAATCTTACCCTTATTGGTATAAATGCGATTAATGGGACAGGCAACTCAAGTAATAACATTATTATCGGTAATAGTTCCAATAATACCCTCAATGGTGGTGCAGGAATTGATACCCTGATTGGTGGAGTTGGTAATGATAGTTATGTTGTTGATACGACAACGGATGTGATTACTGAAAATCTAGGAGAAGGGACAGATACGATTCAAGCCTCTGTCACTTTTAATCTGACTACCCTAACCAATATTGAAAATCTGACGCTAACAGGATCTAGTGCGATCAATGGAACAGGTAATGCAGATAATAATAGCCTCATGGGCAATAGTGCCAATAATATTTTAAATGGAGCAGCAGGCTTTGACACCCTGAATGGTTCTGGCGGTATTGATACCTTAATTGGTGGTACGGGTGACGATTTTTACATTGTAGATACCACCACTGATGTCATTACTGAGAATGCTGGGGAAGGAATAGACACTATTCAATCTTCTGTTACTTTTTCATTGTCTGCTTTAACCAATATCGAAAACCTAACATTAACCGGAACAAGTGCCATTAATGGAACGGGTAACACGGCGAATAATCTCATTATAGGGAACACAGCAAGCAATACCCTGAATGGAGGAGACGGCATTGATACGCTAATCGGTGGTATGGGCAATGATATTTACATTGTGGATACGACAACCGATATCATCATTGAAAATGCAGGAGAGGGAACGGATACTATTCAGTCTTCTGTCACCTTTGATCTGTCTACCTTACCCAATATCGAAAGACTGACTTTAATCGGAACAAGTGCCATTAACGGAACGGGTAACGCGGCAAATAATACCATTACAGGCAATACGGCGGATAATCTCCTGACGGGTGGTGACGGAATTGATACACTGATTGGTGGTACGGGCAATGATATTTATGTGGTCGATACAACTACTGATGTGATTACCGAAAATGCCGGAGCAGGAACAGATACGGTTCAATCCTCCGTTACGTTTAGTATTTCTAGCCTGACTAATCTCGAAAATTTAACTTTAACAGGTTCAAATGCTATCAACGGTACAGGGAATACAGGTAATAACACGGTTATCGGTAATACGGCAGACAATATCCTCACGGGCGGCGGCGGTTCTGATACTTTGACAGGGGGTTTAGGTGTTGACCGCTTTAGTTACAGAACCCTCGGCGATTCTTTGTTGGGGTCGACGAACAATGGTTTTGATGTCATTACCGACTTCAATGCGGATGCGGGTAATGATTTGTTCCTAGTTTCAACAGCGCGGTCAGGGTTCATCAATGTGGGAGCGATCGCCACCTTAGATAAGACTGGAATTGGAGCGGCATTAACAACGGCTGTTTTTAAAGCTAACTATGCAGCTCAATTTACCTTTACTAGCGGCAGTACAACTCGTACTTTTATCGCAATCAATAATAGTACCGCCGGATTTAGTGTAACGGCAGATGCCATTGTTGAAATTACAGGTTTCACAGGAACTATCAATTTGACCAATTTTACGACTGTTTAATTTAACCATTTGGCGTTGCTAATTTTGGATATAAATCTCAAATATATAAATTTGACCACTTAGGCCTCAATAATGCTTCCATATATTTGCAAAATCTTCATTTATGACTTGATTCAGCAACGCCAAATGTTTTTTCAGACTGGCACAATAACATAAAAGTTAAACTAAGCAATTTTTTCTAAAAATGTCCCCATGATTTCACTAATTCCCATAAAGGACGAAATGTTTAACTACTACGGTCTCCTATTACCCAGCCTAAAATCCCTTTTTTAAAGTGGTCAACCGCTGTCCATATCCAGACTTTGGTTTTTTTGAGCCAACAAAGGTTTCTAATTCATCGAGTTCTCCTATTTCAGGAATTATTTCAGGTTCATAGGCTTCAGGTAAATTCTTTCCTACAAATTTAACCCAGTTGATTACCGTTGTATGATGAACTCCTTCCAAGGTGAGCCTTTCCCTGAGTATTCCTGTCAGGAAATTCGTTCTGATTGCTATAGTCTTTTAAGTATTGATAATTAATTTTTCCTGACGGCGATCGCGGAACTTCTTCGATCCTGATCCAGCGTTTCGGGCATTTGTAGGCACTCAGTTGCGATCGCAAGGTGGTTTGTAAGGCACTGAGATCAAACTCATTGGTTTTAGGAACATAAATCGCTGTTACTATTTCCCCCCACTCTTGATCGGGTAAGCCAATAACTACCACATCATTAACTAAATGAGTCGCTAAAATTACGTCTTCAACTTCACGAGGAAACACATTTTCCCCGCCTGTAATAATTTTTTGACTATTGCGGCCAACAATGTGTAAAAAGCCATCTGTATCAAAATAACCTAAATCGTCTGTTTGAAAAGCTTCTGTGTGTTGAGAATTGGGATAGTATCCTAAAAATAATGATTGAGATTTTATTGTAATAATTCCCGTTTGGTTAACCCCTAATTCCTGCTCTTGATCATTACAAATCATTACTTGAGCATGGGGCAGGACTTGGCCTACACTATTATTTCCTGCTAAAAAATCTTCAGGTTTTAAGGTAACAATTTGAGAAGCCGTTTCTGTCATGCCATAGGTCGGTGCCAATTTAATTTTTAATTTTCTCGCCTGTTGTAACAATTCTGGGCCAGCAGGTGCGCCGCCTAATAAAACGGTTTTAAATTGTGCTAAACCTTTAGGATCTTTCTCTAAAAGAAACTGGAGTTGTTTAGGAACTAAAGAAATAAAAAAATCTTGATATTCAAACGGTAAGTTTGGATTTTCTTTAAACGAAGCGTAAGGTAAAACTATAAACTTTCCCAAAGTCAAAAAAGAACGAATAAATTGCATTAACCCACTTACATGGTATAACGGCAATAAACAAAACGAGTTAATTTCTTTGGCATTAAAATATTCTTGAAAACCTCGTACTGAATCCGTTAAAGTCTGCCAAGTATGAATCGTAAATTTAATCTTTCCTGATGATCCGCCCGTCGGAATCATAATATAGCGTTGGGATTCATGATTGAGATTTGGAAAAGCTTTATTTGTAACTTCTAAATAACGAATATTTAAATTATCTTGCTCCGAACCTAAAATCAGGTCAGGTTGAACTAAATTAAAAAACTGCTGCCATTCGCGTTCTTGCCAGTCAGGATTCGCTAAAAAAATGTTTTTTTGAGTTATTAAGCAAGCAAAGAAAGCCGCTAGAAATTGATAGTTATCTCTTTCCGCAATAATAATTTTATGAATACTATTAGTTTGCTCTAATTTTTTAAGATAAATTTCTACTAATTGATAAAACGCTAGATTATCATAGCGAATTAAACTATCTTTTTTTATCCATTGTTTTAGGTGATCAATTAGATTAAGCATTATTTATCTAGTTTAAATTCCACTGATTCTTCAAACCAATAGTCAACGCCAAATCCCAAAGCTCGATTCGGATTATGAAGTGCTTGAGCTAATTTTAAAACGGCTTGTCGTCCAATTTGGGTTTCAAAGACTGAAGAAAAAACGGCATCAATAGGATGGGATTGAATCCAATTTTGTAACTTTTGCGGAGATCCCATAATCGCTGCTTTTAGGACATAAATTCCTCGCCATCCCTGTTCATAACATTGTTTTAATTGTGCCAAATTACTAACTGATTCATCCAGCGCGATCGCCGTTTTAAACTCTCCCGCTAACATCAATAAATCAGAAAACTTTTGAGGGGGTAAGGGTTGCTCTATAAATTCTATTTTCTCGACTTTATCTGCAAGAGATAACCAGCATTTAGCTTCATCCAAGCTTAATCCGCCATTTGCATCTAACCGTAATTGGGCATCTTCAGGTAAGTGAGTGATTAATTTTTTAAAAATAGAACTTTCCACATTAAAAGACTGAACACCAATTTTCCATTTATAAGTTTTAAATTCGCGTTGTTGACGAATAACCTCTAAAGCCTTTTCTCCTGTCGGCAATAGATAGCTATAGTGCGGAGGTGACAAAAGAGATAATATTTCATGAAAACAAAGAGCCGATTCAAAACCAAACTGACAAGCAGGCAAAGCGTCAGGAATTGCAGTAATAATTTGAGGATCAACCATTGAACCCAAAGATTGACAAAAATTCCAAGCTTCTTCTAAAGTTTCGGATCCAAAATCAGGTAAAGGTGCAATTTCTCCTAAATAACGCTGTCCATCGGAGTCACACAATTGTAAAATAATTCCTTCCCGAACTGACCAGATCCCGTGATGGGTTTGTAGGGGAACTTTAAACGGTCTGCAATAGGGAGAAAACTGAAATTGGTAGCTCATGCCTAAAATTTTACGCGATCGCTAATTTAACTTGATACAACAAACCCCTCCCACAACGGAGAAGGGTTAATCTGAACAACGAGAATTCGTAGCTATTAACGGCGGCGAGAACGCTGTCTTCTGCGGGTTGCTTCTTTCCGTTTCCGTTTTTCCTGGGGCGTTTCAAAGAACTGATGCTTCTTGAAATCTGTATAAATGCCAGCTTTGGCAACTTGACGCTTAAAGCGACGTAGAGCGGATTCAATGGGTTCATTTTGACCAACGACAACTTGAGTCATTCTTGAATTTTTAAACCTCCTATGAACAATATGCGAGTCTAGGACTCATGAAAGCAAACGAAGACTAAGAGCAGTATACCCATAGCCTATTTATCTTATCCTTTTTTGGCCGTTGCATGTTAACAACAACAAAATCTTGATTGGTATCAATAGTTTTACGGTCTGTCTTTTGACAAGAACTTAAAAATTACAGTAATTGTGGAAAAAGCTCAATTTAAGTTCATATATTCATGAAAAAGTATCGTTTGCTAACGTCCATAACCTTTATTCTGTTAACTGTATTTCCTCTCATCCCAACAAAATCTTGGGGAAATGCTTTAGAGACTGAAAAAAAAGACAATTCTTTATTAACCAATCCTAATTTTGTCATTGCTCATGGAGAAAAAGAAAATCCATTAGCCATTCCCGACGGACAACCTATTCCCAAAGTCACTTTGATTGTTCACCCTGATGCAAAAAAAGGATGGAATTTAGAACTCAAAGTTACAAATTTTAAATTTTCTCCTGAAAATATTAATGTTGGCAGCAGTTTTACAGAAGGTCACGCGCATTTATACATTAATGGCAAGAAAATCACCCGTATTTATAGCAATTGGTATCATCTTCCGAGTTTAGATTCGGGTAGCAATAAAGTCACAGTTACCTTAAATACCAACGATCACCGTACTTTGATGTATAAAGGCAACATTATTGAAGATACTAAATTAATTGATAATTGATAATGATTAAATTTTAAAGCATTATGTTAATCTTTTAATACGCCGATTTTTGGCTTATTGAATTAAAGACTGACAATAATTTTCAAATTCTAATAACGTTTGACTAACTCCTGCGACTTTTGCACGTTGTATAAACTGGGGAATCATTTCAAGAATCGGTAAATAGGGAAAAATTGAGCTTATTTCTGAGGCTTGATAATCTCCTGGTTGCCAAAGATAAATTTTTAAGCGTTCGTTACTGTAAAACCATAATTCAGGAACTTCTAAGGCAACATAGGCAGCCAATTTGGTTTTAGAGGTTAAATCGACTTCGATAGCTAAATCAGGTGGCGGATCAATGGTTAAATCCAACCGATCTTTACCAATCACGGCTTGATAGTTTTGAATATAGAAACATTCATCAGGTTCTACACCAACGGTTTTATTTTCCTTCTTTAACGTCGTTGAACCCAACGGTTCCTTAGATCTTGCACCAATACAGTTGAACTGTAGTTAAAGAGGATTCCAGATAGA
>CAYZWO010000155.1:0-8540 GCA_964482215.1 uncultured bacterium
AGTGCTTCTAACTTGACCTTACCTCTTTTCCAAAATTAGTTTTCGATCTACTGAGGCTAACTCACCCATAATATAAGTCGCTTTAACGGCGCGATCATCTCCCATCATCATGACCGCAAATACATTATCTGCAAAGTCGTCCAAACTTTGGGCAGGAAAATTTTCATTCCGTAACGCCATCGGGGTTGTTGCTTTGGGATCAAGGACAACAAAATCCGCTTCTTTGCCCATGTCAAAATTCCCTAATTTATCTTCTAGATAAAGGGCTTTTGCTCCGCCCAAGGTTGCTAAAAATAAGGCTTTAAAAGAGGATAATTTTTCCCCTTGTAATTGCACCACTTTATAGGCTTCATTGGCAGTTTGTAACAAAGAAAAACTGGTTCCTGCCCCAATATCTGTTCCTAAGCCAACTTTGACAGGGGTTTCAGTTGATTTCGCCTTGTGTAATTTAAATAGGCCACTCCCTAAAAATAGGTTAGAGGTTGGACAAAAAGAAATGGCTGCTTTCGCTTCCGATAAGCGTTTAAATTCGGCATCCGTTAATTGCACCCCATGAGCAAAAACCGATCTTTCTTTGACTAAACCCACTTGATCATAAGCATCTAAATATCCCTGACTATTGGGGAAAAGCTCAGCCACAAACTGCACTTCGTTAACGTTTTCTGACAAATGGGTATGGAGATAAACATCAGGATATTCTGCTAATAATTTTCCTGCTAAGCTTAGCTGTTCATCAGTTGAAGTAATGGCAAAACGGGGGGTTACCGCATAGAGTAAGCGTTCTTTTTTATGCCATTTTTCAATTAAGGCTTTCGTTTCTAGGTAAGAAGATTGGGCGGTATCTAACAAAAAATCTGGGGCATTGCGATCCATCATGACTTTGCCTGCAATCATTCGCAAATTCCGTTTTTGGGCTTCTTCAAAAAAGGCATCGACGGATTCGGGAAAGACTGCTGCAAAGACTAAGGCCGTTGTGGTTCCATTTTTTAAAAGTTCTTCTAGAAAAATTTGGGCAATTTCCTGGGCGTAACTTTTATCCTTAAATTTTGCTTCTGTGGGGAAAGTATATTTACTTAACCACTCTAATAATTGCTCTCCATAAGCTGCGACCATTGCCGTTTGGGGATAGTGTATGTGGGTATCGATAAACCCTGGCATAATCAACTTATCAGGATAGGCGATCGCGTCAAGATTCGCGTACCGATCTTTGAGTTCTTCATAAGGCCCAAAATCTTTAACCTTTCCATTTTCGATGACCAATAACCCATCTTCTAAATATCGAACACTATCGACTTCTGGAACATAGAAAGGATCATCAATAAAATCCAGAAAAGCACTACGAAAAGCTTTCAACATCAGCAAATAAAAGAGAATAGCAAAAATTAAAGAATCGTATTGGGGTTTAATTAAAACAGAAAAAACGACTGGATAGGCAAAGCGAATAAGTCAGGAATTAAATTAAGATTTATTAACTTTTATCCAGAATCAATCGCCTAAATTACTCTACGCTAAATGAAAAATTAAGGATAACTACTTCATGATCTGATCATGTTCTGGCAAGTAATTCCTTAACCCTAGAGATAGGTAACTTTTAAGCAAAAGTTTACGGAATTTTATGTGAAGTTATCAGATAGAGAGTTGTTAATTTGTACTTAAAAATACAAAAAAAATCATCTTAAACGCTCTAGTATAGGTCGTCTTCTATAGGCCATCTGTCTTTAGAATAATTATCATGGAGCTATGATAAATGAGTAATGAAATTGAGCAAGTAGGAGTAGTTGACTCTGGCCAATTCCCCCCCCCTCAATATTCGGGATGGCAAGCTAAGATTGCTGACTACTTTAAATTTGATTTTTATCAAACCAATTTTCGCACCGAAATTTTGGCTGGCCTTACCACCTTTATGACCATGGCCTACATTTTGGTGGTCAACCCCATTATTTTGTCCGATGCAATTTTTTTGGAGCAACCCAAAGATCTCTTTCCTGAACTGGTTATTGCAACTGGGGTATCGGCTTCTATTGGAACCTTGGTGATGGCGTTATATGCCAAATATCCCTTTGCCGTGATGCCAGGGATGGGATTGAATGCCTATTTTGCCTATTCAGTCGTTATCGGGTTGGGATTTAGTTGGCGATTGGCCCTAGCTGCTGTTTTCGTGGAAGGGATGATCTTTATCGCCATGACGGTTACGGATATTCGTCGCCATTTGATTGTGGCAATTCCTTCCTCAATTAAAATTGCAACTACAGCGGGGATCGGCTTATTTATTGCCTATATCGGATTAGCGGGTAATCCGAAAACAGGCGGTGCAGGTTTGATTGTTCCGAATGAAGCCACGAAGACCGCGTTTGGTAGTTTCCGTGAGTGGCCCACCATTATGGCTTTTTTCGGTATTTTAATTGCAGCCGCTTTTGTTGTTAGACGCATAAAAGGGGCCTTACTCTGGGGTATCATGGCAACGGCCGTTTTAGGCTGGATTATTGGGGCGGCTTCCTGGCCCAAAGGGGTTTATTCAGATTCCCCCCCTGCCTGTTCATCTATTTGGTGAGGCAATCAAAGGGCTAGCCAGCGTTAATAGTAGTAATTGGGTCGATTTTGTATCGGTGTTACTGGTGTTCTTATTTGTTGATATTTTTGACACCATTGGCACCATTTCAGGATTAGCTTCCCAAGCAGGTTATATCGATGAAAAAGGGGAACTGCCCCGCGCTAATGAAGTCTTAATGGCGGACGCGATCGCGACAACGGCAGGTTCTATCATGGGGTCTTCTACCGTAACCACTTCCGTCGAATCGGCATCGGGGGTTGCAGAAGGAGGAAGAACAGGATTTACCGCATTAGTCGTAGCTGTCCTCTTTCTTTTTGCCATGTTTTTTATCCCCATTTTTGAAGCCATTCCTGCTTTTGCGACGACCCCTGCGTTGGTGATTACGGGGGTATTAATGTTATCTAGCGTGACAGGCATCCGTTGGGGGGATTTAGGAGAAGCCATTCCCGCCTTTTTAACAATTTTCCTGATTCCTCTGAGCTATTCGATCGCCGCAGGTTTATCGATTGGGATGATTACTTACCCCATTATTAAATCCATGCAAGGTAAAGCCCATGAAGTTCCAATGGTAACTTGGATTTTAGCAGGCGTTTTTGTGGCTCGCATTATTTTTATGACCATCCGTTTTGGTTAAAAATTTTCAACAAAAAAGCGTGGCCTTTACTTTTATTAGGCCACGTTTTTATATGCTCACTTTTTGTTACTTAACAACTGCTCTCTGCAAACGCTAGGAAATTAAGCTTGTTCTTGGTTATTTTGGCTAGGAATTTGGTTAGGGGATTGTTGTTGTTGTTGGTATTGGGTTTGTTCGCTTTGATTTCCCTGATTACGAGTTTGGGTTTGGGGTTCTTGGGAATACTGCTCAGTTTGTTCCCCTTGATTACGGGTTTGAGTTTGTTGGAATGGCCAGCTTACTTGGGCATATTGCATAACATCAGCTTGCTTCCAATCTTGAACCGTTTGAGAATATTGATTAGTAGATTGTTCTGCTCCTACATTTCCAATTTCTGCTGCATTAGCAGGATTTCCAATAAACGTTAAAACCGTTAACATCACAACCGTTAACACAACATAGACTTGACGAATCATTACACATTCTCCTATTCAATGGGTTCTGTAGCGCGTTCCTTCAGGGGGTTGATCTTATCCTTACTTCCGTCTCTTTTAGCAATCTCGTTATTTCGCTATGAGATGAACGATTTCTTTTGTTATCTTTTAACATCCCACAATTATTAATACGTTACTTCACCCGATTGGGTGATTTGATTCTTTAAATTCAGCAAATTTCTATTTATTAAACTAAAAATGCTTGGGCGGCAAATTCATCAAAGAAGTGATTCCTCAATCCTCGGCGATCGCGTTCCCAATTTTGAAATTACTGGACTGGCAGTCTAGGCAATGAAACTAAAGTCGGGATAGAAGTTCTTGCTTTTTCATTTGAAATTCTTCTTCGGTGAGAATACCTTGGTCTCTCAATTTACCGAGTTTTTCTAGGGCTTGATAAATATCAGCCGCCTCATTACCTTTCTCATTTTCTAAATTGGAAACATAGTTCTTACCTTGTTCAAAAGCAGAATCATAAACAGTTTTGATTTGTTCTTCAACAAAATTACTCAGCGAACCCCCACTTGAAAAATGACTAATGGCAACCTGTCCAACGGCATACGTTGAAGCTCCAGACGCTAAAGACATGGAGGCTCCACCAAGAATTGAACCGATACCAGGAATGGCTTTTAGAAAACTAGCTCCTAAACTCGCGATCGTTGTTCCTGTTAAAGCAGAAACAAAAGTTTTCCCTTGGCTGCGAGAATAATTAACTCCGTAAAGTTGAGCAAGCTGCTGGAGCATTTCGAGTTGAATTGCCGTAACCGCAGCAAAATCAACTAATGGAATCGGAATTAGCCCCCCACCCATTGCCCAGAGTACATGGGAGCGAATAATAGCTTCAGCTTGCGTTTGTTTACTCATTGTGATCACCTACTAAAAATATAAAAATCATTGAATAAAGCCATTTATAGAATTATGTTACCCAATATTAGATTTTTGGTCGCAATCATTTAAATTATCTCAACCAAATTGTAGTTTTTTGTCTTGTTAGAATAGAAATCTTTACAAGATCGGTTTCCTAAACGCATTTCTCATAAAGTTAGAATTGAAGTAGAGCCTGAAGTCAATTGGTAGCACAATACTTACTGAAGCTAAAAAAGGAAAAACAATGATTTTAAGCCTATTATCATTGATATTGCTTGAATTTTTGAAAAACGTAATAGGTCTCACCAAGATTAAAAAAATTCGGTGATCAAAAAACAAGCTTTAAAGTGGGGAGAAATAGACCATGCAACGGGCAATTTTACTATTTTTAAGTGGAGTTTTAGTCACCCATCCAGCTTGGGCGGAGACGATTCCTAATGTGTGTCCAGACGCAGAGGGCACAACTAGTAAGGTCTCAGAAGTTATCTCCAATCCCTTAGATATCTTGAATCACTCTCAACCTTTGACATTGCCCTCTCAGCCCCAAAAGGCAGAAACTTCCCCTATTGCAGATAATCCCGATCCAACCGTTCAACAAAAAGATACTCAAGTTAATTCAGAATCAGCGATAACACCCCCGAAAACTGATTCTACTGGGCCTAATGCTGAAAACCCATCCCTTGATTCCCAAACAACGGACAAGGCTGAGAAACCACTGTCTCCTGAAGAAATTACTCGTTTTCAAACCTTGGCTAAGGCAGATCGCTATTATCAATGCGGCGATCGCGTTTTGGCCGAACGTTTTTATCGAGAAGTGAAACCCCCCTTTGCTGCCGAAACCCAACTAAATCGAGAAATTATTCCTGAAGCAATTTATGAAGTAGAAGATATAACAGGCGTAGGAAAAGTTTATTGGCGACTTTATCAAGAGGGATTAGAAAATGAAATTTATGTCAGTAAACGTTTAACCGCCTTGAAATTATTAACCGAAAAATATCCTGAATATATTCTTGCCCATTTAATCTATGCCGAAGCGTTAAAAAAGAATGGTCAACCCGAAGAAAGCCGTACCGTTTTAGAAAACGCATTAGCCCTTTACCCCAACGAAGTCCCCTTAGTAAAAGCCCAAATTGCTGCTTTTGAAGCAGAACAAAAATGGTTAGAAGCCTCTCTGCTCGCCCGTCAATTTGCCCTGTTAAATCCTGATCAATTCGTAACTCAAGAATTTACCGAAAGTGCCAATAAAAACCTCGCCAATTTTCAAGCAAGCTTACGGGAAAGAATGACGTGGAATGTGGTGGGGAATGCCATCATTGGCGGTTTAGGGTATGCATTAACGGGGAATTTATTGGGCCCCTTATCGGCAGTACAAACGGGAATGTTACTCATGCAAGGGGAAAGCAATTTAGGCAATCAGTTAACGGCTCAAGCTCGTCAACAGTTACCCATGCTCAAAGACGAAGAAGTTTTAGCCTATATCCGAGAAATTGGCAATAAATTAACTAAAACTGCGGGGAGAGATGATTTTCAATATGAATTTTATGTCATCCTCGATGAGCGATTTAATGCCTTTGCCTTGCCTGGGGGAAAAGTATTTATCAATGCAGGCGCGATCGCTAAAGCCGAATCCGAGGCAGAAATTGCGGGGTTACTCGCCCATGAGATTTCCCATAGTGTTTTATCCCACGGGTTCCAATTAATGACCCAGGGAGCCTTAACCGATAACATCACCCAATATATTCCCTATGTCGGCGGAATTGCAGGAGATTTACTCTTTTTCAACTACAGCCGAGAAATGGAGGAGCAGGCGGATCAATTGGGCACTCGTTTATTGGCTAAGTCGGGCTATGCGGCCGACGGGGTGCGAAATCTTTTAGCCATCATGGAAAAAGAAGACCGCGTTAAGGTTCCTGCTTGGCTTTCGACCCACCCTGAAACCCGCGATCGCGTCACTCAACTAGAAGAATTTATTGTGCGTCTTCAATTGAATCGTTACGCTTATGAAGGTGTTGAAGCCCATCAAACCATTCAAGCCAGGGTCAAAGCATTATTAGCCGAAGAAAAAGCGAAGAAAGAAGGGACAGAAACACACACAAAATCGAAATAAGAAGCCAATTAAAGAGATGTCTGGACTGTGTAACGGGAGATCGGTTCGGCTAATCCTAACTCTAATTGACCATTAGAAGCGACCTGAAAAGATTCAGCCCATTGCAGATAAGTTTTTAAAACACCTAATTCTTTGGCCACAGCCTTAAGGGATAAACGTCTTAGAATCTCTATGGTAATCGGCCTTTTTTCATCCCAAAAAATCATAGAATCTAGAAACTCTATTGAGGGAGTCGAGGTAATCAGCCCAAAAATAAATTGAGCCTCTTCTTCAGTTTCAAAAGATAAAAAATTAACCGTATCATCAAATATAACTGGCTTACCGTCTAGCGGTTTAATAAGACAGAATTTTAAATGCTTATAAAGTCCAGAAATTGCAATTTTCCAAGGTTTAAAAGAATAATCACCGACTCCAAAAATAGAATAGGGTGGTTTATTTTTATAGATAGAACTTTTTCTATTTTTTAAATATTCATCATGTTCAAGGAGATATTGCCAAATTTTAGGAGCTTTATCTTGAATGAAATGAGTATTATCACCAATTGATTTTTGTGTCATTAATATCAGCTTTCGATAGTTGTTAATTCTACCATTTCCCAAATCTGAACTTTTTAAAAGAGGATATAAATAGTTCACTTCTAACGCATATTTTTTACCTATCCCATTCACAACAAAAGTATCATCTATCTGCTCTAACTCCATTACCTTAGAGCAATCATGTTTAACGCCAGAACGCCATGTATATCTTAAATCTTGGCCTGCTAAGTGTTTCCATTTTTCATATTTAAGGGTATCTCGAAGCATGAAACCATCTCTTTCTCCAATTAAATAGGATTCATTATTAGACTTTATATTTTCATAAACTTTGCAATCAAGATTGCCATGAGATCCCGTTGATAAAATAAACAAGCAAGCCCCTACCGAAACCCCAAAATACGTTTTTGCATTAATTAAATAGATATGAGTCGAAAATCGATTGCTGAATTTTTGCTTAACTTGACGGATGACTTTACGCGCGATCGCATACTTACAGAGAACAGCGATAGTACCTTCTTTTTGGGATAACCATTCAACATAGGCCAATAACATCCATTCAGAAATATCAAAATTTCCTGAACCTGTAATCGCTTCGATACCTCGACGACCCTGAAAATTCGATTTTGAGGGAACATTTTGGCTATTTAGTATACTCAACTTACTATTAGTAACCCAAGGGGGATTACCAATCACTAAAACATATCCTGAAATTTGGGAAATAAGACTTTTCCAATTTGTACTAAAAAAATCAGAGGTATAGAGAGTTAAATTGTCGTAATTTGAATATTCAGCGATAGAAAGCTTCGCTTGTTGAATATATTCCTCATTAATATCTGATGCAATAATTTTAGAATGTTTAAAAATATTTAGAGCAGCGCGAATGAATGCACCTGTTCCACAGCTTGGCTCGATGATAAATTCTGGTGATATTTTGTGCTTTGATTTTAGGAGCTGAACAACTTCAAGGGCAAGATTATCAGGAGTTTGAAAATCACCAAATTGCCGCTTGTCTATTGATTGGGTCATTTATTGAACTTTAATGATTCCTGAAGTATTACCCGCAGACTGGATGACCCGACTGTATTGTAATCGCCACTGAAGCGCATTAGAAATCGTTAAATATCCTAAATTGGGCGGTGATTCCATGATTCTATCAGCTAACTGATTTACGCCTATGTCATCAAGCGGTAAGTTTCTCTCTATGATAAAGGCAATAATATCGTCCTTGTTGCCATCTCGCTCTAAAATACCTCTGATCCCTTTTGTTGTCTGAAAATCTCCTGTTTTACTTTTATCGACAAAAATCGTGTGTTGCATGTTTAGTCTCAGTAGATCGAAAACTAATTTTGGAAAAGAGGTAAGGTCAAGTTAGAAG
>CAYZWO010000156.1:0-8461 GCA_964482215.1 uncultured bacterium
ACAATCTCTCTGTTAGCTACACTTTATTAGCATTTTGTCAATGCGTAACTCCTATAACTGTCGGGGTATTGGAAGCTGCGAAGTGCTGTCGCGATCGCTGGGAAAGTCTCTGATCTAAACTGGCGGGAAAAAACACGATTATCATTACCTCCTCATGAAAAAGGAACAACTCGACGGCTGGCCTGCCAAGTTCAAGTGTTAGGAGATATTGAGGTTACTAAATTTGATGGTTTTTGGGGTCAGGGAGAAAATGTTCAATGGTCGTAGGGAGTAACGGCGACGCGAGGGGTTAAAGATTTAATTTGAGTTGTCCAGGAACCTCATTGCCTTTTCCTCTAATGTGCCGCTTCAGGTGGCAGGCTGAACAAAGGGGAATCAAATTACTCAAGGAATTGTTTTCAGGGACATAATCACTGTGATGTACCGACATTTCTAGCCGTTTGCGATCGCTTCTAGAATACCCCAACAATTTACCAAACCAGCTAGGGCAACAGTCTAAGCCGCAATCCTGACAAATCCAATTAGCGGCTCGTTTCCGTTCCTCCGAGATCGCTTTCCAATTGTGGGGATAACGATTATCTTTCATAAACTTATCTTAATCTCATCACTGACGGCATAGAAAGAAATCGAGAATGCTCAAGCATAGCAAAGTGAGGGCAAGCTCCCTTCTATCGTTTTCAATAGTTTGCCAATCACGTTTTACATAACTCGGATAAAAAATCCTGTTCCTCCTGTAATAATGCCCATAAAATCCCTAAAACTTTAGCCTGAGCAGGACTGGGATAATCTTCTAAATATCGCTTCAGGTTTGCCATACCGCCATTCATAACCACTTGAATAATTTCCTCCGCAATTACATCCAGAGGTAGATCCAAAAACCAAGCCCAGTCCTTTAAAAATTCATGAGAAATACAACCAGTTCCTATAGAGTCCTTATAGGAGGCGGTTGTAATTTTTTCCTCAATCATTTGAGCCAGTTCATGGAGGCTAATACCCGCTTTCTTGAGAATTTTAGAAATAGATTGCTGAGTTTTGCCAAGACATTGAGCGATTGCGGTTTGAGTAACTTTGAGTCCCCTTGATTTACAATCCATAACCGCTTCTAGCAATTGATGACGGGCATATTGAGTTTCACTCCCAGCAAGGGGGGTAATTTCAAACGCATCTTTGACGATAATTTTGGCTCCGTATTGAGAAAGCCACGATAAATCCGTTCCGTGAGGTACAAGCGCAAAATAATTAAACTGCTGATTAGGATAAAGATTGACTCGTTGACGACCCATACTTTGGAGAATTTCCTCTTTATTACGAGATTCATAGTATTCATCAAAACCATCAAGGGTTCCATTGAAAGTAAAATACTCATCCTCAATGGCTCCTTTATTCGGGTAGGGCAAACCCAGGGTCGCAAAGTTGAGACTACCAGCAAAGGCATTAGAACCGCGATTATGGTTAAACCAGTAACCCTCTATTTCGAGATGATTTCCTTGACATTTATGGGCAATCAAGGGAATTTCGCCGTAGCGTTCCCGTAATGTTTGTAAAACATGTTTAACTCGATTAAAGGCTATATCCGTCATTCTTCGGGGACTCGCAACGCCTTTAATATTAATTTGATGAATCGTTAAATTTTGGAGAGGATAATCTTGTTGACGACGAATCGCGTGAACCTTGTCTTCTAATCCTGCGATTTCTTGAATTCGGTCAGCGTTAGCCGTCGCATCTAAAAAGATATTCTTCTTGGCAGTATTGAAAATTCGAGAATAATCATCACGGCGATCCAGTGTGATAGTCAGTTGCCCTTGAGTAATTTTAAGCGCAATGCCTTTATCGCCTCGGAGAGCTTTGAGTAAATGGAATAAAGCATTAGGCGGTAATCGTTTAAGGTTCTCCTCACTTTCTTTGTATGCCTCGGCTCGGAAGTGTGCCACCGCAGATTTATAAGCGCCTTTGAATTTCTGCTTATCAGCAGGGGTTACTATCGGGGTATCGGCAATGGGAAAAACATTAGACAAATTTAAAGCATTAGCCGAGAGCGCATCAATAGTATCGTTCAAAAAATTCAGATGAATTCCTTCCAAGTGAGCCAAAATATTTTGGTGAGTTACCCCGAATACCTCATTACTTTCAAATAAACCTTTAATTGATTGGAAAATGTGGTCAATTTGTTGGTACTGCTCCAAGGAAATAAAATTTCTTGCCCTGTCAATTTCATCTAAGAGCTTTGAGCGATCGCTCTCAATCGTTTTGGTGGGTTTAATACTCTGAGAAGATTCATCCACGATGATGATGTCATTAGAGTAATCGTAATCCCTGGGCATAGAATCAAGATGACAACGAATTTTAGGAGCCGATAAAGTTTCCTTGCGGTCATGAAGAAACCAGCCAGCGGTAAATTTACAAGCCTGAGCCATCGGGCAGGATTGACAAATGGGATTACTGCCTGCGCCTTCATTGGGATCGTGTCCCATTGCCGATAATTGGTTAAAGAGTTCTGCTCGAATGCAATTGGGCTGAACTTCCCGCTTCTCTTCAGGCGTATTCTGATGAGCCTTAACTAACTTTCCTTTCTCATTACGAATTAATCCGTACTGGAGTCTGGGCATTAAATCCGTAAATTCAGTGGCAATTTGAGGAATGGTTGGATTGCGATGGTCATGATAGACATACCAAACCTTGCCGACGGGATTGGCGATACTGCAAACCGCATGGGATTTACCATCGCCCATAAAAGAGGCATCTAGAACATTCTTAGCACTCTTGAGCCAAGCTAAAGCGCGCTCTCCCTTAAAGCTTGTTCCTTCAATCTTAGGAACGCCAAATCCTTTGGGTTGCAATCGTTTAGCTTGTTTATTAAACCAGTTGCGAACCCGATTAACAATGCTATCAGGACATAAGGTATCAAATTCATCGGGGCTGAGGTATTGAATCTGGTCAAACTCATCTTGAGTGATTTCATCACAATCATGGTCTGACTTCGTCGCTTGTCCCCACCAAACAAACTTGATTCTCTCTCCATAACCCCAGTCAGTTAAGAGCTTAACGGTTTTCTCGTACTGTCTGAGAACATTTTTATTGAGGATAGCCCCCCCGTCAGGCGCAATGGCAATCAGACAATCTTCTGAGGTTTGCCCAATCGCAGCGAGTAATTGTTGAGGACTACCTTGATGATTTCCGCCTGCTGCGCCAATACAGGGGATTCCCCATTTCTGAGAAGCCACAAAGGGTTTGAGGATACCTTCAGTTAACTAAATCACGTTGGCATCAGCGAGACTTGCTCCCGTAATGGTGAGCGGTAATTCTCCATTTTGGAGATGACTAGAGACTCGCCCTTTGGGCCAACGATATTTCCCCGATTCCGCCTTAATCAATCGGATTTGATAGCCAATTGCCTTGCCTTCAGGATTGAAAGCAGGACAAGCGATCCCTGGGCTAGGAGTAAATAATTTCTGTCCTGACCAGTCAACGCCAGGAAAGTTAGAGGGAATACCGGCGGGAATGTTTTGATGTTCTCCAATAGAGAAAAACAGACCCGCATCAATTTGCTCATCCGTCAGTCCGCGCTCCCGTAATTGTTGCCGATGCGCTGTGGTCAATCCCAAGTAACGAGCTAGTTTTCGGATAGCAAGGTCTAGAGTTTTAACAGGGAGAGCCGTTTTAGCATGATGAGCTAGTCGTTTGCTCTGGTTAGCGAGTCTTTCTTGTTGCCATTGTTCTCGTTGTTCTTGACTCCATTGTTGGGCATCCGCTTTATCAATCCACATCCCAAAGCCCAGGGCATCCTGTCCTCGAAAAACATAATCAAGGGGATTGGCTGAGATATCTCGACAATGGATTAAAGTCGTTTTTTGATTTTGGCGGCAATCTTTTTTGGCTCCCTGACAGATAGGGCAATCACCCCGTTTAAAGCGAATCCAATCCGAGGTTGAAAAGGGTTTATTTTGACTGTTATTGATGCTCATGACGATTCTCCTATGTGAATAGAGGAGAACCTAACCAACTTTTATGGAAATTATTTTTGAAAGAGCAACTAAACGGCTAATTTTTGATCTAGGCTGAAAATACTATTTGTCTTTTTTCGGGTGGTTAATCTTTCCGTTAGGGCAGCCTCAGAGACTGTCTGTATGGGACTTTCAGTTAGCGCAAAGTTTGGTTCTTGCCAAATTGAGTCGTTCAGTTGTTCTTTCAGATATTCCCAGAAAAACTTGGATGAGATTCTCCATTCGATTTCCTCTTTAAACAGATTGAATAGTGCTGAAGTTGCGGCAAAATAGAGCATTTCTTCACGTTCCTTTGCTCTGCAACTTCAAACGCAAGCCATGCTAAAAACAGCCCTTAATTAAGTGATCAAGGGCAATATTTCTCTGTTTTCAACAGAAATCAGTAAATTTTATGAATAAGCCATCCATGACCTAGCTTGTAATAGCTATCATGAGTGATGAATGGAAATTCAATCTAAAAAAAGAATTTGAGTGAGAAAATGCTAATTTATCGGTTTTTTGTGGGGGTAAGTACCGAAGAAAAAAATGCAAAAAGTTGCCTATACCGCAATTATCATCTATGATAAGATTAATCGCGGCGAAGAAATTCCTGCGGCAGCATCAATAATTTAAGATGCAAGCCCCTTAAAAAAACTCATATAGTTAGTTTCTCTAATCAGTCCGTAACCTCCATAGATTCGAGTGTCCCAAAAGCACAGAAGAATCTTGAATGTTGATAGTCGTCCTTAAGCTTGCAGGCACAGGGACGGCTTTCGTGTTTCAGGGTTCTTTGGTCTGTTGTTGTTGGGGTTGACATATTTATTGACCATAGGACTCACAAAGTCCAGAGATAGTTCTCAGTTTAACTTGAAAAACCTCTAAAGGAAACAGAGAGAAGGGGGCAAAAGGAGCAAACTTAACTTAGTCTGAGATTCTTCGCTAGGTAAAGCCTTTAATCTAGGGATGAAAAACAAGCTATAATCGATGCAAGCTTTGATTTAGTGAATCTTTTAAATATTGAAATGCGCTCTCTGCTATGAGAGTCAATATCCTGAGTAAACGCTTCAAAACGCTTTATGCCGATTAACCTTGTTAAAGTTAAAAAAAACAGTATGGGGGAAGAATCCGTTACTACCGAGTCAATCGCTACAGGCTCACAGATTACCGATTCGACCATTACCGAGTCTTCTTTAGATAAAAATCAGAAAAAAACGAAAACTCAAGCCCGGAAAAAAGAGCCAAAATCGGTAGAATTAGCTTCTATTGCTGAAAAAATGGAAGAGGTTAATCTCATTCAGGAAGTTCCATCTGAACCTGTCCTATCTGAAGCTGTTCCTATCGTAGAATCCCAGCCTGCCAACACGAAGAAAAAGACTAAAAAAGCCAAAATCTCTTCAGAATCTTCAGACGTTTCTATTGCTGAAAATCAACCAGAAGCCCCTAATCCAAAGGAAGCTGAACAAACTTTGCCTTTCTTTCAAGCCTTTGGTTTGGTACAGGGAAAAATCCTAGAACAGGAATCTTTTTACGTCCTCCAAATCGGAGAGCAGACCTATCCCCTCTATGGCTCAAGAGAGCGTCTCAAAAGTTTTGCCAAGCGTGAAGAAGAAGTGTATTTACGGGTTTATCCTCATTGGAAGCCTAACGTCCAAAAAGAAGAAGCTTTGCGGAATCTTAATTTCACCGTGGTAGCAGTTTTAGCCCAATGTTCAAAAAACTATCCAGTCAACCATTTTAAAGTGCGGGGAATTTGGCAAAAAGTACCCTTCTTAGCCGACCCTGTGATAACGGTTTATCGGAACCAAAGCCGAGGAGCGCAGGATGACTGTAAAGCGCTACATTTTCCCTTGGTATGGAAAGATGCTCCCGTTGAAGCCTTTGAGTATGATCCCAATGTAAAAGGGAAGCAAGACTACACTAAGCGTTACTTTTGTCAGGTAGAAGCAATATTCTCGCCCGAAACACAAGAATTTACGGTAAGCCGTCTATTAGAAGAGCCGACAACAACAATTCCTCCTTACATCAAACCGAAAAAATTCCAAAAACCCCCAAAAGTAGAAACTTCTAGTCAGCCCAAACCTCCAATCATTCTCAAAAAAAAGGTTGAAGAAAGCCTTGAAACAGACTAAATAAAAAATGAAATAAATTCCCTTAATAGTACGATTGAGAATTGAAATTTAGTGTACATTCAGGGAACTTTTTAAGGCGGATTTTTAGTCGGCTAACGCCTGTTGAATTGAGCCAGTGCCATCTCTACAACAAGCACTGATATTCCTCAAAAATAAGGAAAAAAATGATGGTGTCTACTATTAATGGATTTCTTTTCCCCGTCTTACTTTTTATTGGCTATTACTGTACTATTTCTATTGCGATTTATCATCAACAGGAGCAATCGAAGGTAACAGCAGTAAATTCTAAAATGTTCCCTAATATTCAGGTTATCTTTGATGAGGATGAAGCACTTATTGACGATAATTTAATGACGAAATCGACAGAAGAGGGTTTTCCCGTTGTTGAGAAGAGTCATCCCGTTGAGCAAGCTGTTCCTAAAGTTAAGCAGAATAAAATTCCAAAATCGGAGCACCAGAATCCGCTCAACATGCAAGCTGAGACGGTTATCAAAAGCTTGAATAAACGGCAAAGTCGTCAACTCTGTAAACTGCTAGGAATTCAACAAAAATGTGGCAAAGTGGAAAAATCACTCATTTTTATCAAGGCAGAAATTTGGAGTCTTTTTAAAGATAATCCTAATCAAGTCATAGCCGTTATTCAAGAGAAATTACCTGAACTTATCTCTACGCCCAATTACTCTTCCTTTAAAGAGGAAAAGATAGCCAGCTAACGCTTATTCTCAGCAGGATAAATTTCAACGGGCAAATTGATTTATCCTGCTTAAATTCATTTAAATTTCACTCAATTTAGCTCATCAAAAAGTTGGTTTATGCCAGCTTTTTTTATTAGGAGATAAAATCTCATGCCTTTAACCGCAACTCAAGCTAATCCGCTATTGATGAATCGTTTTCCTCAGATCCAGAAAGAAGTTGAACAGTTAGAACAGGTTGTCAGCGAACTCAAAACCAAACATCAGCAACTGACTCAATGTTTTGAGCAAGCCAGTTCTGCTCTGAATACTATTCATTCCTTAACGGCTTTGGTTCCTCAAACATCCATAGAAATTCGAGCCGCCTTAGAAACTCTGTTTCAATTAGAGCCATCCCCTGTTGCCGAAACTCAACTGATACAGAACTATCAACCCCCAACCTCATCCAACCCATTGATTGAGGTTGGCCATCAACTTCTTCCCTTGCTCAAACAAGGACAAGCGATCTCCAATAATGGGGTTGCTCGTTTGATGACGGAAATCTTTGGGGGATCTGATGCAGAGGGTCATTGGTTATGGAAAGATGCTTACGAAGCCTTGGAAATCGCTCAAATTCGATTTATTCAAGAGCAGGGAAAAGAATTACTCAATCAAGGGAATCATTCCGTTGTATTAAATGAAATAGAGCGTATTCATCGACTCTGCCCTACCCAAACCAAACGATCTGAGAGATCGATTCAATTACAACAGTTTTCTAGCCCTCTTCCCCTTGCCTACATTGCTCAGATCGCGGCGCAGATTACCCCTGATGACTTGGTGTTAGAACCGTCCGCAGGGACAGGCATCTTAGCAGCCTTTGCTCAAATTGGGGGAGCGCAATTGCTTCTCAACGAAATCTGTCCTAAACGTCGGGATATTCTCAGTGAAGTTTTCTTAGAAACTCCTTTATCCGGTCATAATGCCGAGCAGATTGATGATTACCTCGACCCTAAATTTCATCCGACAGTCGTGGTGATGAATCCGCCCTTTTCCGCTTCTCCCCGTATGGCAAAACGAAACCAATTTGCCACCCTCAAACACCTGCGTTCAGCACTGGCAAGGCTGACGGAAGGAGGTCGTTTGGTGGCGATTACGGCGAATTGGTTCTCTCCCTTGAGTCCTGAATGGCGAGATAGCTTTATGGAGATTCAGCGCTCTGCCACCGTTGTCTTTTCCTGTCCGATTGTCGGTCAAGCCTATGCTAAACATGGAACAACCATTGAGACTCGGTTGACAGTCATCGATAAGATTACGCCTAATAACTCGAATAAGTTTGTCAATTGTTTGGAAACGGCACTTTCTTTATCGGATTTACTCAGTGCGGTTTTGAAACTTGTACCAGAACGTCAAGCCTTAATCCCGATTGAGTTAACTGAAACAAAGACCACGCTTTCTCCGAAGCATGAACCTTTTTCGCTTATTCAAGACAGTATCCAAGGAGAAATCCCTTTTGACAACTTTCTCGTATTGCCAGAATCCAAGGCGAAGCCCCAACTTAATTCCTCGCAGGGCAAGTCAACCATCCAAACTCCAGCGATATCGAGTGAGGGAATAGAACTGACTTACACAACCCAAGATTGGACAGGAAGTGAACGGGAAATTTCAGACGGTCTTTATGAAA
>CAYZWO010000157.1:0-8294 GCA_964482215.1 uncultured bacterium
CTTTCTTTTTCTTCACTTTTACTCTTTACTACAGACTAGCATTATCTGCTTGATATTCTCCTAATAACAAGACAACATTATCGGCTCCACAACGGCGCAATCGCTCACTGACATAACTCAGAGAAATAGCAGTTTCCTCAATTCCTTCTGGGTGGGGATCGCCATCACAAGGCAACAAATAATCCTTCTCCCTATGACGCATTCCGTGACCACTAAAAAAGAACCAAAAATTATCCCCACAACTCAAAAAAGCTTTCTCAAAACGTATCCGTAAAAATCGCCGTAAAGAACCAAAAGACGGTTGAGAATTAAAGGGTTTACCCGCATCGGTAATGGCAGGAGAATTGTCTGTAAATAAATAGACTTGATCAAAACCAACTTCGGTAAAATAGTCACACATTGCTTCTGCATCTCTTACCGCATAATTGAGGGGAGAAATATTGTCATATTGATTGATACCAACACAAATTGCCCAATTTTTCGCCATTAAAATTTCTTCTTATTAAAGATAATTTGAGTCACAGCGTGTCAAAAATATCATATCGTCTTTTTATATTTTGACTTTATTGATCTGTTAAATCTTTGATAATTTTTTTTGCCAATCTTTCATTGATTTCGTTATGTCTAGGAATCGGTTGAGAGATTCCCGTCTCAGGATTTTGATAAATATCATGCTTGCCTCCATGACGAATCAAAACACAACCATACTTTTCTATTATTTTGATTAGCTCTTTTCGTTTCATGCAACCTCTAACTCGGCAACCCTTTTTATGCCAGGTAGAGATTCTTTAGAAAATTCTTGATATAAATCCTTAAGATGTTCTTTTAAATCTTCTAAATCATTACCTTGAGTCCAATGATCAGGATAATCATTGAGATAACCTAGAAAATTACCATCATTTTCTTGCCAATAGGTATATTGCAGTTTCATAATTTGTCATTGCTCCAAAATCAAGATGGTTTACGTTTAAATTTAAGCGTAATTGCCCCTTTACCGCCAACTTCACCACCAGTCCCTAATAAACTGACTTGACCCTTGCCATCGACTCCAACCACTAATTCCACTTCTTCCAATTGCATTTTAGCCTGAGATTGTTCCGCCTTTTCAAAAGCCGATTCTACGACAGACAAAAATTCTGTCATATTTTGCTGCAAGGTTTGAGCAGAAACTTGATGTCGATTTCTGCCTGACGGCGGCTCAGGTTCTCGATAGCTTGGGCCAGTATCATAGCTTGCTCTACTGCCTGACTCATTCTCAATGCGATCATTATCTACGCGATCGCTGCTAATAATCCAAATACTCGGTTCACTTGCCATTATTCTTTGTTATTGAAAAGACTCTCACCTGATTGTATCCAAAAAATTAATTTAAACCATTGAGCCTACTTTTAACTCTTCAAAGCTTTCCCAGAATTAGGACGACCGAAAAACGATTACAATAGAAAAGACTTTTTGATGCTTGTGACTGACGCATGACTGACGTTCCTGTTTCTAATATTCGTAATTTTTCGATCATTGCCCACATCGATCACGGGAAGTCCACCTTAGCGGATCGGATGTTACAAATTACGGAAACGGTTCAGCAACGGGAAATGAAAGAACAGTTTCTCGACAGTATGGACTTAGAGCGAGAGCGGGGCATTACGATTAAGTTACAGGCCGCTCGAATGAATTATCGAGCCAAAGATGGTCAAGACTACGTTTTAAACTTGATTGATACGCCTGGACACGTTGACTTTTCCTATGAAGTGTCGCGATCGCTGGCGGCTTGTGAGGGGGCGTTATTAGTCGTTGATGCAACCCAGGGAGTAGAAGCCCAGACCTTAGCGAATGTGTATTTAGCTCTGGATAATAACTTAGAAATTATTCCCGTTTTAAACAAAATTGACTTACCCAGTGCGGAACCTGAACGAATTGCTGCTGAAATTGAAGAGGTCGTTGGGTTAGATTGTAGCCAAATTATTAAAGCGTCTGCTAAAGCGGGAATCGGCATTGATGATATTTTAGAATCCATCGTGCATTTGGTTCCGCCGCCTGCCGATACGGTTGATCACCCCTTACGCGCTTTGATTTTTGATAGTTATTATGATGCCTATCGTGGCGTGATCGTTTATTTCCGTGTCATGGATGGTCGGGTCAAAAAAGGCGATCGCATTCGATTAATGGCTTCAGGCAAGGAATACACCATTGATGAATTGGGGGTTTTATCTCCTAATCAAATCCAAGTCGATGAACTCCATGCAGGAGAAGTGGGCTATTTTGCTGCTGCCATCAAAGCCGTAGCCGACGCACGGGTGGGCGACACCGTAACCCTAGCCGAAAAACCTGCCAAAGAACCATTACCTGGTTACACCGAAGCCGATCCAATGGTTTTCTGTGGACTTTTCCCCATTGATGCGGATCAATATCCCGATCTGCGCGATGCCTTAGAAAAACTGAAATTGAACGATGCGGCTCTGTCCTACGAACCTGAAACCTCTAGCGCGATGGGCTTTGGTTTCCGTTGTGGATTTTTAGGACTGCTCCACATGGAAATTGTGCAAGAACGCTTAGAGCGGGAATACAATCTTGATTTGATCACGACCGCCCCTTCTGTGGTTTATCGGGTGACGACCACTGACGACGAGATTATCGAAGTAGATAACCCCAGCTTGCTTCCTCCAGTGCAAAAACGCCTGAAATTGGAAGAACCTTATATTAAGGTGGAAATGATTACGCCTGAAACCTATGTGGGAACGCTGATGGAGCTTTGTCAGAACCGTCGCGGGGTATTTGTCGATATGAAATATTTTACCCAGAGTCGGACGGCGTTGATTTATGAATTGCCTTTAGCGGAAGTGGTGACGGACTTTTTTGATCAGCTTAAGTCTCGTTCTAGAGGGTACGCCAGCATGGAGTATCAACTCATTGGTTATCGGGAAAACCATTTAGTTAAGTTAGATATTCTCGTTAACGGCGATCCCGTTGATGCCTTGGCCATGATTGTCCATCGGGATAAAGCCTATTATGTCGGTCGTGCTTTGACAGAAAAATTAAAAGAGTTAATTCCTCGCCATCAATTCAAAGTTCCTATTCAAGCAGCGATTGGCTCTAAAGTGATTGCCAGTGAACATATTCCCGCCTTACGCAAAGATGTTTTAGCCAAATGTTATGGGGGGGATATTTCCCGTAAGAAAAAATTGCTCCAAAAGCAAGCTAAAGGGAAAAAACGGATGAAGTCTATCGGTACGGTTGATGTGCCGCAAGAAGCATTCATGGCCGTTCTCAAGTTGGATCAGCAATCTTAATGCGCTTTGTTTTGTGGATGGATTGAGGGAACGCGATCGCGTCTCGATGAACTTTTGAGATAATGATTCAATTTTCTAATTAATTCCCCAATCCTTGTTTATGACTAACTTACAAAGATCCTGCTAAGCTAAAACAAGTTATTGTGATGAGGACAGACATAATGATTTTACCTGGTGCAACGGTTCGTGTAACTAACCCCGATGATATTTATTATTGTTTTGAAGGATTAGTTCAACGAGTCAGTGACGGAAAAGCTGCCGTTCTGTTTGAAGATGGAAATTGGGATAAATTAGTTACCTTCCAACTTAATGAATTAAGTCTGCTCGATCCGACTCAAAAACTAAAAAAGTAATTTAAGCGGGCATTAATTTTTTCAATAATCATGCGTCTTCCCCTACCGCAATTTTCTATTGATGAACGCCATCCTCACCATATTGCTGAAGTTATTGAAACAGCAACGACTCAGTTTTTAGCTCAATGTTTAGAACCTGAAGACCTGAATTTTCCTGTTATGCCGCCTTTTGGCAGTTGGATTAAAGCGATTGATGAGGAAACGGGGAATAAAATTTATGCAGTAGTGACCTATGTTACGACCTCTCCCATTGATTCGATTCATCGCGCTAGGGCATTAGGGTTATCTTTAGCAGAACTCAGGGAACAGCAACCCCAGATTTTTGCCATGCTAAAAACTGAGTTTCGGGCGGCTATTGTCGGTTTTGAAACGTCTTCTACAGGACGCAACGGTAAAACTCCTCAAATGGGACAGGTTTATCATTATTTACCCCCTCGTCCTCCTCAAATTCATCAGGCCGTATTTCACTGCGATCGCGATGAGATTGTTCACTTTACGGAATCCCCTGATTTTTTAAGAATTTTATTACAAATAACCGATGCCCCAACCGATGCCCTGATTGCGGCGACTGTTCGGGAAATTTATCGATTACGCAACGGCGATCGCGCTTGGTTAGTGAATATTGGCCGCAATTTAAGTTTGTTGTTAAAAGATGACTACGACCGTTTACGCTACATTTTGAGCCAAATTACTTTTTAAATATTCAAAATTCATACTTAGGGACGAATCAGTAGGCGGCCTAAACAAGATAGTTCTCCATTGCTGAGTTGCAACGATTCAATTTCCACATCTGTGCCTAAATCAACTTGAAAATCTTTTATGCCGTCTTGCGTTAATTCCTGTAGGCCATAAATATCAATTTCTTTAAGATGTAATGTTTGGGGATTGGTGAGCGTTAATTCGGCTCTAATTTTTAAGGGAATCGGGGTTTTATTCGGTTCAGTCAGATGACCTGTTAAGACAAAAGTATTGGTATGAAGCGCGATCGCGTTCCAAGTAATTCGATAGGGTTGCAAATGTTGAGCAGGGTTTTCAATACCTTTGAGTTCAAGTAAGGCAATTAATAACTCAGTAAAAGCATTACTTAAAATTTCAGAAGAAAGAGACGCTTGTAAATCGGTTTCGGTTAATTGAACTTCTCCACTGACTCGAATCGGTTCCAGCAATTGTAAAGGTTTGCCTTTGATGATCTGGCCCATATTAATGCGAATATTCTCGCCTTTGAGTAAGACTTTTCCTAACTGTAACCCCTGATAAATTGCCCGTTGACTGCTCAGGTAAACCTGGGGAACATGGCCCCGTAAAAGTTGTCTATCTTGTCCTTCAATTTGAATATCCAATTGTTCAGCGTGTTCAACCTGAGAACGTAACCAAAGACGAAGCGCAGGGGAAAGAATTTTACTAATCAGTTTACTGGGCTGAGTTAAGGACATAGCAGGGTCAGTTCAAAGGTTACACTTAATAAATAAAAGCTATATCAATATAAGCTGAATTTGTGACTTTCGTTTATGAGATTAGTTGACGTGGCTAGTCAGTTCGGCTTATCAACTGTCTTTCTTGCATTCAAACTGGAGCAATCAACCCATGACCGAGCGAATACAGAAAATTTTATCTCAGTGGGGTGTGGCATCCCGTCGTCATGCGGAAACGTTGATCCTAGAGGGCAGAGTTCGATTAAATGGGAAACCTGTTCAGTTAGGGGATAAGGCCGATCCAAGCCGCGATCGCCTGGAAGTGGATGGTAAACGCATTGAACCGATTAATCGTCCTAAATTCGTTTATTTACTGTTAAATAAACCCAGGGATGTCATTTCCACCTGCCAAGATCCAGAACAGCGCAAAACTGTATTAGATTTGTTACCGTTCCATCTTCGTCAAGGAAAAGGCATTCATCCCGTTGGCCGTTTAGATCGCAATTCGACAGGGGCCTTATTGTTAACCAATGATGGTGAGTTAACCCTACGCTTGACCCATCCCCGCTATCATTTGCCGAAAACTTATGATGTTTGGATTGCTGGCCATCCGACGGAGCAACAGTTAGAACAATGGCGAGCAGGGATTTTATTAGAAGGAAAGCAGACCTTACCCGCTCAGGTTGAAGTCGTGGATTTTGACAAAACACGGACGTGTTTAGAAGTAACCTTAGTAGAAGGCAGAAATCGACAAATTCGGCGAATGGCTGAGGAGTTTGGTTTTGAGGTCTTGAAATTACATCGACGGGCCATTGGGGATATCCCCTTGCATCTTCCCCAGGAACGCTTAGCAAGCGGGCAATATCGTTATTTAAAACCGTCAGAAATTACTTATTTAAAACGTCATACCAAATTAGAAAAAGAGGCCAAGAACTTTTCACGCCGTTCTCCTTCAGCGAAGGCTCAATCACGAAGTAAATATAATTAGGTAACTAACGCCGATTGGAATGACTTTAATTGCTCCATATTCCCCTCCGCAGAAGTTCCTAAAATAAGAACTGAAAAGAGGGGATTAGACATTGTGAACAAAGAATTAGAAAGTAAATTGAGTTCTCAAATTACCCACATAAATCGGCCCATTACCACTAAAGTTATTAGGTTTCATAATCAGGTAAAAAGAAGGCACGATCGCGATATTGTTATTGATCGGATAAAAGTAGTTCACTTCAATTTCTGATTGGACGCTACCGTCGCCACCGCCTGCCACAAGAAATTCCCGTCCACTGGTGACAGACATCGGGATGAGATAGGAGACATTCGCCTGTGCCCCCGGCTTACCAAAATCTAGTAAGGAGAAGCCTGCTTGGATAGATTGGGAAGCAATAATACCAGAGCGACGAGACGGATCAGTCGGCGTAGTAAAGGTTTTACCGTAACTATAGCGGCCAAAGATACCAAACCCTTCAGTGACTAACCAATCCATATTGGCCAAATAGGTATCAGCAAACGCATGATGTAAGGTTCCCCCAAAACCATCATCGGCATAACCATAGGGTAAGGGTTCCCCTGTTGCACCACCCACATAACCTGTAAAGGGATCGGGTTCCATACGGGAACGGGCATAGAGAAGGCGGAGGTTAATGTTATCAGTCGGGGCAATACTCAACTGCGCGATCGCCGTCCAAGTTCCACCAAATAGACCAAATCTAGGATCAGAAGCCGTATCCCCCAGAAACGTCGGCAAGAATTCATCGCTCAAGCCCACATAACCGGCAGTTAAACGAAAGACATCATTAATTTTCCAATCAGCCACAGCCCCGGAGCCTCGGTCAACGGTACTAAATTGGGTAGAACCACTACTATTAAAGCTTTCTGGCCCGTTAATAAAGAAAGTAAACCGATTATTATCAAAATAACGATATACGTTAATTCGTGGCCCTACAACTAACTGGAGATTATCTGCGGCGGGAAAACTATAGAATAAATCTCGGATAACGACTTTATTGAACGTTTCTGCTCCTGTTTGCAGAGTAAAGGGTGTTCCCGTCGAATTATAAAAACCGGCGGAGAGGAATTGGTTAGCCGGAGCATCCCCATTACCGACCGCTAATTGAACCGTTAAATTATCCTTACCCGTAAACGAGGTTTCAAAATTAATCCAGCTTAAGTAACTTAAGGTGGCACTAGGCTGATCGGTAACAAGGCGAGAACGGGGAATATTATCGTCAGGATTACGAGCCGGATTAAAGGGAGCAAAAACATTTGCACCTTCTGCGCGAATATTTGTGCCACTGCCCGCCTGACTAAAGTAAATTGAGGTAAAACCCGATAATTTTGTGGTTGTTGAAAACTGATGATCTTCTAAATAGGAAACGCGAGATTCGAGGTTATCAACCCTAGTGCCTAAAGCAGCTAATTCCTGTTCAAATTGTTGAGCCAGTTGTCTTAATTTATCGATGTCTTCGCGCAGTACGGCTACATTTTCCTGAAGTAACCGTTCCATGACATTCATACAAGCATTTAAACCCGCCGCAAATTCCCAACGGCTGAGGGCACGATTGCCTCGGAAAGTTCGATCGGGATAACCGACAATGCAACCATAGCGTTCTACTAAACTTTTAAGAGCTTCATAGGCCCACTCGGTCGGTTGAACATCCCGCAATTCAGAAACCGACGTTACCTGAGAGAGCGTATCGGATTTGGTTTTAGATTGGAGTTGATAACGTTGAATTTTGGCTTCTGGCTTAATCTCCAGTGGGTTCGCTGCTGAGGTATTCGACAATTCGGCAACGCTTGGGATTTCTCCGACTAAACTTTGAGCCTGGGCGATCGCGGGACGAGCCAGATTATCTAATCCCCAAAATGCTCCCATCGATGCCAAGATTAACCCCGTCGAAAAACGATTGAATGCCATTTTTTGTCTGGCAAAATTAGAAAAATTTTTCACTGTCTCACACCAAATAAATAACAGTTAAGTAATACGTCAAATTATCATCATTAACCTAGAGAATTTTGTTGTGTTCAATACATTCTTAAGCAGAGGTTAAGACCCCCATCAAAAAGTAGGTTAATTAAAGAATCAACAAGTATTTAACGCTAAGATAACTCCAGCTTTTAATGGCAGGAAATTTAAAATTAATCATTTGTTAAATCAAAAAATCCTGACAATTATTCAGCAGCTTGGTAGGCTCAGTAGATCGAAAAAGCGATCAGGAAGTGGGTAAGAAGAGCGTGGTAGTGGC
>CAYZWO010000158.1:0-8181 GCA_964482215.1 uncultured bacterium
CCTTTGCAACCTACACCATTGATCCAAAGGATATTGATGCTGAAGATTTAATGGAGTCTATTCTATCCAAAATCTTCAGTTTTTTTCAAAAAAACGTCAGCAAGGCTGTAAATTTTGACACAGAGCAGCTACAGGCATTACTCAATAGCGCCTTCGATATTTGGCAAGAGCGCCATCTACAGATCACTACCAAAATGCGCTTCACGGCCATTCCACTAGATCGAGAAACACTGTGGGAGTACATGCGCTTTGCCCTCAATGGGACATCTCATCCCATAGCATTACCCCACTCTTTGGTGCTAGATGGGGAGCAACTTACCTCTCACTACCACCTTGAGGAATCCGCTCAGCGCACTGGCAAAAAACAGCGGGTGAAGACCTCTGATAAGCTTCACATGACTTCCCTGCTGGTAACCCATGCCCATGTTCCGGCAGCGGATCGTAATTTTGTCTACTTGCCAGGGCGGGATGCCTATGTGGGGGTTCTACGCTTTGATGAACTCCCCGATGGTTGGCTGGATGAAGTGGTCGAGATGAGATGGCTGTGGGATGAACTGATGTCCCAACCCAAGGTCGTTGATATTGAAATTGTGACCCAGTATAGCTGGGTCAATGAAGGGGATGTTTTGCAGGCCACACAGCGCTACACCCAGCAGCAAGAGTCCATGCAGAATTTTGGACTCAGCACTGGTCGCCGTGACCGCATGGCGGAATACCGCACTGAAGAAGCGGGTGAGGCTCAACTATCCCTAATTAAAGGCGATAAGGTCATTGGAGTAGCGGTCGCCATCAACGTTTTTTCGTTTGTGGATGCGAAGCTCAAAAAGAGAAATCCCCAAAAGGCTCATCAGCAAGCTGTTGAAGTGCTTCGCGCCAAGCTGCGATACATTCAAAACCGATTCCGTTTACCGGCACTGGTTGCCCAGGAGACGGACTACCCTTGGGAAACCTGGGCGCAGACACTGCCTTTTAAGTCTGAACTGCTTTGCGGTTATCCCCAAGATTTTCGACGCAAGCTCAATTGTTCCGCAGCCGTTGGCCTCGCTCAACTGGTTGGCATTTGCAGTCGCTCTAGCTCAGGAACGGAACTCATCTCAGAAAAGGGCGGTTCACCTGTCCATGTCAGCCTCACTGATGAGTTTGGCTCACCCCGCCACGGTGCCTTTTTTGGAAAATCGGGTTCGGGCAAATCCACCTTAGTGGCCTTATTCTTACTCTATGAACTATGCCGGGGTACCCCAGTCACTATCATGGACTACCCTAAGTCGAAATATTCCAGCACCTACACCTGGCTGGTTAGGTTCTTGGGTGGTGCTGAGTTTGATACTGGGAAAACCAGTAACAACCTTTTAGAATACATTGACCTGCGGGGTATCCCTCTTGAGGATCGGGTGCTGCGGATTGGCAATTTTGAGAAAAATGTGGTCAATATTTTGGTGAGTCTTGTCCTGGACGAGACTGACTCAACGGGGCACTCTGCCAGCAATATCCGGTCTTTGCTGAGTTTGGGCGTCAACTTCTTTTACAGGCATCCCAATATCGTGGCTCGTGCTGAAGCTGCCCGTGCCGCTGGCATTGGCACCGCAGCTTGGCAAGATTGGCCTACCTTGGTTGATTTCTACCAACTCTTTACCCCTGAAAATATTGGTCTAGATGAGTTTGGTGAGGATATCGTTCGGGCATTCCAATTCATTCGCTTTCGCATTCGGGTCTGGCTCGATAGCGCCCTCGGTCAGGCGATCGCTCGTCCTTCTTCCTTTGATGGCAGTTCTCCCCTTCAGCTTTTTGCACTCCGGGACATTTCTTCCAATGAGGAGGCTGCAATTCTGGGACTCTCTGCCCAGACGGCGGCGATGAGAACGGCTTTTTCATCTCAACGCAGTCTCTTTTACTGCGATGAGGTATCTGTGCTACTGCGCTTTGCCAATCTAGCCAATGTGATCGGCAACTTAATGGCGACCGGGCGTGCGGCTGGGCTATCGGTCTTACTAGCATCACAGGATCCAAATGCGCTACAGCAGTGCCCTGCTGAAGTATCAGCCCAGATTCTGCAAAACCTCTCTTTTAGGATGATTGGCAAGATCGCCCAGGGCGCAACGAAGCCGTACACTTCGATTTTCGAGTATCCCAAGTCAGTTGTAGAGCCTAACTCAAGCGACACGTTTGGGCAAAATTTGGTTGAGATTTACAGCCGCTGGCTACTTGATGATGACGGACGGTTGACCCCCTGTCGCTACTATCCCCCCGCCAATGTGCTGGCGATTGTGGCAAACAACCAGCCAGAGGTAGCCGCACGCGAATACTTTGAGGCGAGATACCCTGATAAGTATGAAGCACTAGGACGGTTTGCCAAGTATCTCTTTGACCAATGCCATCGCGGGGAAGCGCTGACCAACGCACACGTCCAGCAGCTTTATGAACTGGATGCCGAACTGGCGATCGCCTCTTGATTAACCCAAGGTTAGACTGTAGGCAGAGGAAGGATCGCTATGAAAAACTAACCATGCAAACTCAGCCCCAGACTACCACTCTCTATGACGCCGATTTCTATGCCTGGACTCAGCAACAGGCTGGAAATTTACGTTCTGGAAAACTAACCCTGCTTGATATTGAGAATCTGGCTGAGGAGATTGAATCTTTGGGCAGACAGGAACAACGAGAATTAGAAAATCGTTTAGGAATTCTACTAGGACACCTGCTGAAATGGCATTACCAACCACAGATGCGTTCAAGTAATTGGTTTTATACGATTCGCCAACAACGAGAGCAAATTCTAAACCATATCAGGAAAAATCCTAGTCTAAAATCATACCTTTCCGAAGGAATTACTCAAGGCTATAAAGAAGGTATAAATCTATTTGGTATTGATACAGGCTTGAATCCTAAACAAATACCCCAGTCTTGCCCTTTCTCAAATGAGCAAATCTTTATTGAGCCTATCGAATTCCCTGAACCTCCAGCGCAACGCACAGCACGGAATCGAAAACCCAAACTTTGAAAAAGTTAAATATTAGAAGGGTTAATCATGCAAACTCAACCCCAGACTACCACCCTCTATGATTCAGACTTTTATGCCTGGACTCAGCAGCAAGCCGAATATCTTCGTTCTGGAAAACTAGAATCTCTTGATGTTGGGAACCTAGCTGAGGAGATTGAATCTTTGGGAAAAAAGCAAAAACGAGAATTAGAAACCCGCCTCCGTGTGTTACTGGAATACTTACTGAAATGGCATTACTACTCTGAGCAACGCTCTACCAGTTGGTTTTATACTATTCACAAACAGCGACGAGAAATTCTCGAACATCTGCTCAAGGAAAACCCTAGTTTTAAGCCTTTCCTCTTTGAACTGATTGAAGATGCTTACCAAGATGCGGTGGAGAGATTTGGTATAGAAATCAATCCATACCATCGGAATCTGCCCAAATTTTGCCCCTTCTCAAATGAAATCATCTTTATCGATTCTATTGATTTCCCTGAACCTCATTCTTAAGGGATATTGCAAAATCATCAATCCAAGCTTTGATCTTAAATCAAGCACAAACTCGCAACGTTAACCCATATTGCTTTTGCAAATTCTTGATTCCACTATTGTGGTAACGCCGCACGGTTTCACGATTGAGACCTAAAGCCTCAGCTATTTCTCGAAAATTTAGAACTCTGCCTGACTCTGATAAACCATACCGTAGCTCAATCACCTCTCGGTAGGGCGATCGCAACTCATTGAGCAATTGTTTCAACTCTTCACTGAGGCAGTAAGCTTCGCCAGACTCAGCTACGGAGACTTTAGACAATAAAGTTTCTCTCACTTGATCACCGGAGATTGCATCCAAAGAGATGGGTCGCTTCAGATAGATCTGAAAACTAGGATCATTTTTCGCTTTGGCCTTTACCCTAGCAGAAGTTGCAATCAAGGCATTTTTCCGTACTGCTTCGCAAACCCAGCGACGGATCCACCAAACTGCATAGGTCGCAAAGCGGTAGCCTTTGGTCGGGTCAAACCGTTCAACGGCCTTTTGAAGACCAATGCACCCCTCCTGAACTAGATCCTCAATATCGTGACCTTGACCATATCCATATCGTTGAACAACTTGGTATACCAAGCCTAAGTTCGACCGGATGAGACGATCTTTTATCTGTGCAAGGGTTTGCAACTCTTGCTCATGCTCTATGAGGCTGTGGGTTGGCAAACCTTCCAAAAGATCTGCAACAACTCTGTATTCACGGAATACCTGAATCTCTTGTAATGGCGTGAGTATTGGGTTTGAGCGCATTGTTCAAATCCTAAAACGTACTGAACTAAATGTATAACTTTAGACTAGCATAAGCTGTAGCAATTTACATTTTAAGTGTTGTGCGTTACTTATAAAGTGTGACTAGAATATAAGTGCAAGTGTATATTGGTAGGACGCTTTCAGTGAATCAAGTAATGCAGGTAAACTTCAGCATTGATATCCCCAACCTGGGAGCCAGAATTCGGGAGGCTCGTCTCAAAAGCCCTAAAAGCCCTACGATGGTTGCTGCTCTTGCAGGTATGAGCCTCCCAAATCTCTATCGAATCGAAGCTGAAGATACTAAATCAATCCCTATTGATACGCTACAACGACTTTCTTTGGCTTTGGGTCTAAGCTTTGACGCAGAAGTGAAGGATGCTCTGAAACAGTATGCTGATGCTTTCATCACTCGCCAAGATCAGCACCAAGGCTAGACTTAAGGCATACCCAGGATGTCCTACGGGGTCAATCATGCAAACCCAACCTCAGACTGCTACTCTCTACGATGCTGACTTCTATGCTTGGACTCAGCAGCAGGCCGAATACTTGCGCTCTGGGACAGTGAATGCGCTTGACTTCGAGAACTTGGCTGAGGAGATTGAATCTTTGGGCAGACAGGAACGGCAAGAGTTACGGAACCGCCTCGGTGTTTTATTAGGACATCTGCTGAAATGGCATTATCAACCCCAACGACGGTCTAGAAGTTGGTTTCTAACCATTGAAGAACAGAGAGAACGGATTCTGGAGAATCTTGAAGAAAACCCTAGTTTGAAGCCTTATCTCCGTGAAGCCATAATCAAGGGTTATAAAGATGGTTTAAGAGGATATTTGGAAACTCGACTAAGTTCTTTGTCAGTTACGGGGTTCAGGGTTTTCCACTATCTTCCTTAAAATCCTTGTCTGGACAGGTTTATAGGGGACTTTCCAAATATCCTCTAAGGCTGTTTGACCATGATACAGGCTTAGACTTTCGCACACTTCCCCAGTCTTGCCCCTTCTCAAATGAACAAATCTTGATTGAACCTATTGATTTTCCTGAACCTCCAGCACAACGCAAAACGCAAAATCGACAACCCAAAGTTTGACTCAAAGCTAGACTAGACACAAACCCAAGAATTATCTACGGGGTCAATCATGCAAACCCAACCTCAGACCACCACTCTCTACGATGCTGACTTTTATGCCTGGACTCAGCAGCAGGCCGAACGTCTACGTTCTGGTAAGTTCAACCTGCTTGACCTTGAGAATCTAGCTGAGGAGATTGAATCTTTGGGGAAACAACAAAAACAAGAGTTGCGAAATCGATTAAGCATTTTACTTGGACATTTACTGAAATGGCACTACCAACCACAGAAACGCTCTAGTAGTTGGTTTGTTACTATTCGTAATGAGCGGTTAGATATTTTAGAACTCATCGAACAAAATCCTAGTTTGAAACCTTATATATCTGAAGCTATTACAAAAGGATATGAAAAAGGATTGGGAATTTTCAGTGATGAAACTGGTTTAGACTACCGCAAACTCCCCCAAACTTGTCCTTTCTCAAATGAGCAAATCTTTGTTGAGTCTATCGAATTCCCTGAACCTCCAGCACAACAAACCACTCGACAAACTCGACCCAAGCTGTAACTTATGCTTTGGCTAGATCATTCCGTTTACCCAGACTACAACACGTCTGAACTGCCTACTCAGCTACATACCCCTCAGGCAAAGGCTGACTACCTAGCAAGAATTTGTGGCGCGTGGGATTTTGGTATTATTCCTACTCCTGAAACCTTTGATTTGTTTCGGCACTGGCAAAGTATTTTTGATACCTTTCCTTTAGCATCCTCCCCATCCTACAGCGCATTTCGAGCTTGGTTTGGATGGCCTCCCCTCCCCTCAAACCACCAAATTTTATGTGCAAATTATGAACGCTTAGATAAACGGGGTATGCAGGATGATGTTTGGATTGCTCAACCCTGGTCTGTCTCAGTAAATTTTATGAGCCTACAGCCAACCCCCCCTAGCACCCTAGACCCAGTTGCAGTGGCAATTCTGCAACGCCTTCAGGCCTTTCCTGAAGCGTCTGCTATTGTTTTAGGCGGTCACTTTGCCCTGAAGCACTATTTAGACTATCGAGAAACCCACGATATTGATGCCTGGTGGGACATCTCCACATCTCCATCTGGCCAAAAGGCAGCGTTAGAGAAAATCAAAGAGGTAATGCAAGCCTTTGCCGTTGAAAGCGATGTGGAATTCTATGAGCGCAGCAGCGCGCTAGTTTACTCAGCAGAACTACAGCGCAATCGGAAGACCTTTTTCTCATTTCAGATTGCTGATCGAGAATGTCAGTTACAAGAACCTCTGGATGTACCCTGGACACCCATCAAAATCGAGCAACTTGTGGATAATGTCGGGGAAAAGATGAACGCTTTAGTAAATCGAGGGGCACCTAGAGATTTTGTGGATATCCGCGCAGTGGTGGTATCAAATATTTTCACTGTGGATGAGGTTTGGTCTTTGTGGGAGCAGAAGAATCCAAGGCTCAACACTCAGGCCGCGAAGCAAGAAGTTCTAAGACATTTACAGTCTATCGAACTGCGCCGTCCTGTCGAGAGTCTCCCCGCGAACCAAAGAGAACAATCTGTCCAAAACCGACAGTGGTTCCGCGAATATTTCCTGAAGCTCCCACCACAACAGCTTCGCGGACTTAAACCGTAAATCATACAAATCGTTTATACCATTTATATGATGTTAATCAATTTAATCATTTTGATCATTAGAGATGTCTGCGATTAAACAATATAAACAATATTAACTATTTACACTTTCAAGGGCTGTGGGCGTTGCTGTGCAGCTTCTTTCTGAGCAGGGGCTAGCTGTTGATCCTGTAAACGTCCGTATTTGGCCTGAATCGTTTGAGCTAGATGCCTTAGGATTTGCCAATCCCGATTGTTCATCGTTTCTGGAGTTAAGACAGGGCGACCGTCTTTAGGTAAGACTTCAATGATGCCAGGAGGATGCTTAGCGTAATCGTACTCTTTACTAGCAAACTTTATTGACCCATCCGCTTGGCGATCGCCCACTTTCTCAAGCATTAGATCAATGGCAGGCTCAATTTTGGAAAACCAGTATTGATTTGCCATTTCCACATAGTGCGACCCAAGCTGAGTCGCTTGAATTGAATCAAGCGGAGTTCGCAGCGCAGGGCTACCGTTTTCATTAGGCGGTAAAACAGCTCGTTGCTCTACGGGAATCCCTTGGGAGTCAACTCGGAAGGAACAGCCATTAATCTGCTCATCGGTAATCTGAAGCTTTCCCTGGCACACCTGTAGCAACTCTTCGCCAGTGAAACCTACTCCCGAAATAGGGTTCATCACATGAGGAGCCAGCGTGTTGAGATTCTTTAAGCTCGGTTCTGTCACCGGATTATCAACATTTTTAACCCATGCAGAGATAGTGCTGGGACTACCAAAGCCCAAGGACTTAGCTGTATCTAAATAGCTCCAGTTGTTATCCTCTTTGAGCTTCCAGACTAATTTACCAAAGGTACGCAGCCCTTCAGGAGTGTAGTCAACCACTATTCAACCTCCAAGCAAGACACTTGTGCCTAATCTCAATTTTCATGCACCACAGGGCATTATGTCTCACTTTAAGAAAAAATATTTTGTGGACTGTACAAAAAGCAATACTGTCTCCTATAATCCGATCAGCCTTCTGGAGCGTGCAGCTTTATGAACCGTTCAGCTTCCTCTTTGCTGATAATCCAGCGATCGCCTCGTTTCTCTGCCTTGAGAGACGGTGACTTGCGACCGCCGTAGCCAGTGAGGGCATCTAGGACATACTTGCGGGACTTACCAAGGGCTTTGGCTACCTCCCCTGGACTGAGATACCCTTCTCGCTGCTCACGAACTCGTTTGATAAATGC
>CAYZWO010000159.1:0-7818 GCA_964482215.1 uncultured bacterium
TTCTCTCATAGCCTATTGGTAATTCGGCTGTACTACCCTAAGTGGGATGCACCCATTACTGTTGAGCAGGGAACCAATCTTCATCTAATAATTCTTCAAGGGTATAGGGACATTGATGAGGAAAAATCGTTTGATTTAATTCTGTTTTTTTAATAACATACTTCAGGGCTTTTTGATAAACATTTTCTTTGATTAACTCCAAATGTTTTCTTAAATTAGTTGTCATATCCGTTTCTAGTTCACTACGAAAATTAACAATTTCAGCCGCCCAATGACGGCGATTGATGCTTTCTGATTGCCAATATTCAATTAACAATAAATGGATCATAATTTGTCTGAGATAACTTTCTCCACTCCGTTTAGCATCTCTAACCAAATTTTCTAAAACCTCACTTAAGCTTTCTAAATCCAACTCATTTAACTGGTTATTTTTGAGTTGTTCTAAAGTCTTTTCATACCAGGCGAGGTAGTCTGACTGATAGAGACTTTTCTTTGCTTCACGGGTGAAGGTTTGCATCTTTTTATTTTCCCATCATGCTTGCTTATTATTGTAATCACTTTTTCTCTTTCTAAATTTGGCTTAATCGTAAATAAATAGAAACAATTGTTTTTTCATTAAGCGTACTCTGTATCTTTAATTGTCCGCCATATAATTCGGTAATTTGTTTAGAAATCACCAAACCTAAGCCTGATCCTTGTTGTTCGTAAAGTTTGCGCTCAAACTGCATGTAGGCTCCGATTTTATCAATTTGTTCAGGAGTCATGCCACGGCCGCGATCGCTGATGGAAAGAATAAACTCTTTACCATTAACGGAACTAGTAACGATAACAGGCGTTCCTTTCTGCGAGAACTTAAAAGCATTGGTGAGGATTTCCTCGGTAATTTTAATTAAATCCATTTCTGAAATTTTGACGATCGCGTCTTCTAAATTTAGCGTCAGATCATCAACGCGCTCTAAAGATTGGGCAACGTTTTTAGCAACTACTTCAATAATGGGCTTAGAATTAACCACTTGAGCCAGACGATTTTGCCAAGCTTGGGCCCGTTCAGGTGTACTGGCAATCAATTCTAATTCCGCAAATAACAGGAAATTCTGGATCAATCGGTATAAGCGTTGCCCAGAGAGTTTAATATCTTCTAGGGATGAAAGGATTTCTTCAGCGTCTAGGGAATTGTAACAACCGAGCAGTAAGTCAGTCGAGGCTAAAATTCCATTGAGGGGCGTGAGTAATTCATGGGGCAGCGATCGCGTAATATTCGACCGCAATTGGTTTAACTCTTGGGCCACATCAGCTTCAATGGCATTGTGTTTCGCTAAACGAGCCGTAATCGCATTTAATAACTCCTCTAGGGTAAAGGGTTTGGTTAGATAATCATCGGCTCCCAACTCCATTGCCGACCGTAGAGAAGCCCGCTCCGCCTTCGCCGTTAAAAAAATAAAGGGAATCGACGCAGTAGACGAATCTTGCCGTAACTCCTGTAAAACCCCATAGCCATCCAAATTCGGCATCATCACATCGCAGAGAATCAGATCGGGACGATGGGCCTTCGCTAATTTGACACCAATCACACCATGTTCTGCGGTTAATGTTTCGTAACCCTCAAGCCCCAGAATCGCCTCGATATTTTCCCGAACATCGGACTGGTCTTCAATAATTAGAACAGTAGTCATAGTTTGCAGAAAAAGGCATCATACCAAACACATTAATTTATTTGATTAAGATTCCCCACACTATCCCCCCTAGCCCCTTACTCAGAAAGGAAGCTGTAGGTGGGGGGATTAACTAAATGCAATGTTTTCTCTTAGGATTGAGTATCAACTATAAATTTAGAGCGATCCGAACCATCTTTTCAGCTTTTAGATTAGCAGAAATTGGGATAATTATTGACTTTTTAATTAAGGCTGTAACATCTCTTCAGGACGTACCCAGGCATCAAATTCTTCAGCAGTGAGGAAACCTAATTCTAGACTGGCTTCTTTTAAGGTTTTATTTTCCTGATAGGCTTTTTTCGCCACCTGAGCCGCTTTGTCATAGCCAATGTGGGGATTTAAGGCCGTGACCAACATCAGGGAGTTGGTTAAATAGTGCTGAATTTGTTGGTGATTAGCTTCTAACCCGACTACTAAATGTTCCCTAAAAGAATCACAGGCATCGCTTAATAAACGAATTGAGTGCAGGAGGTTGTGAATCATGACGGGTTTAAAGACATTCAATTCAAAATTGCCCTGACTGCCGGCCACCGTAATGGCCGTATCATTGCCCATGACTTGCACACATACCATTGTCATGGCTTCCGATTGGGTAGGGTTAACCTTGCCTGGCATGATCGATGATCCTGGTTCATTGGCGGGTAAAATCAATTCGCCTAAACCACAGCGCGGCCCCGATCCTAACCAGCGTAAATCATTGGCAATTTTCATTAAGGAACAGGCTAAGGTTTTCAAGGCTCCACTGGCCATCGCGATCGCGTCATGACTGGCCAAAGCAGCAAATTTATTCGACGCAGAAACGAAGGGAAGACCCGTTAATTCGGCAATTTTAACGGCAACCCGTTGGGCAAACTCTGGGTGAGTATTTAAACCCGTTCCCACCGCCGTTCCCCCCAGAGCTAATTCATAAAGATGGGGTAAACTGCCATGAATGCGCTCAATATTGTGATCCAGTTGGGTAATATAACCCGAAAATTCCTGACCCAGGGTTAAGGGAACGGCATCCATGAGATGGGTGCGACCAATTTTAATAATCTCGTCAAATTCCGCTTGCTTTTTACCCAAAGCATCCCGTAATCGTTCAATACTGGGAATTAAGTTCTGCAAAATCGCCTGAACTGCCGCAATGTGCATAGCAGTCGGGAAAGTATCATTCGAGGATTGGGACATATTGACGTGATCATTGGGATGAATGGGATCTTTGCTGCCTAATATTCCACCCGCTAAGGCGATCGCGCGATTGGCGATAACCTCGTTAACATTCATATTGCTTTGGGTTCCGCTTCCCGTTTGCCAGACCCGTAAAGGGAAATGCTCCATCAGTTCCCCTGCAATCACTTCATCGGCGGCTTTAACGATTAATTCGTTTTTTTCGGCTGATAATTTGCCTAAATCTTGATTAACTAAGGCCGCAGCTTTTTTCAGAACCCCAAAGGCTCGGATTACTTCCTCTGGCATTACATCATTCCCAATGGCAAAGTATTTCAAAGATCGTTGGGTTTGTGCGCCCCAATAGCGATCGCTCCTGACCTCAATCGGCCCCATGCTATCGGTTTCAATGCGGGTTTGGGAAAGATGTTCCGTTGACATAGTTTAAATGTGGTGAAAATAGCTCGGTTTTAATTTTAATGGCTTTGGGTTCTCCCCCCAAAACGGCGATCGCTTTCTCATAAAAAAAGGCCAAAGAGAAAAACACTTTAGCCTGATCATGCTAGTTCCAAACTTGAATCATTAGCTTTCCTGAGCCGCCATTGCTAACATTAGATCCAACATGCGGCAAGAATAGCCCCACTCGTTGTCGTACCAAGAAACGACCTTAAAGAAATTCGCATTTAAAGCGATACCCGCTTTGGCATCAAAAATGCTGGAATGGGAATCAGTCGTGAAATCGGTAGACACCACATCCTCATCCGTATAACCCAAAATGCCTTTCATGGGGCCTTCTGAAGCCGCTTTCATGGCAGCACAAATTTCTTCATAACTGGTCGCTTTCGCCGTTTTAAAGGTTAAATCCACCACCGACACATCAGGAGTCGGAACCCGAAACGCCATCCCCGTCAATTTGCCCTTAAGGTCAGGAATCACCAAACTCACGGCCTTAGCGGCTCCCGTCGAAGACGGAATAATATTTTGGGCTGCCCCACGACCACCCCGCCAATCCTTTTTACTGGGCCCGTCTACGGTAGGTTGGGTTGCCGTCATGGCATGAACGGTTGTCATCAAGCCTTCAGCCAAGCCAAAGTTATCATTAATCACTTTTGCCACAGGAGCTAAACAATTGGTGGTACAGCTTGCATTAGAAACAATCACATCCGTTGCCGGATTGTATGTTTCATGATTAACGCCCATTACATAGGTCGGCACTTTTTCAGGATCTTTAGTCGGAGCCGACAAAACCACCCGTTTGGCCCCTGCGGTTAAGTGTTTAGAAGCGGTATCAAAGGTGGTAAATAATCCCGTAGATTCGACCACATAATCCACACCTAAATCTTTCCAAGGCAATTCTTCAGGATTTCTGACGGAATAACAAGGGATAACTTTACCATTGACCACAATTCCTTCGGGTTTTGCCTCAACTGTTCCTTTAAAGCGTCCGTGAGTTGAATCGTATTTGAGGAGATAGGCGATATTATCAGACGGTACGAGGTCATTAATGCCGACAAATTCAATATCAGGATTTTCTAAACCAGCCCTAAAAACTAATCGGCCAATTCGACCAAATCCATTAATCGCCACTTTAATTTTAGCCATACGAAATCTGTTTATACTGCTAGTATTTTGCTTTACTTAAAGGATACAAGCTGGCTAAAAATATCGCAGGATTTTTAAAGTAATTTTCAGCTTTGTTCAAATTTTGTTGGTGGTTTTTAAGCAATAGGTGACAAGCTGAACACTTTGACGATTTTTCTGTTAGCTACATCACACTTTTGGCAGATCTTAAGCTTAATTTAATTTTTTTCAATTCTCGATTAAAGGGAAGCTATAGACTTGATTATTGCTTATGATTTTAAATTAATTTTTACTTGAAGGGTAAAGCAATCTGCGAAATATCAACATCAAATTTTGTTGCTAAATCAGTCACATTATTAGCAAAATCAGCCCCATTAATAATCAAAGTTGCTAAAGGAATAGCAATTTTCAAGAAGCCTTTAAAGAAAGTCCGAATTTTTGCTGGATTTTTAGAATCTTTAATTTCTGTTTTTAATTGATCTAAATAAACTAAAGCTTCCTGCTTTTCTTCTTCAGGAAAAACTTGAACTTCTTTTTCTAAAAATTCTAATGAATTAATAATTTCCTGAATATTTTGATTATTGTTTTGTGTAATATTGATAGTATTATTATCAGAATTTTGTAAAACACCGATAGGAGCATTAATTGGCCCCGTAAAAGTAATGTTATTCATGGTTAAATTATCTTCATTGATTAAATTATCTGGATTTGTAATAGCAACTACGCCTTTATCTGTTAACTTGATACTAACTCGGCTCTTGCGAGGATTAGAGTGAGAAGAAGATTCAAGAAAAGAAATACATCCTTGCTCCTTCATAACATCAAGATAATGTCCTATCAGGGAAATATCTAAGTTGAGATAAGAAGCAAGTTGAGAATCGCCAATACTCTGAGGTGAAAGAGTTTGAGGAACTACATTGTAGTAATTATCTTCTATAGATTTGATAGTTTTAAGTATAGACAATTGTATTTCATTTAGCTTCATAATAATTACGAAAAATTTTTCGATTAAAATTTTAACAAAAATTCAAATTATATTATTTTGGAAGTAGTCATTTTTGCTGTTAACCAACGCTCAAAAGAAAGAGGACTTTCTCCGCTAGATTTGCCTGTTAATAAACCTTCAATCCCAATATGTTCATCAAGATCATCCCAAGCGATCGCGTAACCATCCCCTAAGAACGTGTTTGAAAAGTTGCTCAACATTAGAATTTATGGTGAAAAGGCAAAGGTTTTTACCATTTTCTCTTCCTTCGGATAACTTTTTAAACACGTTCTAATGCATCGAAATCATTTAATAGATAAGTTTTACCAGCTTTATAAACTTTTATATTACTGTTGTCCTTGACATCATACTGAACTTTGCGGACGGTAAGAGCTAATTCTGTAGCTAATTCATCAAGAGTCCAATAACCAAGTACAGCAGCTTCTTTCCGCTTTAGCGGCGGATCACAATCTTTTTCTGTTAAGATTGCTGGTTTTGGATTGGCTGCAAGCATATATGTAATTAAATCTAATGTCTGATAACTAAATCATTGTGTCTCTCTATTGTATAAGCAAATTCTAGGTTTCTATACCCTCTCTACATTTTCAATAAAATATCTCTTAAATAAATCCTATACTTATATGGGTGTTGGCTCAATTGAAACTGAGTTAGGGATAACGTTTGGCTCAATAACAATAAAATTTTCTTAAATTATGAGAGCGGCAGGAGATAAAAGCTCTTTGACGCTTAAAGGAAGATCGGAAAAATCGCAGGATAAGTCAAAATTATTAACAGATCCACCGTTGGCGATCGCGGGAGTTTCAGAAATGGAAGACAGTGAAGATGGTGCTTGAGGTTCCCAGTTTGTTGGATAATCAAATATTCCAGTTTGAGTGACTTCCTGATGATAAATTCCTAATAACTTTCCTGTTTCTTCAATTATGTCAAAAAATTTAAAACATATTTTTATCAGCCTGACTGTTACTTGTTTTGTCCTTATTTTCTCTTCTTTCTCTTTAGGTCAGAATGTTTTACCTTCGGAAAGTTATCAGACTGTAGGATCAATAAAACTAGCAGAAGAAACGTTATTTGTCTTGCAACGTCCTTTTGGCGGTCTATCAATACGAGAGCGTAGTGATCGTGTTAATCACCGATTACTGGATTTTGCAGAAAATCGAACATTATCTTTGGATGCTCTTGAAATCTATAGAGGAGACAATGATGGTATTCCTGTAACCGTTATTAGTGCGGAAAATATTCTTTTAATGATGGTTACTGATCAAGATGCCAAAGCTATTAATACGAATCGCGATCAACTGGCCAAATTTTATTTAGATAAAATTAAAAATGCTGTTAGTAAATATCGTCAAGAAAGAAGTTTTCAATATTTTTTAAATATAAGTATTTTGAATGGAATTTTTACTTTTTTCCTAATTATTGTTTTATTAATTAGTAATCGTATTTTTAATAAAATTTATAAACGATTGAAATATTGGGGAGAATCCTATATTCGTCCTGTTCGATTTGGAAATTGGGAACTTATCAAAGCAAATCAATTAGATGATGTTATTATTTGGATTGTTCATTTTACACAAACAATTTTAGTAATAAGCCTTTTAGCAATTTATTTTCCTTTTATTTTAGAAAGATATCCTTGGACAAGAGCCTTTGCAAAACAAATTGAAGGCTATTTATTTGGAACTCTTCAAAAATTTGGAACTTTAATTCTGGATTATTTACCTAATTTATTAATAATTATTTTTGTTATTACTGCAACAACTGTTGTTTTAAAATTATCTAAACCCTTTTTTCAAGAGCTACATGAAAGCTCTATTGTCTTACCTAATTTTTATGCAGAATGGGCCAAGCCAACTTATCGACTAATTACTTTTCTAACTATTGCTTTAGCAGCAGCCATTATTTTTCCACTATTACCTGGTTTTCAATCTCCTGCTTTTCAAGGAATTTCCGTTTTTTTAGGATTTTTAATTTCTCTCGGCTCTACTTCGGTAATTGCAAATTTAATTTCAGGTACTATTTTAATCTACACTCGTGCCTTTCGTGTTGGTGATTATATTAAAATTGGCGATATTTCTGGAAAAGTATTAGAAACAACTTTACTAGTTACTCGTATTCTTACTCCTCTTAATATTGTAGTCAGTATTCCTAATTCACAAATTAGTACGAGTTTTATTGAAAATTTTAGTTTTGGATATCGAGAATTAAATCAACCCTCTATTGTACAAATTCCTATTTACTTAGGTTATGAGATTTCTTGGCGTGATGCTTATCAAGCTTTTATTAAGGCTGCTTTGAAAACTGAAGGAGTACTCAAATCTCCTTCGCCGTTTGTTTTACAGCGAGAATTAAAAGAAGTTTATGTTATTTATT
>CAYZWO010000160.1:0-7549 GCA_964482215.1 uncultured bacterium
TTTTTTCTCCTTGCCTTACCCTGTCTACCTTTCCTCCACTCTGTCACCCCTTAAGTCCGAACATGCAAGATTCTTACAGAGTAATCATTTTGATTTGCAATCACGGTAAACAAAATTCGGGCGTTGCTGATTTTAAATATGAATCTTGTTCGATGTCATTTTTACGATCCAGACTCAAACTAACTTTCAGATATGTGCAAAATCAGCATTCATATCTTGATTAAGCAACGCCCGGTTTTATGCAGAAGGGGAAAGACTACGACGCTTCATGGTCATTTCATAGGCTTCGATAATATCGCCTTCTTTCCAGTCGGTAAACTTGGAAACACCGATACCACACTCATAGCCTGCATTGACTTCCCGTGCATCTTCTTTCATCCGTTTGAGGGAATCAATCGAGCCTTCATAGACGACTGCACCACCCCGACGAACACGGAGATTACGGTTCCGAACGATTTTACCCGATAGTACATAGCAACCTGCAACGGCTCCACGACCCACGGAGAAGACAGCACGAACTTCGGCTTGACCCAAGGGCGATTCGATTTCTTCGGGATCGAGTAATCCTTCCATCGCGCCTTGGATATCATCCAATAATTTATAGATGATGTCGTATTCGCGAATATCAACGCCTTCTTGGTCGGCTGCTTGACGGGAACCTGTGGCTAAGGTGGTATTAAAGCCGACAATAACCGCACCACTGGCTGCTGCTAAGTCTACATCCGTTTCAGTGACCTCTCCAGGAGCCGCTAACAAGACTCGGATTTGAACTTCGTTTTGCGGTAATTGATTTAAAGCACCTAAAATCGCTTCGACCGAACCTTGAACGTCTGCTTTCAAAATCAAATTCAGTTCCTTCAGTTCTCCCTCTTGAGCCTGAGCAGAGAGACTACTGAGGGTAACCTTACGGGAAGACATTTGTTGCTGGAGTCGGGTTTGGCGATTAGATTCAGTTCTTTGTTCTGAGATAGCTCGCGCTTCTTTTTCGTTGGCAAAGACATCGAATTCATCCCCTGCCGCAGGAACACCGTTTAAGCCGAGAACTTCCACCGCAAAGGAGGGGGTTGCCGCTTCGACTTTGTTGCCGCGATCGTCGATCATGGCCCGAATCTTACCGAGGACGGCACCAGCCACGATGACATCACCCACACGGAGCGTACCATTTTGAACCAAGAGGGTTGCCACAGGCCCACGAGTCCGATCCAAGTTCGCTTCAATAACGGTTCCTTTCGCCAGTCGGTCGGGATTTGCGGATAGTTCTTCAATTTCCGATACCAACAGAATCATTTCCAGTAAGTTATCAAGGTTTTGCCCCTTGAGCGCGCTTACAGGAACCATAATGGTATCACCGCCCCATTCTTCAGGCACTAAGCCGAGTTCAGACAGTTCTTGCTTAATCCGATCAGGGTTGGATTCTTCTTTATCAACTTTGTTGATGGCAACAATAATGGGAACTTCAGCCGCTTTAGCGTGACTGATTGCTTCACGGGTCTGGGGTTGAACACCGTCATCAGCCGCGACAACGAGGATCGCAATGTCTGTAACCCTTGCTCCACGGGCCCGCATGGCGGTAAAAGCTTCGTGACCAGGGGTATCTAGGAAGACAATTTGCTCCGCTTGACCGTTGTGTTCAATATCGACGTGATAAGCACCGATATGCTGGGTAATCCCCCCTGCTTCCCCTTGAGCCACCTTGGTTTTACGGATCGAATCCAATAGGGTTGTTTTACCGTGATCGACGTGACCCATAATGGTGACAACGGGCGGACGACGTTCTAAGTATTCGAGGTCTGCCGCATCGAGCATTTCCGTTACTTTGGCGGCGGCGGCGGTGGTTTCTTCGGTGACGGCTTCCACGCCAAATTCTTCGGCCACTAAACGGGCGGTTGCTTCATCAAGCGTTTGGGTAATTTGAACCGCTATTCCTTTTTGGAAGAGATGTTTGATAATTTCCATTTCGGAAACAACTAACAGGTCTGCCAAATCGCGGACAGTTAAGCTGCTCGATAGTTGAATACTTTCGGGCTTTTCTTTAACTTCCTTGCGATCGCGGCGTTCTGTCTTGTTGCGACTCGCGGTATCCGAGGATTTAACAGGGGCTTTCTTCGGACGAGCAGGAGATTGGGGTTTAGCCGTTGTCGCCGCCATCGATTTCGGTTTCGCAGGTCGCGCGATCGATAAGCTGACCAATGCAGGTTGGACGAGATTTCCCGCTAATAAGGCTTCCTCATCTTCGTCATCTTCAATTAAGGAAGGACGACGTTTTGTCTTGGCAGCAGCTTTGGCTTTATTCAGACGCTCTTCTTCTTCCTCTTCTTCCCATTTACTCCGCTTCGCAGGACGGGGAGGAGTTAGGCGTTTTAATTGAGGTTTCTGTTTCTCCGTGAGATCGAGTACGGGATCTTCTAATAAATCATCATCGACCGTTTTTTCGACCTCTCCGTCACGGGGAAATTCCAATAATTCGGGCAGATTATCGTCTTCCTCCATTTGAGGAGGCTTGGGACGATAAAGTTCTAATTTTGGCTTAGTTTTATCCCCTGGACGTTGGGGGCTGGTGAGCTTTGCAGACTCTTTTTCAACTTTCTTCTCAGGTTGCTTATTGGGATCTTTAACGCTGATAATGACAGGCTTATTGATAACTTTCTTCTCAGGCTGTTTACCATCTGCTGAGGCCGCGGGAGCTTTCGGCCCATTTTGAGCGCGATCGCGATTAGTATTCGGCGCAGACGGTTTAATCAACTGGCTAGCCGGAGAAGGTCGCTTCGGGGCACTATCTTCTGCCGTTGTAGTTGGCGCAGAGCCATTACCTGCTGCCACAGGAATCTGAGGACGAGACGGAGCCTCTGGACGAGGGCGCGAATCGGCGGGAGCATTGGGGGATGGAGCAGCTTTTTCGGTCACAGGCGGTCGTTCAGCAGTTGGGGTAGAAGGGCTAGAAAATCTAGGAGGAATCGGTTGAGAATTTACGTTTGGGGGAACTGCGGGGCTATTAGGGCGTTCTTGTTTGTGATGAATAGCTAAAATTTGTTGTTTCTTTTCAACAGGGGGAATCTCACGTTTTTTTCCTCCCTGATGGGCTGTATATTTTTCAGCAGCAGCTTTAATTCGCTCTGCATCAGACTCACTAATGGTACTACTATGGCTTTTTACCGCAATATTTAATTTTTCGCAAATGTCTAACAGATCTCTGTTTTCTAAATGCAATTCCTTAGACAAGTCATAAATTCTAACCTTGGCGTTGTTCATCCATTATCCCCCTGAGCTAAATAACAATTGTGTAAATGATGGGTAGCCTGCTATCAGTAAGTCGCCATACAATACTGTAAGCCGATTTAGATTTTTTAAACATTGATTTTTCGGTTTATGGGTTAACTGCGCTGAAGACGTTTCTCCTCATTCCTATGCTAACGATAAATATCTTTCCTCAACCATGTTACAGGCAGAAAGATTTTGGAGAGCCTACTCGCTGTTGAAATTAGCCAATCGCTCCTCAAGGGATTGAAAAATGTGATCGGGGACAGGGGCTTTGAGGGCACGTCCAAGCCGATTCTTGTGTCGAGCAGTCTGTAAACAGTCAGACCGAGGGCAGAGATAAGCAGACCGTCCTATCCCCTGATCTAATTGTACCTGTCGGGATGGATAGACTCGGACAATTCGCCAAAATTCTTCCTTTAGTGCCACCTTGCGGCAACTAATACAACGCCGATAATTGGGTTTCATGTCCCTTTAGCCGCACTTATGCTTGATCATCGTCGAGATCAAGATCGGATTCTTCGGCTAGATCACTATCTTCCTCATCATCTGCGTCATTAGAAGCTTTGGGCTTGAGGGCTTCTTCTAATAATCTATCTTTTTCTTTGGCATAGGTATCAGGATCTTTAATATCAATTTTCCAACCTGTTAAACGGGCTGCCAATCGTACATTTTGTCCCTCCTTCCCGATCGCTAAACTGAGTTGATCTTCAGCCACAATCACTAGGGCATGACGCTCTTCAGGATTGAGTAAATAAACCTGATCCACCCGTGCAGGACTGAGGGAATTGGCAATATAGGTAGCGGGATCGGGAGACCAACGAATTACGTCAATTTTTTCACCCCGCAATTCATTGACCACCGCTTGAATCCGTGATCCCCGCGCACCAATGCAGGCTCCAACGGGATCAACATCACGCTCTAGGGTATCGACCGCAATTTTGGTACGAGGCCCGACATAGCGAGAAGGGGGATTGGCTTCACGGGAAACCGCTACAATCCGCACCACTTCCTCTTCAATTTCAGGCACTTCGACGGTAAACAGATCTACTACTAAACCTGCGGCAGCACGGGAAACAATTAATTGGGGGCCACGGTGGGAGCCTTCTCTGACTTTACGCAGATACACCTTAAAGGTTGCATTAGCTCGATAGTTATCGTTCGGTAACTGTTCCCGCTTTGGTAGTTCGGCCTCAACTTCGGGTTGTCCAAAACCACTTTGCACCGCCATGATAATGGATTGACGTTCAAAACGCAGCACTCTGGCATTGAGAACCGTATCTTCTAAATCTTGAAATTCTTCTTGAATGATTTTGCGTTGTTGATCCCGCAGTTTTTGTAACAAAACTTGCTTGGTTTGGATAGCGGCCATGCGTCCAAAATCTTTTTGTTCTGGCGTTACGTCCAAGACTACTTCATCCCCTAATTGAGCTTCGGCAGCAACTTCTTGGACTTCATTTAAAGAAATAGCATGATCCGTATCTTCAACGGTTTCAACAATGCGTTTAGTAGCGAGAATCCGAAAACCTTCTTCTTCTGTGTCTAGTTCAACTTCAAAGTTTTCAAAATAATCTTCAGGAAATTGCTGACCGATGGTTTGGGCACGGCGAAAACGTTCATAGCCTTTTAAAAGGGCTTCTCGCAAGGCTTCTTGGACAGCAGAGTGGGGGAGGTTATGCCGTTTACTGATTTCTTCAATCATGGCCTGTAGGCCTGGCAAAGTAACGAGGGACATAGAGTTTAATCTCCTTAAAAAATTTAATATTCAGCCAGAATCCATTGCGCTTAAGCCTGGGAATCTAATTGCACTTTGGCGATTAAATCGCGCGGGATGGAGAGCGATCGCCCTTTTTGGCTGAGATGAATATGGGTTTCGTCTCTTCCTTGTAATCGCCCCTGCCAGCTTTTATGACCTTCGTAGGGTTCCGTACTGGTAACGAGCACTCCAAATCCTTTAAAGGCAATAAAATCGCGATCGCTGGACAATTGGCGAGAAATTCCTGGACTGGAAACTTCTAAAACGTAGGCAGTAGGAATAAGGGCAAGAGAGTCTAACTGGGGTTCTAACGCCCGACTCATTTTTTCGCAATCATCTAAACTGGTATCCTGTTCAAGATTCCGAATATCGATTCGTAGGACGGGTGGCCGTTTATTCGTTTGAAAGGCTGCGTCTACAACATCTAAACCCAAATCGTTGGCGATTGGTATGGCCAAGTCTATAATTTGGGGAATTAAAGGGTGGGTCATCGCAGTTAAGCAATAAAAAAAGCGGGCTAAACCCACTTCTCGAATTTGTTCAAGATCGGGATAGACGGCCAGTTTGGTCGCCTATGCTGACACTAGTGTAACAAAAAGAAGACACATCTGGGGGGAATAGAATACTTTCAGAAAATGGTGTTAACCTGAAATTCAAAACTAAGTTTAGTCAAAAATTAGTTTCATTGCGTTAATTAGACAGATTAAAGGGGTTGCCAATCCATATCTAAAAGTTGATCCAACGTGTAGGGACAATCATTCGGAAAATTGACAGATTCTTGGGTTTTGATTTTAACGGCTTTCAGCGAACCTTGATAAATTGACGTTAACTGGGAAGCCAAATAGTTGTAAAGGGTTTTCGTCAGACGACGCTGTAACTGGAGCCGAAAATTATAAATTTCGTATTGCCAATGGGACGCATTATATTGAGATTCTTCTTTCCAGTATTCTAAAAGTAATAGGTGGCGAATCACTTGATCTAAAAGGCTAACCACTGCATTTCTTTTTTCACTCCCCAAATCTTCTAACTCCTCAATTAAATTCTCTACATCTAAGCTTTCAAATTGACGGTTTTTAAGGAGTTCAATCGTTTCTGCTAACCATTGAACATCATCCGTTTCATAGAGTTGTTGAAGATTGGTTAAAACAATCATAAAGGTCTAAAGCATTACTGCAAGTATCTTTATTTAATAGTTTATCGAAGTTCTCTCAAGTATTGGCGTAAAACTTAAGGATTTGGAGAAGGGACAATCACTGGGCTACCGTTGGGAATATCTAACTCAATATTGGGGCCGCGATCTAATACTTCAATATCCCATTGACCTCGACGGGAAGTTTCAAAAACGACATAACGACCATCAGGACTAATTTTCGGATTCCTGACCCAACTGCGATAACTTAAGGTCAAAAGCTCAGTCTGTTTGGTTACGCGGTCATACAAGGCGACATCTGGCCGTCCCTGTAAACTGGAAAGATAGACTAAATACCGACCTGTTCGGCTTAAACTTGGACTTTCAGCGATCGCGTTACTTTGATTTAGTCCAGGATACTCAACCAGACGTTGTTCCCGTAGATCATAGATTAAAATTTGTCGATTCCCGTTACGGTTAGAGACCATTGCTAACCACCGACCATCACCACTTAAACTGGGTTGCTCATCGTTATAGCGACTATTCAGTTGATTGGGTATCGGTGATCGCGGAATAAAACTACAGGCACTCAGCAGGCCCACCAACACCACTGGAAGAACCCGATAAACACTCCGCCACCAACCAACCGTTTGTCTCACCTTGAGCTAACTTAATAATCAAACCGAGAAGGATTATCCTCTGACTCTGAGGGGCGATCGCGTCTGGGTTGTTCTGATTCTGAAGAGGGAGGTTCCCAGGAATCTTGATCCATTTCCGACTCATCAATCGGTTGATAATCTACATAGGCCGCGGGTGGCTCATCATCATATTGTCTGGAGGATGGCGCAGGACTTTCAGGACGAGGGCGAGAGGGTCTAGAAGAACGCGGGCTTTCCGGTTGCTCACTCTCAGGACGGGGACGACGGGGACGACGAGGAGCAGGATTTTCATCCCACATATCCGTATCATTCCAACTTTCGTAAGCCTCTTCCTCCGGTCGTCGAGAAGGACGGCTACGACGGGGGGCTTTCGATTGTTCAGTATTCGGGGCAGCAGGGCGACGATTGCGGCTACTAGAACGGGGCGGTTCTACTTCATTACTCATACTGCGGCTAGGGCGTGGTTCAGCGTAACCCCGTAACCGTCGTTTATTGCTATAATCCTCTTCCTCTTCATAGGGTTCAATTTGATCTAATTCAGCTTCTGTATAAACGCGGGTTTTGCTCACTCGACGATCATCGGCGATCGGGCTATTGCGGCGGGCTTGTTCTGTGGTGATCCCCCGTAAGCGAATGGTTTCAAAGGCAAAGAAAACGGTTGAACCCGTGAGTAATAATTGGCCAAATTGTAAAATCGGGTCGAGTCGCCAACCTTGGAACAGCAGGATTAACCCACACAGCAACCCAACT
>CAYZWO010000161.1:0-7520 GCA_964482215.1 uncultured bacterium
ATTTCCTCGACCAATCAAGTGTTATGGGAGCAATTAGCCGCAGGAGAAAACTTTCCCTTGGTCGCGATCGCGGAGCAACAAACGGCAGGACGGGGGCAATGGGGACGAACTTGGCAATCAGAAAAGGGCGGCTTGTATTTATCGTTGGGTTTACCGTTAGCGATCCCCATTTCACAAGGCGCGCATATTACCCTGTGGAGTGCCTGGGGCATTGCCGAAGTTCTCAGACAACAGCAGATTCCTGTGGGGTTAAAGTGGCCCAATGATTTGGTTTTAGACAAGCACAAATTAGGGGGCATCAAAACCGAAACGAAGGTTTTTCAGGACACCATTCAGCACGCAGTGATCGGCGTGGGCTTGAATTGGGCAAATGCTATCCCAGAAACAGGCATTAATTTAGAAACCTTTTGCACTCAGCAGGAGTTAGAGCCGATTGATTCTCTCGAAACCTTAGCGGCGATCGCGTTACAGGGAATTTTATTGGGTTATCAGCGTTATGATGATAACGGTATTGAGACAATCTTAGAGGATTATTTACAATATTTTGTTAATTTAGGACAAACCGTTAATGTCGAGAATGTCCCAGGAATTATTATTGGAATTACCGATCAAAGTGAATTAAAAGTTCACTTACAATCTCCAGGCGCAACAACAGAAATCAAGTTGCCATTAGGAAGCATTCAGTTAGGCTATGAATAAATATTGACTATCAAATTTTGGTTAAAAAAGCGTTAAGAAATCACTAATTATTCATCAATTTTCAAAAAATAATTGATTAATGTAAAGTCAGTTTAATCTTTTTATTCCCAAGGACATATATACTTTAATAGACTTAAGTTTTGTTACTAGTATTATTTTCAAAACTCCCTTCATCCTCTAGAATATAACTATTAAGTAAATCATTTCCAATCAAGCTTAATCGTTATTGTTGATTTTTAATAACCTTAGATTACACAAGGTTTTTACTTAATTTATGAGCCACCAACAGCATACAAAAACTTTAGGCGATTGGTCTAAAATTGCCATTGAGCAGCATTATCAAAAAATTTTAAAGCACGAAACTAACGTATTAAAAGACAAAGATCCCGAAGAATTGCATCAAATGCGGGTGGGAACGCGACGCTTACGAACAGCCCTCGTTGGATTTTCCCACGTCATCATTTTGCCTAAAACGGTTACGGAAAAAAAAGTCGGTACTATTGCAAGAATTTTAGGGGAATTGCGAGATCTGGATGTACTCGAAGAAACGCTAACAAAGACGTATGCTCCTGAGCTACCTAAAACAGAGAAAAAGAAATTAAGCAAAACCTTGGACGCGCTAGAAAAACAACGTAAACAGGCCGCACAAAACACTAAAGATATTTTAAATAAACCCCTTTATCAAAATCTCAAAACTGAATTAGCACACTGGTTAGCTAAGCCTAAATATTCAGCGATCGCGTCTTTACCGATTGAGTCCGTCTTACCCGATTTACTATTACCCCAAATCGGTAAATTCTTATTACATTCAGGCTGGTTAGTGGGTGCTTATTTAGAAGCTAAAGAAGATGATTCTCAATTTAATTTATTGACAAAATCTTTGGAAAATTTATCTCATAAGGAAGAAATTCAACTCCATAGTTTACGAAAAGAAGCTAAGAGAACTCGCTATTTAATGGAACTCTTAATCGATTTTTATGGGGATAACTATCAGCGAATGCTCAAGAAAATCAAACAACTCCAAGAAGTTTTAGGTGAAATTCAAGATAGTTTTGTGTTAAGACAGTTATTGGCGGATATTTACGGTCAAAATCTTATGGATACCATGCCGACGCTCACGCAACAAATTCGAGAACATCGTCAACAAAAAGGGCAAGATTGGGAGGCATTGCGACAGTTTTTTCTGAATCTTGACACGAGGATCAACTTACGAACCAGTGTTCAGTCTCCTCAGTCCGTTATGATAACGAAACCCTCTGATTAACGTTTTCTCTCAATTTCAACATTTATTCCCAATTCCTACATCAAATGCGATCGCGAACCATGAACCTAGAAATGAAAGCTGTTCTGGAAAATACCTCCGAAACTGAAGTGACCCAACTTGCCCTTACATCAGGATCTCAGCCTTGGAGTATTGAGGATAGTGAAAATCTCTATCGTATTGAAGGATGGGGCGATCCGTATTTTTCCATCAACGCCGCAGGACACGTTACGGTTTCTCCCCAGGGCGATCATGGGGGGTCTTTGGATCTCTATGAATTGGTTGAATCCCTTCGTAAACGCAATATTGGCTTGCCCTTGTTATTAAGGTTTTCCGACATTTTAGCCGATCGCATCAATCGTTTAAATGCAGCCTTTGCAAGGGGAATCGCTCGCTACAACTACCCCAACACCTATCGCGGCGTTTATCCTATCAAATGCAATCAACATCGCCATATTGTGGAATCCTTGGTACGTTATGGCAAACCCTATTATTTTGGTTTAGAAGCAGGCTCAAAACCCGAATTGATGATTGCCTTAGCCATGCTAGAGCCGACCATCAGCCCCAATTCCGACACGCCCCAATCGCTGTTAATTTGCAATGGCTACAAAGACCGCGAATATATTGAAACCGCTTTACTGGCAAGGCGTTTAGGGCATCAACCGATCATTGTGGTAGAGCAGGTGTCTGAAGTGACTCTGGCGATTGAGATTAGCCGTAATTTAGGTATCAAGCCTATTCTCGGCGTAAGGGCTAAATTGAGTACCCAGGGGGTGGGCCGTTGGGGGACATCTACAGGCGATCGCGCCAAATTCGGGCTGACCATTCCTGAAATGTTATCGGTGGTCAATGAACTCAAAGCGGCGGAGATGTTGGATTGCTTGCAACTATTACATTTCCACATTGGCTCCCAAATTTCAGCCATTTCCGTGCTCAAAGATGCCATGACGGAAGCCAGCCAGATCTATGTGCAATTGGCTAAATTAGGCGCAAATATGCAATTTTTGGATGTGGGTGGCGGCTTAGGGGTCGATTATGACGGCTCTAAAACCAATTTCTACGCCTCGAAAAACTACAATATTCAAAATTACGTCAACGATATTATTTCCGCCGTTCAAGAAGCCTGTGAAGCAGCCCAGATTCCTTGCCCTACCCTAGTCAGTGAAAGTGGACGGGCGATCGCGTCCCATCAGTCGGTGTTAATCTTCGATGTTTTAGCCACGAACGATGTCCCCAACGAACTGCCCGCAACAGTTAAAGAAAAAGAGCATTTAATTATTCGCAACCTCTGGGAAACCTACGAAACCATTACCAGCGAAAATTACCAAGAAGCCTATCATGATGCAGTGCAATTCAAAGAAGAAGCCACCAGTCTCTTTAACTTTGGCTATCTCAGCTTAAAAGAACGGGCCAAAGCAGAGCAATTATATTGGGCCTGTTGTCGCAAAATTTTGGAAATTAGCCGTCAGCAAGAATATGTCCCCGATGATCTCGAAGATCTAGAAAAAATCATGGCTTCGATTTACTACATCAATCTTTCGGTGTTTCAATCGGCTCCTGATTCCTGGGCGATCGATCAATTGTTCCCCATTATGCCGATTCACCGTCTAGATGAAGAACCGACCAATCGAGGAATGTTAGCGGATATTACCTGTGATAGTGACGGCAAAATTGATCAATTTATTGATCTACGCGATGTTAAATCTGTTTTAGAATTACATCCCTTAATTAAGGAAAATTTGCCTGAAAAAAGTTCCCAAAATTCTGTTACTAAATATAAACCCTATTATCTAGGAATGTTTTTAGTGGGTGCTTATCAAGAAATCATGGGCAATTTCCACAATCTTTTTGGTGATATTAACGTTGTCCATATTCAAATGAATCCCAAAGGCTATCAGATTGAGCATTTAGTCAAAGGCGATAAAATTTCTGAGGTGTTGAGTTATGTTCAATACGATGCCGAGGACTTAATTGAAAATATGCGACGTTACACCGAACAAGCTTTGGAAGATAATCACATGACCTTAGAACAATCCCAATTATTATTAGAAAATTATGAGCGCAGCCTACGGCATTACACCTATTTAGCGAATTAATTTTAGAATTTATTCAATCTTATGAAGAACGCGATCGCGTAAAATATGGGTGTTCAATTTGATTGAATTCAAGTTAAAGTTAAAAACTTAATTAAATTTCAGAAAACTATGTGGAAAAGAACCTTAAGTCGTGGCTCCTTGGGATTATTACTGGGTGTCACCGCGATGACGACAATTCCTTTTAGTGCAAATGCTCAAGCAAAAATTGAAAAACTTCCTAAAAACTGCCGTTATTTAAAGGAAGTTGCAACTAATCAAACCCATATTCGTAAAAGTATTAATTCCATTATCGGTAACAATTTTGATACGGATTTCGCCGTGCCAACAGGCATAAGATTTAAGTCCTACAGAGCGACAATGGTACCTGAAAATGATGGAACCTATGGCATTACTGTCAATCTCAAATATTCTGATAATTCAGTTAGTACCGCTTTGCGTAGAGATATAGCCTTAAGAAACCGAAACCCCTATACGTTAACTTTCAAATCGCCTACTGCCAGACAACCCTATCAAATCAATTTAAACATTAACGGTAATAACAGAAATACCTACACAATTTCGGTGGCTGCTTGTCAATAAATTAAGTTATTGGTTTCTCGTCTACCTCCTGTGCCATTTCTTCCATGTTCATCCAAGCTCTGATGAGTTCATAGGCGAGAGCTAACAAAACGGGCCCAACAAAGAGACCGAGAATGCCATAAACAACTACTCCACCGAACACACCGAGCAGAATGATCACCATCGGGACAGGTAATCCGCGCGCCATTAGGATGGGTTTTAAGAAATTATCGACTAAGGTTGCGGGTATCATCCAGAGGGTAAACAGTAAGGCGGCGGGAAATGCCATTGTTGACCAGGCAAAAATAATAGTGCCTAAAACAATTAAGCCTGGCCCGACTTGGATAATAGCCAGAATCAAACTTAGAAACGTCCACAATCCGGCGGCGGGTATCTGAAAGACGACCAGACCAAAACCGATCAATAGGGCTTGTAAAATGGCAATACCTAGAATCCCACGAGTGACATTGCGGACAGTGGAAACGGTTAAATTAATCAAAGCAATGCCGCGCTCTGCAACCAATCGTTCTGCAAATCGATGAATCCCTCGATTCAAGCGTTTGGCATCTAGCGTAATGATTCCCGCAATAATGATAGAAACAATAAACTTAAGGGTGGTAATGCTAATTCCGGTTGCAATGAACAGTGAATTTTTCGCTAATTCTTTCAATAAAGGTTGATAGCGATTAATCAACTCGCCCATATTGACCGATGCTAATTGCCAAATTGACGTTAATTTATCACCAATTAAGGGCCAGGTTGCAACACTGGGAGGAGGAGCAGGAATGAGGGGAATTCCCGCTTCGATTTTTCCCGCTAAGGCTTGGACATTATGCACCAACAGGGTGGCTAATACGCTAACGGGGCCGATAATAATCCCAACTCCCACCAGCATCAAGAGTATCGCAGCGAGTTTTTTCCGTCCGCCCAGAAGACTCTTCAATCTTAAAAAAAGGGGAAACCAGGCGATCGCCAAGATCGCTCCCCAAAGAATCACGGTTCCAAAGGGACGCAATAACAGGAAACACCAATAAAATAGCAGTCCTAGACACAGTAGCCGAATAATAAGATTGATTAATTTAGTGTCCTTTTCCATAAATAAAGAATCAATATAAACTTGGGCGGCCAATCCTTAAACAGTATGTAAGCTTATATACGCCCTAACTATGAATTGCTTTGACTTGCTATTAAACCTTAAAGTTGCACCACTTGATAAACTGTAGAACCATTTTGGAAAAAGGGTTGATAGTAAATGCCGCTACAGTCGTAGGCGATTGTGAAATGTCGTTAAGGTAAAACCCGCCACTAGGTCAGAACGGAACTAAACAGGATGATAGCGAGGTATCTATTGGACAATCGGCAAAATTAGGAATATTTCTCTCAAAAATCCGATTTTGCTTTTTATTTACTTGGAATCATTCTTTACACAATTGAGCATTCGGACAAGTGCGGCGGTTGCATAATCCCGATGAGCTGGTTTATTCGGCGCAAACTTATTCCCTTTCTCATTAACAGGCGAGGCAACTTTACAATAAGCCGACATTTGCATTGTTAATTGATGATTTTGCCCAGAAACATCCGAAAAATTAGTCGGTTTTTGAGTCGAATTGAGATAAGAGGAACGACCTAAGTTTACTTTAATTCTCTCCGCCGCACGACGCAGAAACGCCACTAACTCAGCACGGGTAATATAGTCGGTCGGGCGAAATTTGCCAGTTGGTGTGCCTGCGGGGAAAAGATTCCATTGGGCCCAGTTGATTTTGGCGGCACTCCAGCGATCGCTGGATATATCGGTAAAGGGACGGACACGATTAGTCGGTGGGGCGTTGAGGTCAATGGGAGTGATGAGATTGATACTATCTACAATCATTGAAATCGCTTGTTCCCGCGTCACAGGTTGATTAGGACGAAAAGTGCCATCAGGAAAGCCTTCAACAATCTTTAATTGGGCTGCTTCCTCAATTTCGGGCCGATAAATATTTTTACTGATGTCTTTGAAGTTGACCGTGTTATTTTGTGTGATCGCTGGACTAGCGATCCCTTGCATCGGGACAGATTGGGCCTTTTGCGTTGAGTTTAAAGACAATCCTGTGACTAAAGCGGTGAGGGCAACCAGGATAAGGGGGAAATTTACAAAAAATTTCATTGGTTAATTTGAATTTTTAGAAAATAAGAAATTATTCTTTAAAAAGACTTAAACAAATAAGCGTTGAGATACTAGGAAAAATAATCAAGATGTAATTCACCGTTAGCGACTTTTTCTTGAATCAATGTTCTCACTAAGCCCAATTCTTCAGCAGTCACCTTCCCGTCTTCTCGCATGGTAGCGGTAATGCGATCGCGTTCCCCCCTCGTGATGATTCCATCAGCAGAGGCTTTTTCAATAACTTTTCTTAACTTGTCCAACTCTTGAAGTTCTTCAGGACTTAACTCCGATTCAGGCCGTGAAGGATAGGATATTTCCATAATCAATTTTCTCCAAATAAATAAAATATTGAAAGTAAATACTTGCAAATTTTAATTCAATTAGCACACTCAATCAGGTTCGTCGTTATTACTGTCAGTAAGCCATTAAAGCTTATTCATAACACGTAACATACGATTTTTTTTGCCAAAATCTTGCAAATACTTATATTAATTTAACAATCACTTGTTAATAAAACTTAATCAATTGCCGATAGATCTTAAAAAAGTTTTGACATTCTCTTTTCGATCATCTATATTAATGCAAAGGAGGTCTATTTTTTCACGACGAGTTCGGGTTATTTCCATCCAGACAGTTAAAACTGCATTTAGAGACTTGGAGCTTTTCCCACTCTCAGTAATTTTGAAGCTGAATTTTCTTGATTTTATGGAGGTAAGCGGACTCGAACCGCTGACATCCTGCTTGCAAAGCAGGCGCTCTA
>CAYZWO010000162.1:0-7514 GCA_964482215.1 uncultured bacterium
GTGCTTCTAACTTGACCTTACCTCTTTTCCAAAATTAGTTTTCGATCTACTGATAATAGATTGATAAGCTTTAATAACATTTATGATATTCACAAATTAAGGCTGTATTGCCAGTTTCTAACTGAATAGTGGTATGTTTAATGCCGAAATTCTTTTGTAAATCTTGATTGATTTTTAATAAAAAATTATCATCTAATTCATGGTTAGGAATGACTAAATGAGCCGTTAAAGCAATTTCTGTGGTACTCATAGCCCAAATGTGTAGATCGTGAATATCCTGAACACCAGGGAGTTCCTGTAAATAAGTCTGTACCGCATGGAGTTCAACATCATTGGGGACTGCATCGAGTAATAAATTGACGGAATCTTTCAATAAATTCCAAGTACCTAAAAAGATTAAAACGGTAATAATTAAACTCATTACAGGATCAAGCCAATACCAACGGGTTAACGTGATTCCTATTGCCCCTAGCACCACACCCAAGGACACGAGCGCATCTGTAAGCATGTGTAGGAAAACGCCTTTGATGTTGAGATCTTTTTGATGATCTTTGGCAAATAGCCAAGCAGTAAACCCATTACAAATCATGCCAACGGCGGCCACAATGATGACGATGCCTTCCTTGAGTTCAGGGGGATTTTGTAAACGATGGATGGCTTCAACCGCGATCGCGCCCAGAGCAATCATAATTAAACAGGCATTCAGCAGAGCGGCCAAAATCGAGGAACGTCTTAAACCGTAGGTATAACGAGCCGTGGGACGACGACGCACTAACCAACTTGCCCCCCAGGCAATGATTAACCCAATCACATCCCCTAAATTGTGACCTGCATCGGCTAATAAAGCGAGAGAGTTACTGTATAAGCCAAAGATAATCTGAACAGAAACAATAACGACGTTGAGGATAAAACCAATCAAAAACGCCCGATTATAATTGGTTGGCCCGTGATGATGCCCATGAGGGGAATGGGGATGGCCCGCGTGTGAATGGCCATGATGATGATGCTCAGCTTTATTTCCCACTCAGATTTCTCGCTTTATAGAAGGTTTCTAAACTATCGCGATCGCCAGCATACCGCCAATGCCAAGGCTCATAACTAACTCCCTGAGGATTATTGGGCGTGAACGACATCTCAAAACTATAACGGGCTGCATTTTTATCGAGCCATTTAAACGCGGGCGTTTGCTCAAAACTTTGACTGAGATTAGTTTGGGGATTGCGACCATCTCCAATATCTACTGCATAGCCTGTGTGATGTTCACTATAGCCCGGTGGTGCGCTGACTTCGGCCCGTTTCCGTGCATCTTGCGATCGCTGTTGCTTAACCCCAAAAAAGAGTTGATTCTGTTGCTGAACTGTCCGAAAACCAGAAATCGGCACTAAAATTATGCCATTAGCCCTAGCATCCCGTTGCATTTGTAAAAATTGGGTAGCCGCTGCTTTACGAAGTTGAATACGGCCATCGGGGGTAATGGGTTTGAGTTCACTGGCTGGGGCTTCTTGATAGGGGAGATGACCCAGCACATTATCCACTTCAGGGCTAGCAGAAGAAGTCGGCGTTTGGGGCGCATTGGGGGAGGCGGAAGTTACGGGCGTATTGTTTAAGAAAGCAAAAGGCCGCCAGATTAATAAAACCGCCAGAACGATCAAAATCCCTGAGCTAATCAACCCTAAACTGGCTATTAGGGGAAACGTGGAACGATCAACCGAGGGAGGTGCGGGTCTATCCCGTAGGACTTCAGGAATTTCTTCCCAACTGCGGGCCGTACTCTTTCTTCTACCGTTTTTGTCTTTCCCCTGCATGGTATCAAGAGACAATTTGCTTGTCCCTATAGTTAAGAGCTTATTGGGCTGCGATGCCTTCAGTACGGGCTGCGTGTTGGACGGCTCCTGCCACAGCACTAGCAACTCTGGTGTCAAAAACCGACGGAATGATATGTTCCTTATCGAGTTGATTACTGGGAACCAAAGACGCGATCGCTTTAGCCGCTTCTAGATACATATTATCGGTTATTGTCCTGGCTCGACAGTCTAATGCACCGCGAAAGACTCCTGGGAAGGCAAGAACATTATTAATCTGATTGGGGTAATCACTCCGACCCGTTGCCATCACCGCCACATCATTGAAAACTAATTCGGGTTGAATTTCAGGAATGGGATTGGCCATTGCAAAAACAATGGGATCGGGAGCCATTGATTTCACCATTTCGCGGGTGACAACGCCTGGCGCACTAACTCCCAGGAAGATATCGGCTCCCTTCATGGCATCGGCTAAATCTCCTGTGGCGCTGACGGCATAGGCCATTTTTTGAGAGTTTAAATCCTTACGGTCTTTCGATAAAATGCCTTTGGAGTCACAAATCCAGATGGTCGTTGCCCCCGCTTTTTGTAATAAGGACGCGATCGCCAACCCTGCGGCCCCTGCACCATTGATCACAATACGAACTGTCTTTAAGGATTTACCGACTAATTTGAGGGCATTAATTAAAGCTGCTAGGGTAACAATGGCCGTTCCGTGTTGATCATCATGGAAGACGGGAATATTGAGTTCTTGACGTAATCGGGCTTCAATTTCAAAACAACGAGGAGCCGCAATATCTTCTAGGTTAACGCCACCGAAAACGGGCGCAATGCGCTTCACGGTTTGAATAATTTCTTCGGTGTCTTGGGTATTTAAACAAATGGGGAAAGCATCAATGCCCGCAAATTCTTTAAAGAGCATGGCTTTTCCTTCCATTACGGGTAAGGCAGCTTCTGGCCCCAAATTGCCCAATCCTAAAACCGCGCTACCATCGGTCACGACTGCAACGGTATTATTTTTAATCGTTAAGTTATAAACCTGAGACGGGTCTTCGGCGATCGCGCGACAAATCCGACCAACGCCAGGCGTATAGGCCATGGCCAAGTCAGATTGGGAAGTCAGGGGAATACGGCTCTGGATGCTGATTTTGCCTTTTTTATGTAAATCGAAAGTGCGATCCGAAACGCTGAGCAATTTAATGTCTTCTAAGTTTTTAACGGCCTGAACAATTTTTTCAGCGTGTTCTTCGCTAGAGGCATTAACGGTGATTTCTCGTTGGGTGATTTTGAGGGTACTTTCAATTAACGAAATTTGTCCAAAGCTTCCCCCTTCAGACGCGATCGCTTGGGTAACAGAAGCAAGAGAGCCTGATTTATTGGGTAATTCGAGACGGATATTGACACTATAACTAGGATTTGGGGTTAAATTGACCATGCTGTTATTGACTCGCTCAGAGGAACGCAAACCAATATACAGAGTAATGCTTATTGGGTTAGTCTGCTATGGAACAAAGTAATATAAAGTCACAATTAAATCGTTAGTATCCTGAGTATCCTGCTAATCAGACTGGTATAAAATTTCCTTTTAGCTGAAAAAGATAGCTCCAATGACTCAACTTAATCGAATTACTATTGATCCAAATCTTTGTCTTGGTCAACCGACTATTAGAGGCATGAGAATTACAGTTGGCTTTATTCTTAAACTCTTAGCCAGTAAACTTTTTATTCAAGAAATTTTAGAAGCCTATCCCGAACTTGAAGCGGAGGATATTCAACAGGCTCTTAATTATGCAGCTTGGGCAGTTTCTGAGCGGATAATGGATATTCCTTCGGCATGAATAATTTACGCTTCATTGTTGACATTCATCTTTCGCCTGTAATGATCGCTGATTTGCAAGCCAATGGTTATGATATCGTGCGGATAACTGATTTACTTCTACCAACTACCAGTGATAAAGAAATATTAGCGCTCGCTCAACAGGAAAATAGGATTATTTTGACTCAAGATTTAGACTTTTCGATGTTGGTTGCTTTGGGAAAGTATGAGCAGCCAAGTTTGATTACTCTGCGTTTATTATCTGCTCAATTAAAAATTTATCCGCGCTCATTATGTGAGCACAAATAGCTACAATGATCGACCGTCTTGAATACTTTAGTCTGTGGAACTTTGGTATTCAAAGAATTAATGTTTTTCTTCATGCAGCCTAGTAGATTAGATCAAATTTTAGGACTAGAGATACAACGTCGTCGAATAGGACAAGGTTGGTCACAAGAACATTTGGCAGAAGTTACAGGACTGCACAGAACCTACATCAGCCAACTTGAACGAGGGCTAAAGAGTCCATCTATTAGGGTTCTTAATTACATCACAAATGCTTTTGGTGTAAAAATGAGTGAATTTTTACAAGTTGTTGAGGAACTCTTGAGTGCTGACGGAAAATGAAATTGAGAAGTTGAGAAATGCTATCGTTGCTACTGTGGCTTCTCCAGTTATTGCTTCAATAGAGGATTACACATGGGAGGCAATTTTTCATTATGTTAAGAGCATTTCTTTGGCGGATCCAGCACTAGGACGTAGTAAACTCTTATATGATGCCGTTGATGTAGCGACTGACACAGGTTGGTCCCTCAAGTCTCTTCAATTGAAAACTAGAAGGTTGACAAATATAAATTCATTTCAGTTTGTTATCCAGAGAGCCGATATCGTCAAAAAGTCTGTCCAACTTGGTTTCTCAAATTTAACTGAAGAATCTGCACCCGCTGAGTTAGGAGCGGCTATCATCAAACATTGGAATGAAAAGATCTTGTCTAGTCAGACGGCACAGGGCGTTGTAAATAGTTATGAGGGTATCTTGCTAAAAACAATTCAAGGATCTGAATATATTTATTGTGAATTCCCTCTCACTCCTCTTGATCCAAATATCTTTTCTTGGGCTTGGGCTATAGATAGAAGTACTGGAAATTTGGGTGTTGGATTACAGGGCCGTGTTTTAGGGCAGCTTGAGTTGATTTGGTACAAGAATCAGAAACAACTTTTTAGAGTAAGAACTATTCCCTCAGAAGCAGTTCATATCAAAGTTGAAAGAACACGCCTCACATTTGATCGATATGTACAGACAGTTCTCTCAGCTTTAAATGAGCAACTTAATCTGTAAGAGATTGGCTAGATGCTTGAAGAATTGTTGTGGCGATCACCTTTCCTAAAAGAGGAGGTACAGATTCACCAATTTGAGAAGCCATATCGGTATATTTTCCCAAAAAGTGGAATGTATCTGGATATGAATGTAACCTTGCAGCTTCACGGATTGTGATAGTTCGATGTTGGGTTGGATGGAAAAATCTCCCAGATCCTGGATGAAAAACCCATCTTGTAATCGTTCTTGCAGGTTTATCCCAGTAAAGCCTTCCATATGCACCACTGTAATGCTTTTTAGGGGCTAATTCAGGTGGTAAATCTCTAGCATCTTGCCCCTCTTTAAGAATTAGGACTCTCGCCATTTGAATAGGACTCAAAGCACGAGCAACATGATTAATAATCCTTGTGCTTCCATATCGCAGCATTGCTTGATATTTATTGTAAGGAGAGCAAGGGTATACTTCAGCGTTATATTCTTGTCCTGCATCTAAAGGGGGTAAATCTCCAATAGCATCCTTGACAGTAACGATTGAAGACATATTTGGTTTCAGTAGATCTAATTGGTTACAACATTTTACAGTTCTATAATCACTTCTAATATCGCCAAAATGAGTAGGCTCAGGTATAAAAGGTGTTTTGTCCAAACTAGCTAAAAAAAAAGCTCTTGATCTTGTTTGGGGGACACCATAGTTTGCACAATTAAATGAGGTGGAAATCACTTTGTAGCCTTGTTTTTCAAGTTGTCCAGTGATTTCATTTCTGACAACACCATCATAAGCTTTTAAAATTTCAGGCACATTTTCCATCACAACATATAAAGGCTTGAATTCCTCTACAAATTCTAAAAATGTTCGATATAACTGGTTTCGAGAATCATTCAAATAACGATAGCCAGCAGGAATATTTCTTGAAAATCCTTGACATGGAGGGCCACCTATTAGGGCGGTTAATTCTTCCTGCCGTAAGCCGAGAAACTCTCGCAGTTCTAAAGGATTAATTTTACGAATATCTTGATTAACAACTTTAGTATTTGGGTAGTTATGCCTATAAGTTGCCAAAGCTTTAGGATCTAACTCAACAGCACACAAAGAATTAAAACCTGCTAGGTGAAATCCCGTACTTAGTCCACCTGCGCCAGCAAACAAATCAATAAACTTGTGTTTCATGGTTGAATACTATAGTACTCGCGAAGTATTGTCAATATAGTCCAAATTGCTAACTAATCAGATTACTCGATTTGCTGTTAACAATGAATGAAAACTCAATTCGTATTCGTAAACTTCCTATTTTTTAGGCTTGACAGCGATCGCGTCTTAAAGAACTTAACACTTCACGATAAAATAAGCCCTATTCATTAAATCCAATTCGTACAATGTAGTTTAATGATCAGCCTGCTCAGCTATCTAAACCGACAAGGAAAATAATGCAAAAGCCCCAAGTGATTGGTATTGATTTAGGTGGAACTGCTATTAAGTTAGGCAGATTTTTAGAAGATGGAACCTGTTTACAGTCTTTTTCTCTCCCTACGCCTCAACCTTCTTTACCAATTGCTGTTTTTGAAACTTTAATCAAAGGCATTCATAAACTAAAAACCGATGACTGTTTGGCGATTGGAGTCGGAACTCCAGGGCCGGCTGATGCCACAGGACGAATTGCAAAATTAGCCATTAATTTACCTGAATGGATCAATGTTCCCTTAGCGGATTGGATCGAAAAAGAAACGGGCTTACCAACTACCTTAAGCAATGATGCTAACTGTGCAGGTTTAGGAGAAGCTTGGCTGGGTGCAGGTAAACGCTTCAAAAACTTTATTTTATTAACCTTGGGAACAGGGGTTGGCGGAGCCGTTTTCTTGAATGGGGAATTATTTTCAGGGCATCAAGGGGCAGGTGGCGAATTAGGACTAATTACCATTAACTTTGATGGGCCGATGTGTAATAGCGGCAATCGCGGCTCTTTAGAGCAATACGTTTCTGTACAAGCTATTCGTCGGGAAACGGGCATGGAAGGCTTAGAACTCGCGGAACTAGCAGAAAAAGGAGATCCAGAAGCCTTAGCTTTTTGGGAAGGTTACGGCAAATTATTGGGAATTGGTATCAGTAATTTAGTTTATGTATTAACCCCAGAAGCCGTTATTCTCGGTGGCGGATTAAGTGCGAGTGCGAAATTCTTCTTGCCTTCGGTGTGGGCTGAACTCAATGAACGGGTTTTATTTCCGTCACGGGAAAATTTAGAAATTATTGTGGCAGAGTTGGGCAATGATGCGGGAATGTTAGGGGCAGCTAAACTTGCCTGGCAAATGCTTAAACAGAAATCTAATTCAGTCTATTAAGAATGTTGGAATAGAGACAGGCGATCGCTGAATCAAGGATTAGGGAAAAAACCAAATTTAATAATGGCTCCCACAACCGCAACAATTAAAACCCAGATCTGAGAACGTTGATTGCCTCTTAGATCTTTAACGTCGTCTTTAATATTTTGGATATTGTCTTTGAGATTGTCTTGAACATTACTGATATCCAGTTTCAGTAGATCGAAAACTAATTTTGGAAAAGAGGTAAGGTCAAGTTAGAAGC
>CAYZWO010000163.1:0-6899 GCA_964482215.1 uncultured bacterium
ACTTGGCAGGATTCTAAATGGGGAATACGAATTTCTTTTTCTCCCCCAAAAATCGCCTCTCGGAAATTCAGTTTCAGGTCTAAGCGAAGATCATCACCCCGCATCGGGCCTGTGCGTCGTCGTGTTGCACCCGCACCCGCAGCACCGCCAAATCCCCCAAAAATGGTTTCAAAGATATCAGCAAAGCCGCCCATATCTCCATAATCGAAACCAGCTGCACCCGCGCCACTGACTCCTGCTTCTCCAAATCGGTCATAGCGTTCACGGGTTTCTGGCTCTGAAAGCACTTCATACGCGCGATTCACTTCTTTAAAGCGGTCTTCCGCTCCCGGCTCCTTATTGACATCAGGATGGTATTTCCGGGCTAATCGACGGTAAGCACGTTTAATATCTTCTTTGCTAGCGTCCCTGGAAACGCCAAGGATTTCATAATAGTCCGCTGCCATAAGGCCTTACTCTAATGATTCTCGTTAATATCGGTTTATAGGGGCTTAGTGTTTACTGTAGCAAACTCTTGGCAAAACTTCATGATCACTTGGATGAAAACTCTGAGTTTTCTAAAAAGGCGAGTTTATCAAATTACACTTAGTCAACGGCTTCATAGTCACTGGAAATGGTCTCGTCGGCATCAAAATCAAAGTTTTCATTATCGGTGGTCGCAAATACTTGAGACGTTTCGACAAAACCAGGCATGGTTTCCACTGCCGAGACTGGAACTTGAGTAAAGGCTTGGCTTTGACGGTTGAGTTGGGTTAAGACATCTTCAGGAATGGTGGCATCCAAGGTTTCAAAGGGTTTCAAGCTATCATTACTGCTACTTCCCTGTTGATAAACTTCCGTACCAATAGTGAGCAGAAGTTGACGGAATTCCTGCACTAACACCTGTAATTTTTCCGTTGTAATAGCGGGATTGCGTAAAGCGGCCTCCAGCTGTTCTTTTTTCCGTTGGCTATTGGCCTTCAGTTCAGGACGGATCAGATCACTATTTTCTTTGATGGTCGTTGCATAGGTATAGAAGAGGCTATCAGCCTGATTCCGCAATTCCATCATTTGAATACGGCGGCGGTCTTGGTCGGCATATTTTTCTGCCTCATCCCGCATCCGTTCAATCTCGGCATTGCTTAAACCACCAGTGTGACTGATCACAATACTTTGGGCCCGTCCGGTTCCTTGGTCGTGGGCAGAAACTTTGAGAATGCCATTGACATCGATCTCAAAAGATACCTCAATTTGGGGAATTCCTCTGGGAGCAGGCGGAATCCCTGTAAGGAGAAACTTACCTAAGCTCTTGTTATCGCTAGCCATGGCCCGTTCTCCCTGGAGGACATGGATTTCAACCGAGGTTTGACCATCAGCCGCCGTCGAAAAGACTTCCGATTTACTGCTGGGAATAGTGGTGTTGCGCTCAATAATTTTGGTGAACACTTCCCCTAAGGTTTCAATACCCAATGAAAGCGGGGTGACATCCAACAGGAGAACGTTATCTACTTCTCCGCCTAAAACACCTCCTTGAATCGCGGCCCCTAAAGCAACGGCTTCATCGGGATTAATGGATCGGTCTAACTGGCTTTCGGGGAAAAGTTGTTGAATGATGCGTTGAACTGCGGGGATACGGGTAGATCCCCCGACTAAAATCACCCGATTAATATTGGCAGGTTGGACTCCCCCATCACTAAAGGCTTGATTGAGAGGAATTAGGGTTGCTTGAATCAGCTTTTTGGCGAGTTCTTCAAATTTAGAGCGACTGAGTTCGGTTTCTAGATGTTTGGGGCCGTTTTCGTCGGCGGTAATGAAGGGAAGATTAATGGAGGTCGTCAGGAGGCTAGATAGTTCGATTTTGGCTTTTTCAGCAGCTTCGCGTAATCGCTGGATGGCCATTTTATCGAGGCTGAGGTCAATTTTTTCTTTTGCTTTAAAACTATCGATCATCCAACGGACAATAACGTTATCAAAGTCATCTCCCCCTAAGTGGTTATTGCCAGAAGTGGCACGCACTTCAAAAACCCCATTACCCAGTTGCAATAGGGAAACGTCAAAGGTTCCTCCCCCTAAGTCAAAGACAAGAATGAGTTCCTCTTCGGTTTGTTTGTCTAAACCGTAGGCTAAGGCGGCAGCAGTAGGTTCATTGATGATACGAAGGACATCTAATCCGGCGATCGTTCCAGCGTCTTTGGTGGCTTGCCGTTGAGCATCGGTAAAGTAGGCGGGGACGGTAATAATGGCTTCGGTAACCGGTTCACCCAAAAAGGCTTCCGCATCCGCTTTTAGTTTTTGCAGAATCATGGAAGAAACTTCTTGAGGAGTAAATTGCTGTCCCCGAATATCGACATTGACGGTATCATCCCGACCTTTGACGCAGTTGTAGGGAACGCGCGATCGCTCCTCTAACGTTTCTTCCCAACGTCTACCAATAAAACGTTTAATACTATAAACGGTATTTTCTGCATTGGTTACGGCTTGTCGTTTCGCCAGTTGACCGACTAAGCGTTGATTCCCTTTGCCAAAGCCAACGATACTGGGGGTTGTTCTACCGCCTTCCGTATTTGGTATGACGATCGGCTTTCCGCCTTCTAGAACAGCAATACAACTATTGGTAGTCCCAAGATCGATGCCAATGACTTTGCCCATATCGTTTTTACTAAAGTTAACTTAACTATAGTTCTAAAGTTAAACCATTAATTGTCAATTGGGTAGGGAATAACGGCATACTCACGCAAGTTAAGCGAGGAGAAAGTTTTTTCTCAGACTTTTGCCTGTTTAACTAGAAGAGCTACTATTCTCCTCAGAAGTTTCCGAATTAACCTCTGCTGACGTGTCTCCATTTTCCAAGGGAGCAGCAACTTTAACCATTGAGTGACGTAAGACTTGGTCTCCTAAGAGATAGCCCCTGACCAATTCTTCAATAATTGTTCCCTCTGGATACTCATTTGTATACTCACGTAACATAGCTTCATGGTAATTCGGATCAAATGGTTGACCTTCGGGACGCATGGGAGAAACGCCTAAACGCTTTAAGCTATCCACAAAGCTTTTGTAGACACTTTGATAGCTCTTATGAATATTCATTTCGCCTTCGGTCTCTGGTTTGAGTTGGGTTCTGGCTCGCTCAAAGTTGTCAACAACGGCTAATAATTCGTTAATGGTTTTGGCTTTAACCTGTTTTTCTTGATCTTCTTTTTCTTTTTGCGTCCGCTTACGGAAATTGTCAAATTCAGCCGCTAGGGTAATATAGCGTTTTTTGAAACTGTCGATTTGTTCAGCTTGTTGGGCAAGTTCCTGTTGCTGACTTTCAATTTTTTGCTGTAATTCTGCGATCGCCGAATCTGGGGAGGATGAAGGAGATACGTCCTGCTGCTCGGCTGAACTATCTACCGGATGAGAGGCTTCTTCAACTACTACCTCTGCGGTAGCTGCGTTATCGGAAGTTGTTGATGCTTCTGTTGTCGTATGTTCCATAGTTTCATTCGAGGTTTCAAGAGGAGTTTGCTCTTCATTCATAGGTCAATGATTTAAGAACGCTGATATTAAGGTTAATCGCTTCCTCGTGAGGAAACTGTCTGCTTTCAACGAAAGGGTCAACTTTCAACTTAAGGGTTTTGTATTGATTTTTCAATATTTACCAGTCAAGGTTGATAATACACTGCTTAACAGTCGTTTTTCTAGGCAGATTTCCGAACTTCAATCAGGGTTTTAAATTCGGATGCTTTCATTTTAGCGTGAAGTCTAGCGGTGATAGTATCTTGACTCATCGGAATGTTGAGCAACCCCAACCGAATAGCTCTGATTCATTCAATTTATGATCATTGTAAAACTCTAAAAATTGGAATTAAAACGATTCGGTTAGTTTTTACCGTCCTAATACGTCTCGATCGCGATATCAAAGGCAACTGAATCATTACTCACTGCAATGCCATACTGAACGATCACTATATTTTGTTGGGATGGCTTGAATGGCTAACACGGGATTTTTGATTTATTTGGTTACAGCGATCGCAGAAATTTTGAGAAAAAGTATATAGAGGATGCCTCTTCCGATAAGATAGAAAATGCTGACAATTCAGATTTATGGTTACAGGAAGTAGTAATCCCCGCCCTGCTTCCTCCTTGTGATGCTTAATTTGCAAGGTTTTTAGCGGTTATTTTAGTAAATATCAATGAACCAAGAAATTTTTGACAAAGTAAAAGAGATTGTTGTTGACCAATTAGAAGTTGATCCCAAAGACGTTACTCCTGAAGCAAGTTTTGCCAACGATCTAAATGCTGACTCCCTAGATACGGTTGAACTCGTTATGGCATTAGAAGAAGCATTTGATATTGAAATTCCTGATGAAGTTGCCGAACAGATCGACACCGTTGGTAAAGCGGTTGCTCACATCGCTGAAGCAAAAGGATAAATTGATTCGGTTTCTAGCCCTAGTAAGGTTAGATTAAGTCACCTTCTTTTTTATCTGCATTTTGGGTCAGTAAGCCCCAATACAAACAAGGATCATGACAAATTTAGAAAAAAAACGAGTTGTTGTCACCGGTTTAGGCGCGATTACTCCCATTGGCAATACGTTAGAGGAATACTGGCAAGGATTAATGGCTGGGGCAAATGGTATTGGCCCGATTACTCATTTTGACGCATCTAACCATGCTTGTCGCTTTGCGGGGGAAGTGAAAGGGTTTGACCCCACTCAGTTTCTAGACCGCAAGGAAGCGAAACGGATGGATCGGTTTGCCCAATTTGGGGTTGTTGCCAGTCAACAGGCGATCGCCGATGCTCAGTTTGTCATCAATGACCTTAATGCAGATCAGATTGGTGTCTTGATTGGTACGGGGATTGGGGGCATTAAAGTTCTAGAAGATCAAGAAGAAATTTATTTAACCAAAGGCCCCAGTCGCTGTAGCCCCTTCATGATTCCCATGATGATTGCCAATATGGCAGCAGGACTGACGGCCATTAATTTAGGTGCTAAAGGCCCCAATTCCTGTACGGTTACGGCTTGTGCCGCAGGTTCAAATGCCGTTGGGGATGCCTTTCGTTTGATTCAAAACGGCTATGCCAAAGCCATGATTTGTGGGGGAACGGAAGCGGCTGTTACCCACATTTCCGTTGCGGGGTTTGCATCGGCTAAGGCCCTTTCTTTCCGCAATGATGATCCCCTCCATGCTTCTCGTCCTTTTGATAAAGACCGTGATGGTTTTGTCATGGGAGAAGGGGCAGGGATTTTATTACTCGAAGAATTGGAACACGCTTTGGCCAGAGGGGCAAAAATTTACGCCGAAATGGTGGGGTATGGGATGACCTGTGATGCTTACCACATGACCAGTCCCGTTCCTGGGGGGCATGGTGCCACCCGTGCAATCGAGTTAGCTCTACGGGATGGGGGATTATCGCCCGAAGCCGTTAATTATATTAATGCTCACGGAACCAGCACCCCCGCCAATGATGTGACCGAAACCAGTGCGATTAAAAAAGCGTTAGGTTCCCATGCCTATAACATTGCCGTTAGTTCAACGAAATCCATGACAGGCCATTTATTAGGGGGATCGGGTGGTATTGAAGCGGTGGCGACAGTCATGGCGATCGCCAATGATCGTGTTCCACCTACGATTAACCTAGAAAACCCTGATCCTGAATGTGATTTAGATTACGTTCCTGGCAGCAGTCGTTCCCTTCCCATCGAAGTTGCGTTGTCCAATTCCTTTGGCTTTGGCGGTCATAATGTGACGTTAGCTTTTAAAAAATATCGTTAACGATTCCGAAGAATGGGAAGATAAAGGCAAACGTTTAGCGTTCCCTCATCGTCCTCTCATTTAAAATTTAACTTAACCAACTGTTCTATCGTTAGTTCATTCCCAAAATTATTATGGTTGCTGCTACTCAATCCCTTGAAGAACTTTGTATTAATGCCATCCGCTTTTTAGCCGTTGATGCCATTAACAAATCCAACTCTGGTCACCCTGGTTTACCGATGGGGGCGGCTCCAATGGGATTTGTCCTGTGGGATAAGTTCATGCGCTTCAATCCCAAAAATCCCCAGTGGTTCAACCGTGATCGCTTTGTCCTGTCTGCGGGTCATGGCTCCATGTTGCAGTATGCCCTACTTTATTTGACGGGCTACGATAGCGTCTCTATTGAAGATATTAAACAATTCCGTCAATGGGGTTCTAAAACGCCTGGACACCCTGAAAATTTTGTTACGGCTGGTGTCGAAGTCACCACAGGGCCGTTGGGTCAAGGGATTGCTAACGGTGTGGGTTTAGCACTGGCAGAAGCCCATTTAGCCGCTAAATACAATAAACCTGATGCCACCATTGTTGATCATTACACCTACGTTATTTTGGGTGATGGTTGCAACATGGAAGGTATTTCGGGTGAAGCCGCTTCTATTGCAGGTCACTGGGGCTTAGGGAAATTAATTGCCCTTTATGACGACAACCATATTTCGATTGATGGTTCCACTGATGTTGCCTTTACCGAAGATGTCAGCAAACGGTTTGAATCCTACGGTTGGCATGTCCTCCATGTGGAAAACGGTAATACGGATTTAGACGCGATCGCCAAAGCCATTGAAGAAGCGAAAGCCGTTACCGACAAACCCAGCATGATCAAAGTCACCACCACCATCGGTTATGGCTCTCCCAACAAAGCGAATACCGCAGGGGTTCACGGTGCTGCGTTAGGGGCAGATGAAACCGTCCTTACTCGTCAAAGCTTGGGGTGGAACTACGAACCCTTTGAAATTCCCGATGATGTCTTAGCCCATACCCGCAAAGCCGTAGAACGGGGTGCCAGCTACGAAGCCGAATGGAATCAAGCTTTTGCTCAATACAAAGCCAAATATCCCACTGAAGCGGCTGAATTTGAACGTTTACTCAGCAAGCAACTTCCCGACGGTTGGGCGGATGTTCTC
>CAYZWO010000163.1:6909-7488 GCA_964482215.1 uncultured bacterium
ACTGCTGAAGACAAAGCCTTACCGACTCGGAAACATTCTGAAATCTGTCTCAACAAATTAGCCCCCGTCTTACCCGAATTATTAGGGGGGTCGGCTGACTTAACCCACTCCAACCTTACCGAAATTAAAGGATCTGGAGATTTCCAAAAAGGTCAATTCCAAAACCGTAATATCCACTTTGGGGTACGGGAACACGCAATGGGCGCGATCTGTAATGGGATGGCACTACACAATTCGGGCTTAATCCCCTACGGTGCGACCTTCTTGATCTTCACCGACTACATGCGGGCGGCGATTCGTCTCTCTGCGCTTTCTGAAGCAGGAGTAATTTGGGTAATGACCCATGATTCCATTGGTCAAGGGGAAGACGGGCCCACTCACCAACCCATTGAAACCCTCGCTTCTTTACGGGCTATCCCCGACTTAACGGTCATTCGTCCTGCTGATGGAACCGAAACCTCTGGAGCCTATAAAGTCGCCATTGAATTGGCTAAGCAAAATCGACCCACCCTCCTAGCTTTCACCCGTCAAAACGTTCCTAACTTAAGCAACACCTCCATTGAAGGGGTCACCAAAGGG
>CAYZWO010000164.1:0-3141 GCA_964482215.1 uncultured bacterium
CACTACCACGCTCTTCTTACCCACTTCCTGATCGCTTTTTCGATCTACTGAGTCTGATTCTTCAAAGTATTCGATTTCTTCGCCTGATAAGCTACAGAAAGGAGAAGACTCAAACAATCTCTTCTTATTCGTAAACTCTTCTGAATATTCTGTAAAGTTCTCAACAATTAGATTAAGTTTATGATGCCAAATCCCCATTCTTTCATTAATTTTGCTACTTGTTGATCTAGTTAAAGCATCAATAAAGTCTCTATTGTAAGAACATAAATCAAGGAAAGCATCGTAGATAACTTCTGTTTTTTCTTCAATATCATATATTTCATAATTTGCGAAGCCTAGCATCTGAACATCAAATACTGCTGCATTAACTTGAGTAGAAAAACAAGCTTTTTTCTTAGTTACATTAACACTAAAGTTTTTAAATTGATTGCCATTAAAAGTTATTTTGACCATTTTAAAAACTTTATCTAGCAATTTTTCCAAATGCTCTTTTTCAGAAAGATTTGAATCATTAGCTATTCTTCGTCTCATATATTCATTAAGGGTTTCTCCTCTTGACTCTGGATATTGATTAGTTTCTTCATTATAGAATTCATATAAAGCAAAAAATCTTAAAATTAGCTCTACATCAAACATTCTATTTTTATCAGGTTTTCCTTCTTTAGGGGGTTTAAGTTTAGGAAAAGGATCTAACAAATGCCGATAAATTGGATGCCTACTGCAATCAATTAAAAAATCATTAAATTCACCGTGAAACATACAATTTCTAAGCTCTTGAGGATTTAAAGAAACTGATCCCATATTTAGCCTACCAAAAACCTCAAATTGAATTTCTGGTTGAGTATCACTTTCAATAATTATTGTCGTTAATTCACGTTCATAAAACAGTCCACTAATATTTGATGGCAAGGTTTGAAAGGTAGATTGGTTGAGATCAGGCAAATTTTCAAGATTAGCAAGTTTAAAATTTCCACTACCACTTACAAAATTACAAAGAGTTGTAAGCCTTTGCACTCCATCAATAATTTCAAAAACAGTCATTTCTTTTTCTACATCGTATTTTTCTAGAAAAAATAATGGAGGAATGGGAATACTCATGAATACTGATTCAATAAATCGGTATTGTTTATCTAAATCCCAAACAAAAGTTCTTTGATAGGATGGAATTATAATTTTTGCACTTTGAAAATCTGTAATTAAATCTCGAATAGAACGATTAATAATTTTTTTGCTTACTTTAACTTTTTTAAGTTGTTCTAAAAAATTATTTCCGACAGGCATATTTGATTTTTCCTCAGTCTTATTAGTTAAAAATTGAAATGCTTATTTTTTTAAACTAAATAATTTATCTAAGCAATATTTTTGTGAATTTTTAATGCACACTTGTGAAATAAGCAACTGACTTGAGAATTATAACAAAGTTACTTTCCAAAAGGACTTTTTTTTACAAAACTATAAACGTCTCTTTATACAAGCCGCTTCATACTGAAAAGTCAGAAGTATAGCTAAGTTGCTTTACCTCTGACTTAAAGGCATAAAATTGAAAAAAAGATAAAAAACAAATAAAATAAGGAGGGAAATATCAAACGCCCAATAAAAACTCAGTAAAGCTTGCTAAATTAACTCTGATGAAAATCTTAAGAGCTATTGATAAAAAAATTACAATTTACTAACAATTCGTTGAACGATATCCATGCCTGTGACGGCTTGCCAGCCAAATAGAACAATAATAATGATATTTAAAGAAATATGGGCATAACGTGCGATTTCATTACCTTTTTGCATGAGAGGAGACAGAGAAGCCGCGATCGCGATTAAACTTGTCATCGCCAGACCAACTAATAAATGGGGGCCGACAAACAATTTTCCATTATTAATATAGGTGACAGCCATACCGCCGATATTGCCGACAACCATTAACGCAAGCAGCAGAGACCCTAAAATATAGTGCTTGGTGCGAACATCTTGTTTAATCAGTTCTTTCCGTTCATCCTTATCTGCGGTACGAATCTTACGGGCCTTGAAACCTAAATACATGGCGTAAAGTGATAAGCCAAATAAACCCCACATGATAATGGGATGTCCAAATTGCGACCAAACTTTAATGGATTCAGGAATCTCGACGTTCATTGCTGCTGCCCTAATACACAAAACTTTATAAAAGTTAACATAACACGAACCTGACGCGATCACTCTCCTAATAAACCATTGTTCTGTACCTTAGATCGGGCTACCTTGGGCCATCGGTTGAGTGGAAATGCCATTTATACCATCGTGGGAAATGCTGCGGGAATTGAGTGAGTCATTAGGAATCCTTCACAGTACGATTACTGCGGCCCTCGATGCTACTAATGGAAATGCTCGAAAAGTTCAAAAGTTAAGTCGTCACCGTAATTTGAATACTCTCATGATCTACGATGACAACCGACAACAGCACCAAACAGAAGTAACAGGAATTTTAGCTGACTTGGTTTGAGGGTTATTTGGTTAAAATTTATTTTGTAGGAATTTAAAGTTTTTAGGTCAGCTTATTATGAGTGAGGAAAAAGATATTGAAAGTTTTCGAGAAGAACTTAAAAATCAATTAACTCAGTTTGAAATATTTCTCAAAGCAAAGCTTAAACCTCGAACTATTTACCAGCATTCGCTTGTAATTGGTAATCTCATTGATTTTTTATGCTTCGATTGTAATGTAAGTAGTTTTCAAGATATTCGTCGAAGCATGGTTTGCAGTCGTTTCCGAGTGTGGTATTGCAATAATATGGCTGATCGAACCGAAAGTCAGGTAAATGCTTCAGTTAAAAAGTTTTTCTCTTTTCTAGTCTTTGAACAAAAAATTCTTGTTGATAAAAATGTACTGATTGGATTAAAAATAAAATTAGATTGATAAGTAATCCCATCTCATCAAACCGAATCATCAACCCAACCACAAGCAGAGAAATTATTGCTTTGTGAAACGTTTTCAGAGATCCTGTATCAATCTCTACTAAAACGTTTTCAGAAATCCGCTATCGTCAAAACTTGATGAAATAATGTAATCGAATCACCATTATCCATGCGGATTGAGCAATTACAGGCTTTTTTAGCAGTCGCAGAAAGCGGAAATTTTGGGCAAGCGGCCCGCAAGTGTGGCATTACCCA
>CAYZWO010000164.1:3184-7320 GCA_964482215.1 uncultured bacterium
GTCAGGGCAGGCTCCAGTTGCAGGCCTTTGGCGCCAAATTCAATCGTTGGAAAGTGATCTGGGATTTCCCTTGTTTCATCGAACAGCGCAGGCAAAGCTAACCGTTGCAGGAGAAAAATTATTACCCCGCGCCCGCAAGATTTGTCAGGAGTGGAATTTAGCCAGCCAAGAAATTGCCGATTTGCAAGCAGGAAAGCAACCTGAACTCTGTGTTGCCGCCATTCATTCCGTTTGTTCCCATTATTTACCTCCTGTTTTGCAACGATTTTGTCAAGACTTCCCCCAAGTTCAATTGCGGGTCACGGCTCTGGGCAGCGATCGCGCGCTTAAAGTGTTACGGGATGGTCTGGTAGATGTGGCAGTGGTGATGAATAATCGCTTTTTAACCTCTAGTCCCGATATGGCGGTTGAGTTACTTTACGAAGAACAAATTGAAATTTTAATGGCGGCCAATCATCCCCTGACCCAATATCAAAAAGTGCCTTGGTCAGCCTTGGTCAATTATCCTCAGGTCGTTTTTAAAGATGGCTATGGAATGCAACGTTTGGTGCAAGAATGGTTTTCCCATCAGGATATTTCCCTAAAAGTTGTGATGGAATTAAACACCTTAGATGCTTTTCGCGGAGTGGTTCGCCAAGGAGAAATTATTGCTCTCTTACCCCAAACCGCCTTACTCGAAGCCCGTCATGATACCAGTTTAGCGGTGCGCTCCATTGCCGATTTACCCGAATTACCTGCCAGTTCTCTGACTCCCAAGTTTAAACGCGGCTTTACTCGTCAAGTGGTTTTAGTCACCACCAGCGATCGCCTTAATATTCCCCCCATTGCCCATTTTTGTAATTTAGTCCGCAACTATACTCAAAACTTTTTAGAAACGGCAAGTTAAATGGTCGATAAAGCTTGTTAAACGTAAGATATGACCAAATTAATTTGATTAAAGTGCAGATAAGAGCCTTGATATTATCCCCCCTAACCAGCCTTCCAAAGGGGGGAAGCCGTAGGCAGGAGGATTAACTAAATGCAATTTTTTCTATCAAATTTAGTGTTAAAAATGTTATGCGCCCAAAAATTATTACGCAAAATCTCCTAAAACTGTCATCAGGAGATGATTTATCTCTGCAAATTTATCAATTTAAAGGTTCAACGGCGGGAAAGAAAGTTTATATTCAATCCAATTTACATGGTGCAGAAATTGTCGGTAATGCGGTTATTCACCAATTAATTCAAGATTTATCTAATTTAAATGCTGATCAATTACAGGGCGAAATTTGGTTAGTGCCTGCCTGTAATCCCTTGGCAACGAATCAACGGAGTCACTTTTTTTCCACAGGTCGATTTAATAGTTATGACGGCATTAATTGGAACCGAATTTTTTGGGATTATGAAAAAGAATGCTTAGATTTAAATCAATTTGCCCAGTCTCAATTGCAGTTAACTAAAGCTGAAATTCGACAAAACTTTTTAGCCCAAATCCAGCAAGCTTTCCAAAAACAAAAAGAAAAAATTGATTCAGCCGCGAGTGTTCCTTTTCGGGAGCAATACCGCTATCAATTGCAATCACCGTGTTTAGATGCGAATTACATCATTGATATTCATAGTTCCAGCAATCGTTGTTTGGATTATCTCTATTGTTTTGCCAGCCGAGAAGAAAGTGGGTCTGCGTTTGGGTTTGACTATGGAATTTTGATGACTCAATACGATGGGGATGCCTTTGATGAAGCCTTTATGAAACCTTGGTTAGCACTAGAAAAAGTTTTAACCCAGCTAGGAAGATCGGTGCAATTTGAAGTAGAAGCCTATACCTTGGAATTAGGATCGGGAATGGAAATGAATCCTGTCTCGGTGCAACGGGGATTAGATGCGATTAAACGTTATTTAACTTATCAAGGGGTTTTAAGGTTGCCGATTGAAAGTGTGCCAGCATCAACCCGATATTTCCCAAAACAACAGATGCAATCTTACTATGCACCGACGGGCGGCATGGTTCAAAATCGTTTACCCTTAAAGCATCCCGTTAAAGTCGGCGATCGCTTGTATCAAATCCTGATCTTTAACAAAACGGGTGAGTTACCCACCGTGAAAGATATTTTTGCTGAACATAACGGATTTGTTTGGGATGTGGGCATTAATGAGGCAGTGAATCAGGGAGAATACGTTTTAGAAGTCATGGTGGAATCCAATGAATGAGCTATTAGACAATTACGCGACTATTCCCATTGCCCCAGCAGGGTTCAAATCGGGCTTTATCGGCATTGTGGGACGGACGAACGTGGGTAAATCGACCCTGATGAATCAATTAGTGGGTCAAAAAATTGCCATTACCTCTCCTGTGTCCCAAACCACTCGCAATCGACTTCAGGGCATTCTCACTACCGATCAGGCCCAGATGATTTTTGTGGATACGCCTGGGATTCATAAACCTCACCATGAATTGGGTAAAGTGTTAGTGAAAAATGCGCGGAGTGCTATTAATTCCGTTGATGTGTTGCTGTTTATCATCGATAGTTCCTTACCCGCAGGGGGCGGCGATCGCTATGTGGCTGAATTATTGGATAAGACAGAAACGCCCATTATCTTTGGCTTTAATAAAGTTGATCAACAACCTGAAAACGAACAAGAAGCAGAGGCTTTAGATCGGACTTATCACGGGCTTGCCTTAGATAAACTTTGGCCTGTAGTGAAATTTTCGGCCTTAACAGGAAAAGGGCTGGATCAGTTACAAAAATTAATTTTAGAAAGACTTGGAGAAGGCCCTTATTATTATCCTCCTGATCTCGTAACCGATCAGCCTGAACGCTTTATTATGGGCGAATTGATCCGTGAGCAAATTTTGTTAAAAACCCGTCAGGAAATTCCCCATTCCGTCGCGATCGCCATTGAAAAAGTCGAAGAAACCCCAACCCTAACCCGTGTTTATGCCGCCATCACCGTTGAAAGAGCCTCCCAAAAAGGAATATTAATTGGCAAACAGGGCACGATGTTAAAAGAAATTGGCACAGCGGCCCGTGAACAAATCCAAAAACTCATTGCAGGAGACGTATTTTTAAAATTATTTGTCAAAGTTGAACCCCAATGGCGGCAATCTCGCCAGCAATTGTCAGAATTCGGTTATCGCTTGGATGAGTAACCTATTTTTAAAGCGAATCATCAGTATTCATTAATCAAACTTGGTATCTTTATCCTGAAATTGCATAAATGACGGGTAATTTGTGAATGATTATTCGGCGATCGCGCAATGTCTTGACGGTTTGTTACAATCAACTAATAATCTAGGTGATTAAAAGAGACAGAAAATACAATCTTGATTTAATGAAGGCCATAATTCGATTATTGAGAAAATTTCCCGTCCATCTGTTCTGCATAGCGTTAATTCTCGTTATTGTTGGCAGTAATTTTTCCAGCGTTCAAGCCCAATCCAATTTTCAAAAAATTCGTGGGGTTTGGATTACCAATAACGACACCGTTCGCTTTATGGATCAGCGCAAGCTAGAAGAATCCGTTGATTTCCTTGCCCAACTTAATTTCAATACCCTGTATCCAGTGGTGTGGAATTCGGGATATGTGCTCTACGAAAGCGCGATCGCTCAACAAGAAGGTCTTCAACCCTTTAGCCCCAGAGGATATCAAGGACAGGACGTTTTAGCCGAATTAATTGAAAAATCCCATCAGAAAGGAATGCTCGTCGTTCCCTGGTTTGAATTTGGGTTTATGGCCCCCACGACTTCTGAACTCGTTACCCGTCACCCCCAATGGGTTACGCAACGACAGGACGGCAGTAAAACCTGGGTTGGCGGTGTAGGGGAAGTGGTTTGGCTCAATCCCTTCCATCCCCAAGTTCAAAAATTTGTCACCGATCTGATTATGGAAATGGTCAACAAATATGACCTCGATGGAGTTCAATTTGATGATCATATGTGTTTACCCAATGACTTTGGTTATGATCCCTACACCATATCGCTCTATACCAAGGAAACGAAAAAAGCTCCCCCTAGTAATCCCAGAGATCCGGCTTGGATGCGGTGGCGAGCTAATAAAATCACAGCTTTTATGACCCAGTTGAATAAAACGGTCAAAGCCCAAAAGCCCAATATTCTGTTTTCTGTTACACCAGCAACCTACAGCTTGGCCTACAATAC
>CAYZWO010000165.1:0-7275 GCA_964482215.1 uncultured bacterium
GAATAGTAAGAGTAACAGGTGTTAGTTGGTCATGGTTACAAAATTATGTGAATGATAAATTTGCTTCAGTGCCCCGTCAGATAAGCGTTTCTAAAAAAGCACGAGGAAAATTGACTATCGAATGTGATGAACTGTGGTCATTTGTTTTCTCCAAAAGACAAAAGTTTTATGTATGGTTAGCAATAGACAGAAAAACCAGAGAAAATGTGGGTTGCTATATTGGGGATAGAAGCCGTGAATCAGCCCGAAAACTCTGGGCAAGTCTGCCTGCTGTTTATCGACAATGTGCCGTTGTTTATACCGACTTTTGGGTTTCCTATGAGAAAGTTATTCCTAGTAAACGTCATCGAGCCGTCGGCAAAGAGACGGGACAAACCAATCATGTTGAAAAATTAAATAATACCTTTCGCCAACGGATTTCTCGATTGGTTCGAGACAGTCTCTCTTTTTCCAAAAATGTGGAGAATCATATTGGAACAATTTGGTACTTTATACACGACTACAATGCCCGATTAGCAAAGGCTTAAGCCTCCACCATTACTATCGAATCATTACCTCCTAAACGCTATAAGGCTCAATTTTGTAGCAATTACTAAAATACAGTATTGATTAATTACAATAATCTAAATTCAGTAAAAATTAGGATTAAACTATAATATTTTAATCATTCTTAAATTTGTTGAGCTATTAATTGTGCTTCTCGAAGTAATTGTTGAGCTAAACGGAACAATTCTTTGCCTGTATTTAAATAATGCTCATCATAACTTGACGTAAATTGTTCTAATTCTTCTAACGCATCATCTAAATGATTTAAGCAGTAATAAAGTGTCACTGCGATTTTAGCCGCTTCAGCAGGATTTGGCTGAGAAGTAAAAAGCAAACGGGCTTTACTGAGAGATTGACGACATTGCTCTAAATAATTGTGAAAATTCTCCATCAATTCATCATCAAAAGGATCGGCCGCTAACTCATCAATTTGATAATTGAGCGGTTTAATAATTTGCAAAAATAAACGATTTAAGGGTTTATAAATCGCTTTCATCCAGTTCTGTAAAGATTGTTCGGCCTCCTTTGCGGCTTGGCGTTGTTGGTGATAGCGAGACTGGGCTTGACTATTCCGTTGTTCTCGCTTTAAGTAATGATCCGAGCCTTCTAATTGCTGATCATAGTAATTACGCCGTTGAGCATCTCCTAAGACTTCATAGGCCGCATTAAGCTGAATAATACTATCGTGATTTGCGGTTTGATGCTGGCTATCAGGATGAAATTGCTTAGCTAAACGTCGATAGGATTGCTTGATCTCCCGCTGTGTCGCTGTCCGAGAGACTTCTAATATTTCATAGTAATCCATAAAAAATTAGGGAAAATTTATCTCCCTATTTTAAACCTTACTTTTTTTGAACGGTTTCTAATAGTTCTAAATCCTGAAACAACGGGGTGCTTAAATAACGTTCTCCAAAACTAGGCTGTATCATGACAATTAGCTTGCCTTTATTTTCAGGGCGTTTTCCCACCTGAAGAGCCGCAAATAAAGCCGCACCGCTAGAAATGCCGGACAGTAGCCCTTCTTCTCTAGCTAATCGACGACTATAGAAAATAGCATCTTCATCCGATACGGTAATTACTTCATCGATAATCTTAACATTGAGAACCTCTGGAATAAATCCAGCCCCAATCCCTTGAATTTTATGTCCCCCTGGTTCACCGCCCGATAAGACAGGACTTTTACTCGGCTCAACCGCGATCGCCTGAAAACTTGATTTACGAGACTTGATAACTTCAGCTACGCCCGTAATGGTTCCCCCTGTGCCGACTCCAGCGACTAAAAAATCCACTTGTCCATCGGTATCTTCCCAAATCTCTTCGGCAGTAGTTAAACGATGAATTTCAGGATTAGCCGGATTATTAAATTGCTGCAACATATAAGCATCCGGTAAACTCGCTGCAATTTCTTGAGCACGTCGAATACAGCCACTCATCCCCTCACTGCCCGGCGTTAGCTCCAGTTTCGCCCCGTAGGCACGCAACATAGCTCGCCGTTCCTGGCTCATCGTTTCTGGCATCGTTAAAATAAGCTGATAACCCTTGGCAGCTGCGACCATTGCTAAAGCAATCCCCGTATTGCCCGAAGTGGGTTCCACCAGAATCGTTTCCCCTGGCTTGATTAATCCCTCACGCTCTGCTTGATTGACCATATTGATCCCAATTCGGTCTTTAACAGACGCAGATGGATTCATCCCCTCTAATTTCACTAGAATTTGGCCTACACAGCCTTCCATTGCGGGAAGACGATTAAGCTGTACTAAAGGAGTACGACCAATGAGTTCTGTTATATTATGGGCAATTTTCATCTAGCTTCTACCTTTATTTGAGTATCTCCGTATTCAATCTTAATCAATTTGAAGATATACAAAAGTCAACGTTATAAATCTTACTTTTAACATGGTATAACGAAAAAACCCTGCATTAAGCAGGGCTAGTGATATTTCAACAAAATTCGATGTTAAGCAATCAATTAGAAGGTAAAGGTTCCACGTAAGGTTCCGATAACCGCATCTTTAGCATTGGTGACTTGTTCAGGCTTGGAAATCCAGATTACACCAGGAGTGATAGAAATATTGTCGGTAACTTGGTATTTGTAGAACAATTCAACCTGAACAGGATTAGAACGAGGAATTAAGAGGTTATTTCCTGCATTGTTGTATCCGGTTAAGTAAGGTTGAACACCAGCGAAGATACCCAGAACGTTACCTTCTTTACCAAGGTCAGGGAGCGCGAAGCCGCCACCATACGTCCAAATATCACCGTTGCCAGCACCCGTTACATAAACGTTGGTGTAGCTACCATAAGCGTTGAAGCTTAACCAGTCAGCAACACGGAAAGTACCGGAAACACCATAGCTATTGGTTGTTTTGCTACCAAAGTCAAAGGGGTTGATGTAGTTGCCAAAGGTACCATCACCAGCACCACCATAGGCTTCGGGCCCAGATTGGGAGTTGTAAGTATTGGTTGCAATCGGAGGAGCACCAATACCGCCAGCAGCTAAGGAGTTATTTAAAGCAGAACGAGAAAGGTTAGCAGCAGTTGTACCTACGATACCAACACCTGATTTGCCGCCTTGACCAAAGATGGGGCTATCAGGGGAGTGGTAAGCGTTAACGTAGGTTAAAGCAAGACTAACACCATCGAAGATATTAGCGTTTAACTGGGCTAAAGCAGCATAGTTACCGTTAAATAAACCGTTACCACGATCATTGTAGGCATAGGAGCGACCAGTAACAGGGTTAATTCCAGGAACCCCAGGATTGTTAGGGTTGTTCGCAGTACCTGCTAAGTAACCTAAGCTTAAGGAGGTAGGACCTAAGAGGCTATTTAAGAAGCCGAGTTCTAAGCTAGTACCAATACCAGCACCACCACCGATATTGTAGATGGGGTTTCTTTCAGAGAATTCACTGATTGCACCTTTACCGCCGGTGTAATCGTCGAAGTAGGGGTTATTGGTGGGAACGAAATCAGGCCAAATACCCCCCCAACCAGCGATATAAGTATTTAAACGTAAAGTATCGCTGAGGTTAATGGGAACGTAGTAAGCTAACCAGTCAACTGCAACGTTGTTGTTAGGACCACCACCACCAGTGTTGTGGGACTGGGTGAAGGTGGGGCTTGCATACGCATCACCAACAATGCCAATCTGTTGACCACTGTTGATGTTAGGGTTAATAACATTTTGAGTGGGATAGAAGGTCTGGAAGGGCTGATAGTTGTTAGCAGCAAGACGGGTAACTAATAAGTCATCACCACTGAAGCTCGTGTTGAACTGTAAACGAACTCGGTCTTGAGCAACAATTTGGTTATTGTTGGTTTGGTTGTTAAGAGTATTTTTGGTTCCCCAAATTCCCGAAGGAGCGATAACAACTTCCCCAGTTAACTTAGTAGTTGTAGAGAATTGATGATCTTCTAAGTAAGAAGTCCGAGCTTCAAGATTGTCTACTCGTGCGCCTAAAGCAGCTAATTCAGCTTCAAACTCTTGCATGAGGCGTTTGAGTTTATCAATATCTTCACGAAGAACCGCAACGTTCTCTTGAATTAAACGCTCCATGACATTCATACAAGCGTTTAAACCAGCCGCGAATTCCCAACGACTGAGAGCGCGATTACCACGGAAGGTACGATCAGGATAACCAACGATACAGCCATAACGTTCAACTAAGCTTTTGAGTGCTTCATAAGCCCACTCAGTCGGTTGCACATCACGAAGTTCACTAACGCTAGTAACCTGATCTACACTGGTATTCGCTTGGCCTTCGCTGCTGTATTGGTCTAATTGATTTAAAATTTTGTCGTTTGCTTGAGTATTGCTAGCTTCAGGGGCAGCTTGAGCAGGAGCATTGACAGCAAGAACTGCACCAACTAACGCTGGGCTAACTAATAAAGACTTCCAGAAAGTTTTAAGCATTTTCGCTTTTCCTCACACCTTAACACCTTAGGTTTGACGGTAGGATTTTACGCTACTGTCAATTTCATTATACACAGCTTTTTCGGATCGCGAGACAGATTTAAAAAAATTAAAGATTTAGATGACAGTTTTACGCATTATTTTTAGGTAGTACGCTTGGTTGTCTCTTGAAATCAAATCTGCATGACTTCCTTCAATTATAACTATGTACACTGTTTGAACCTATTATAGTATTTTAGACAAAAAATGGATCATTTAAGTGCCAATTTGTAATCTGGTATAGTCCTGTTGTTTGGCACAGCGGGATCTATTGAAAACATTATCCACTCAATATGAAGCAGTCTAGTGGGGTCTCTACTAGCGTAAAATAAAGGCTGATCGGCTATTTGTTTCATTCAAATCCCCATGCCCTTCGATTACCTTGAACGCATCCTCAAAGCCCGTGTTTATGATGTTGCCCAGGAAACACCCCTAGATTATGCGGCTAACCTCTCTGCCCGTTTGCACAATCAAATTTATTTTAAGCGAGAAGACCTGCAACCCGTCTTTTCCTTTAAATTACGGGGAGCCTATAACAAAATGGCCCAATTGCCGCCTGATTTATTGCAAAAAGGGGTTATTGCCGCTTCAGCAGGAAATCATGCTCAAGGTGTTGCCCTCGGTGCGGCTAAATTAGGGACGCGATCGCTGATTGTCATGCCCGTTACCACCCCACAGGTGAAAATTGATGCGGTCAAAGCACGGGGTGGGGTAGTAGTATTGCATGGGGAAACCTACGATGATGCCTATGCCTATGCGCGTCAATTGGAGCAGGAAAAAGGCTTAACTTTCATTCATCCTTTTAATGATCCCGATGTCATTGCAGGTCAGGGTACAATTGGCATGGAAATTTTGCGCCAGTACCAAAAACCCATTCATGCCATTTTTGTGGCTATTGGCGGCGGCGGTTTAATCTCAGGGATTGCTGCCTATGTGAAACGCTTATATCCTGAAATTAAAATTATTGGGGTTGAACCCCTTGATGCCGATGCCATGTCTCAATCTCTCAAGCTAGGGCATCGCGTTAAATTGCCCCAAGTGGGTTTGTTTGCCGATGGGGTTGCGGTTCGAGAAGTTGGGGATGAAACCTTCCGTCTCTGCCAACAATACGTGGATAAAATTATTTTGGTGGGAACGGATGATACCTGCGCTGCCATTAAGGATGTATTTGAAGATACGCGCTCAATTTTAGAACCTGCTGGGGCGTTGGCGATCGCGGGGGCTAAAGCCTATGTCGAACGGGAAGGTATTACAGGAGAAACCCTAATTGCGGTTGCCTGTGGTGCCAATATGAACTTTGATCGCCTGCGATTTGTGGCAGAACGGGCGGAATATGGGGAAAGACGGGAAGCGATTTTTGCTGTAAAGATTCCTGAAAAGCAAGGCAGCTTAAAGAAATTTTGTGAATGTTTGGGAAAAAATAGCTTAACGGAATTTAGTTATCGCATTGCAGACCGAGAAGAAGCCCATATTTTCGTCGGATTACAAATCCAAAATCGAGATGATGCCACCCGCATGGCAGAAACCTTTGAAAAACATGGTTTCGAGACCATTGATCTGACCGATGACGAACTCACCAAACTGCACTTGCGGCACATGGTCGGGGGGCGATCGCTGTTAGCCGAGAATGAATTACTCTATCGCTTTGAATTTCCTGAACGACCAGGCGCGTTGATGAAATTTCTGCAATGTATGAGTCCTGACTGGAATATTAGTTTATTTCATTACCGCAATCATGGGGCTGATTATGGACGCATTGTGGTCGGAATGCAGGTTCCACCCGATGAAATGGAAGATTGGCAAGCTTTTTTAGATACGTTGGGATATCCCTATTCCGACGAAACCCATAATCCTGCCTATAAATTATTTTTAGGATAGGGGAAAGTTGCTGATAACTTAAACTTTCGACTAGGGCTGTCCAGGAAAACCTGGATAAAGCCACTTCACCACCCCAACAACGAGAGCTAAAACAACACCAACAATAACCGAGCGATTAATAAATTCTTGGGTGTCTAAGCGTTTGCCAATTCCATCAATTTTTGCGTCTAACGCTTTAATATCGCCTTTTAACTCTCCCTCAAGGCTTTTCATCTCGCTTTTGAACTCCCCTTCAAGGCTTTTCATATCACCTTTTAATTCTCCTTCAAGACGAGCGATCGCGATCTTGACATCACTGACATCTTTTTGAAGCGTATCCAACTTTTGCTCAAACTTCACTAAATATTCTTTTAAATCAGACTCAATTGTAATCGCCATTGTTTTAGCTCTTTTAACTAAACTCTCAGGTTGTTTTGTTTAATTTATCTTAATTTTCTTAAATATTCTCTATTTTATTTTACCTTGATCATTAAAAAAGCCCCCTAGTGTTTAGAGGGCTTGAAGTTGTTAAATGAGTGAATTAGCCTAATAATGCTTTAGCTTTAGCCAAAACGTTATCAACACTGAAACCAAATTCTTTCATACAGGTTCCACCAGGAGCAGACGCGCCAAAGCGATCAATGCTTACGGTGTCGCCTTCGGTTCCGACGTATTTGTGCCAACCGAAGCTTGCACCTGCTTCAACGGATAAGCGTTTGGTAACGGCTTTAGGCAGAACGGATTCTTTGTAAGCCGAATCTTGAGCTTCAAACAATTCCCAAGAAGGCATGGAAACCACCCGAACTTTTTTGCCTTCAGCCGCTAATTTTTCGGCTGCATCGATACCCAAGCTGACTTCCGATCCTGTTGCAAGGATGATTAAATCAGGTGTTCCTTCGCAATCAAGGACGGTATAAGCCCCT
>CAYZWO010000166.1:0-7274 GCA_964482215.1 uncultured bacterium
ACTTCCACATCGGTTACACTAACCATGCCAGCCCCTACGCGATCGTCTTTGATATCGTAAAGCAACATTTGGCTAACTTCACGCTTAATCAGTGAAGAGATCCGAGAAACGCGCCGATTAGTAGCCATAAAATTTGCCCCCTACTGAAGCTCCAACCCTGAGACTGTGACTGAAATCACATTCCTATACTGTCGTTAATCCTAACATAGCCCGCAGGGTAAAGAAGAGAAAGAGAAATCCACCCGCTAAGATACCAACGAGGGCAACGGCCGTCACTGGATTTTTAAAAAACGGTCTTAACCAGGTAAAAAAGGCAAAAAAGATTCCTAAAATTAAGCTAATCATGTAACGGGGATAGCGACCCACGTTATCTAAAAAGTCTCCCATAATTTTAAATAGCGTTATTTCAAATTTTTATCATTATATAAGTGTTAACATTAATTGAGCCATTCGACAAGGGCTTTATTAATACGTATATTTTGTGCTTTTTTTCAATTTAAATAAAAATAATGATAGAAAATCAATGGATCTTTTTAACCTTAGGAGGATTAATTTCAGGCTTATTAGCAGGCTTATTAGGCATCGGAGGAGGAACCGTTTTAGTGCCTATTTTAGTTACTTTACAATATACCCCTGTGCAAGCAGTGGCAACCAGTAGTTTAGCCATTGTTTTAACGTCAATTTCGGGCAGTATTCAAAATTGGCGCATGGGATATTTAGATTTTAATCGGGTATTTTCGATGGGCTTTCCTGCTTTAATTACCGCCCAATTAGGGGTATATTTAGCGAGTCAATTTCCATCCTATTTGTTGTTAACAGCCTTTGGATTCTTGTTAATTATCAATATTTTTTTAGTCCGACTACGAAAAAATTTAGAACGTCAGCAACCCGATTCAAATACAGTCAACGTTAACCCAATTTTAGCGCGCTTAGGGACAGGGGCAGCGGCAGGCTTATTGGCAGGATTGTTCGGCGTGGGAGGAGGCGTAATTATGGTTCCCCTACAAATGTTATTACTAGAAGAACGAATTAAAGTGGCGATTCAAACCAGTTTAGGGGTTATCGTCATTACCGCGATCGCGGCGACGACCGGCCATGCGTTCCAAGGAAATGTTTTGTTTGGAGTCGGTTTGATTTTAGGTATTGGGGGCTTAATCGGGGCCCAAGTAAGTACGCGCTATTTACCGAAATTACCAGAACAGGTTGTCAGTTTTTGTTTTAATCTATTGTTAGCGATTTTGTCGATTTATACCTTTTGGCAAGCTTGGCAGAAGTTTATAGGGAATTAAACAGAAGGAATTATCATCATGGATCAGGTTGCTCCAAAAGTTTTAGCCTTAGATTTCGATGGGGTTATTTGTGATGGACTGTTGGAATATTTCCAAACCACTCAGCGAGCTTATCAAGCAATTTGGAAGAATAGCGATCAAGATAATTTAGAACAATTTGCAGCGCAATTTTATAAACTTAGACCTGTGATCGAAACGGGTTGGGAAATGCCTGTTTTACTCAGAGCTTTAGTCTTAGGGATTTCTGAAAATAGGATTTTAAACCATTGGGCTGAGGTTTTACAGGAAACTATGATCAGCGATCGCTTAGATAAACAGGCGATTATGCAACAAGTGGATCAGATTAGAGATCATTGGATTAATCAAGATTTAGACAGTTGGCTCGGATTACATCGCTTTTATCCTGGTGTGATTGAGCGTTTACAACAAATCCTTAATTCTGATGTCAAGCTCTATATTATTAGTACCAAAGAAGGCCGCTTTATTGAACGATTACTCCATGAACAAAGCGTATTAATTGATAGCCAATTTATTTTAGGCAAAGAAGTTAAACAACCTAAATACGAAATCCTTCGTCAGATCTTAAACCGTTATCAAATTCAGCCTGAACAACTTTGGTTTGTTGAAGATTTATTAAAAACCTTGCAGTTAATTGTTAAACAACCTGATTTAAATTCGATGGGTTTATATTTAGCCGATTGGGGTTATAACACTCAATCAATGAGAGATGCTATTAGGCATAATTCCCAGATTAAATTATTATCTTTAAAACAATTTCAATCAGATTTCTCTGCTTGGTAAGAAATTTAAATTGTTTCAATTTTAACCTCTCCGTTTGTACCGACCCAGGCTAACTGACGAATTTGATTATTGCGGGCATAATCCCGAATGTCATCGATCGCGCGATCGCCGAGATCTAGTTCAACCCGTAATTTAGGATCAGACTGACGTAAGGATTGGGCATAACGGAAGGCTTCTGCTTGATGTTCAGGTGTTGAAGCAATGACGAGACAATCAATTGAAGGGGTTGTCTTGGGTAAATGGTCTGTCGGCAGTAAACAAGCGTGTAATTCTTCGATGTTGAGGGAAAAACCGACTCCAGGTAAGGATTTTTTCTGGGGATGATATAAGCCCAATAACTGATCGTAGCGTCCTCCCTGGCCTAGAATATGGGATTGATTTCCTTGGATGCCAACGGCTTGAAAAGCAATGCCTGTGTAGTAATCGAAGGGTTGAAGCCAACTCAGGTCTAAAATTAAGGGAAATTTATCATCGTTACATTGTTGAATAACGTTCACTAAAGCTTTTAAATTCTGTACCCGTTCCTGACTGGCGGTATCTAGTTCAAAACCTGAGAGGAGTTCTAAAACTTGCTCTGCGTCTCCCCGTAAATCAAATAATTGTAAAGCCCAAGCTTTTAATTCTGGTGAAGGATAATCTAAATTTTCGAGTTTAACGTAGTCTAGCTGGGTGAGGCATTCTCTCACTTGTGCTTGTAACGATTCAGGAAATCGAGATAACAGCGATCGCGTCAATCCTGCTTCCCCTAAAATCACCTGCCATTGGGGAATCCCTAAACTTTTTAACCCATCGGCCATCAACAGTAACATCTCCGCATCGGCCATCACTCCACCAAAAAAGAGCAATTCCACACCTGCTTGATAAAATTCCAACTGCCGACCGTGATAGCCCGCAGGGGGTTTACGAAACACATTGGCCCGATAACAAAGCCGTTGAGGATAAATATTTTCCGTCATGCGAGTCACCGCCGCCCGTGCGATCGATGCAGTTAATTCGGGGCGGAGTCCTAATGAGCCTGCCGAACTATCTTGAAGTTGGATCACCGTTGAGGGTTCGATCGCGCCTCCTGCTACTAAGGTATCGAGCCACTCTAAGGTAGAGGTTACAATACGCCGATAACCCCAACGTTGAAAAATATTCTGTAAGCGATCATTAATCCAAGCTTTCTGAGCGACCTCAACGGGTAACAGATCCCTAGCTCCAGCAGGCGGTTGATGAATCATAACGGAAGTCAAAAATATAAGGTCAGCGCGAAATAAGCTTTCCTATTTTACTTTTTCTTGTTCCCAAATAAGCCGCCAAATAATCCCCCTTTGGATTTGCCGCTATCGGTTTGTTTCTCAGGTGCAATGACTTTATCTAATTCTCGTTTTGCCAAAATAATGGTCGGGTCTTGCGGAGTCAGTTCAAAGGCGGTATTAATATGCACCTTGGCCATGGTGGCCATATTACTCTTCAGGTACGATAAGCCCAGCAAACAGTGGGCCCGACTGTCTTTGGGATCGATTTTTAAGACTTCCCGTAATTCAGCGATCGCTTCGCTATAGTTTTCGCGATCATATTGTTCTTTTGCCCGTCGATAGTACTGTTCTTGCGGTGAAAGTTTAACAGTTGTTTCTTTTTTAGGAGGTTCTGCGGTTGGAGGGGGGGCAACGGTCGTGGTTTTAGCTGTCGTCTCCGTTTTAGAACGAGCCGTTACCGTCGGTGTTAAGGTTGGCGGTTTAATCGGGCTCGATTGCCCCGACTTCATAATTAGGTAAATTAAATTTAATTCGCTAATGGCAGCAATTTTAGCAAATACCGTATTTAAATCGCTGTAGAGATCGTTTGCTAACGGATGTAATAATTGGCGATAAATTAAATCTAAATTTTGAGTTGCAGAAAATAACTTTTGAGAATCTTCGTTAGCAAGAGTAATTTTATCTTTTTCAGGAAGCAAGCCTTGAGCGATTTGGGAAATCACTAGCACTTGCTCAGTTCTATTTGCGTCTTTTAATAAAGTTTCATAGGCAGGATTAACCAGTTTAGAAAATAATTTGATAGCTCGTTTCTTTTCAGCTTCTGTTTTAAACTTTGTCGTATCGGGATGGAGGAGATAGGCAATTTTTAAATAACGCTGACGAATTTCTTGGGCTCCCACATCAACCGGTGCGCCTAAGATAGCGTGATGATCGGTAACATTGTACCTAAATAATCCTTGCTGGATTGGAAAGTCTACCATTATTACCCTCTCTGATTCGCCTCGCCTAATCTATTATTTTCTGAAATTTGAAAAAACGCCAATAGCTTGCCGTCAACGGTAAGGATTCTTATTACTTAACTTTTCGCGGTTAAACTTTTAAACCAATCAGCAGAATGAGCTAGAGACTGGCTAAGCTCCGAATGAATTAACCCATTTGTGGCTAAAATTCGCCCTGATGCAATATTAAGACTGCTTCCATCATAGGCCGTAACTTTTCCCCCCGCTTCTTCGACAATGACAATGCCAGCGACAATATCCCAAGCCTTAATCCCGCGTTCCCAATAACCATCTAATCGACCACAGGCGACATCCGTTAAATCTAAGGCGGCTGAACCACTGCGACGAACCCCTTGAGTTAAATGGGTTAAATGACAAAACTCTGCATAATTATTGTCTAGGGTTTCTCGGCGGTCATAAGCAAAGCCTGATACCAAAAGGCTTTTTTCTAAGGTATCTATCGAAGAAACCTGAATAGGACGGCGATTTAAGGTCGCACCTAATCCTTTTGCGGCTCGAAATAATTCTTTGCGAAAGGGATTATAAATTACGCCAATGGTGGGTATCCCATGAACCATTAATCCTACTGAGACACAGGCGATTGGATAACTATGGGCATAATTGGTAGTTCCATCCAACGGATCGATGGCCCAAAGGTAGGGATTTTGGGCGCGCTCTTGCTCATTGCCTAAATAACCCGATTCTTCCGCGAGAATGCCATGCTCAGGACAATGACGTGTCAGGATATTTAAAATAACTTGTTCGGATTGTTTATCGGCTTCTGTGACTAAATCTCCCGCTCGTCCTTTTTCGGCGATCGCGTCTAAATTGCCATAAAGATCTTCAACAATCGCACCGGCGGCTAGGACGGCCTCTGTCGCAATATCTAACAAATTTTGGAGATTTTTGGGATCAATCGTCATGGGGATAAATTTTATCAATATCAAAAAAGCGGGGACAGACGCAGTTTGACTAACCAGCAGTCCGTTAAATGCGTCCAATTGCAAAACTAATCTTCATCTAAGGGTAAGCCAAAACGTACCCTTCCACGACCGAAATAACGACCAAATTGTAAATCATAGACTTCATCCTCGTCTTGGGTTTCGACTTCGAGGTCAGAACGCGGATAGCTCACACACAAGAGTGCGTACCCCCTTTCCTGTAATTCCGGCGATAAGCCCATCGCTTCAGGTTGATAAATTTTTCCTGAGACAATTCGTACCGCACAACTGGTACAAGCCCCATTACGACAAGAAAAAGGGAGTTCATAACCCTGATCTTCCGCACTATGGAGAATATATTGATCTTCAGGGACGGACACGGTATGGAATTCCCCTGTTTGACGATGATGAATCCGAACTTGATAGGAACGAGCCATAAAATTTTTTATTTTTATTGCAGTATTGGAGTTGAGTTATCTACCATCATTTGATACATAACATTAATTATGACCATTAAAAAAGGGATATTAAATTTATCCCTCTTAAAGCTTTATATCGTAAGCTTTTTTACCTAAATTATTCCTTACTACCTCTCAAGCTCAGTAAAGCTTCTGGCTAGGCAAGCTAGGATTTAGTTTATTAGTCTTACTTATCGTGTATGAAGTTTATTGGTTTACCTCAATTTGCTTCTATTTTTAAATTGATTGTTGCTTACTCTTCGTCGCTCAGATCTAAATCATCATCGAAGTCATCGTCGTAGCCTGAATCATCCACATCCATGAGTTCGGAGATTTCCATTTCATCACTTAATAATTCCCGTTGAGAATCATCTTTTTCACGAGGAATGAGGCGATTTGTCTCCTTTAACCAATCCAATAAGGATGAGTGGCGGGTTACAGGGAGAACTGCGGCGGGTTCATAGCGTGCCTCTTGGCGGAGGGAAGGATTATACATACAGTCAGTTAAACCAATTAACGAGAATTTGGCAGTCCATTATTCTGTGATAAACACAGATACAACGAGTTTATCATTCTATCAAATGTTTAAAAAACTTAATTCTGAGCAGAATGTTAACGAACCAACCGCGTTATCACCGAAAATAGATCTAGGAGATTTATGGAGATCGGCAATGCAGCAAAAGACAAGGCTCCTAGAAGCGATCGCAGGAAAGAATCGGGGTCTATTGGTAACGGAAAACGATAAGGTCAACATTCTGACTGCCGTTGAACAATTGGAAGACCATAATCCTAATACTCACCCATTGGAAAAGAGTACAGCCCTATTAGACGGAAATTGGCGATTACTTTACACTACTAGCCGCAGTATTTTAGGGTTGGATCGGGTTCCGTTTTTGCAATTAGGGCAGATTTACCAATGTATCCGTATTGCTGAACGTAAACTTTATAATATTGCTGAAGTGGCAGGAATTCCATTTTTAGAAGGCTTAGTCTCCGTTTGTGCCAGCTTTGAGCCTGTATCGGATCGTCGGGTTGATGTAAAATTTGAACGTTCTATTGTGGGTTTACAACGGACTATTGGTTATCAATCAGTCAATCAATTTATTCAGGAAATTGAAACGGGTAAACGCTTTTTCGCGATCGATTTCAGCTTATCGGGTCGGGACTCTTCCGGTTGGTTAGAAATTACCTATTTAGACGAAGATTTACGGATTGGTCGAGGAAATGAGGGTAATGTTTTTGTTTTAGCAAAAGAGAGAGGAAGATAATTCAGAAAATTTAATGATTGGCAATAGAAGCTCATTGCAGTAAGTTGAGCCAATAATTTCTTTCGTATCGACGGAATTGATAGAAATTTCTAAGCTCTGTCTAAATTTTTACTGCGATCGCCGACTATCCTAGAAATATTTTTAAGAATCTGAAGAATTTCATACAGTTTATACCAAATTAAAAAGAAAAAAATGCAAATAAAGGTAGAATAATAATGAGTTACGGAAAAAGAAGGAAAAACCCAAATGGTCGGTGTAACCTCAATAGAAGTCAAAGA
>CAYZWO010000167.1:0-7257 GCA_964482215.1 uncultured bacterium
CCGTTCATAGTTGGGAATTTTTATATCAGGTAAGGGGGGTAACTGTAACTGGTCATAATGAAGGGGCGATTGAGCCGTAACTGGGGGAACATTTTTGGCATCGGCAGGATTATGAATGGCTAGCGAAATGATTAACGTACCTGTTATTAACCCTAACCAACCCAAGCGTTTTAATAGTTTTTTCATCATGTTTTTACCGTTACGACTCGCTGAAAACATCTAACGATTATTTATCATATCGTTTCGTTTTGGGGGTTAACGAGTTGACGCAAGTGGGGTTACAACGCAAAGACGTGATCGCGTTAATTATTCTGGCTTTTTCTCCTTGAGAATAGGAGTGGTTTGGGAATTCTCTTTGGGAGCTTCGGCCGGTTTAACAGTATTTCCAGAAGGCGTATTTTTAGCTGTTTTGATAGGGATCGTCTCGGTTGCTTTAAGGTGTTGATAAGTGGTGCGAGACATGGATTGAATTAACATTCTGGCATTAACATCGTTGTAGGGACGTTTAGCCATGATCACTTCGATGTAACGTTTGCCACTGGGCATATCAATGATTCCTGCATCTCCTAAGACTTTGCCAATGTCCCCTGTTTTATGAGAGATGATGGCATCGGGTTCTAAGCCTGACGGTAATAGGGTACGGGTTTTGGTTTGCTGCATGATCCCTAATAGGCGATCGCGGGATTTGAGAGACACTAATTCACCTTGATTGAGTTTTAACAAAACCGTTGCGAGTTCGTGGGGAGTGGTTGTATTTGTCCCTTCTAGATCGGGTAAAAGATTTTGAATTCGAGTCTGGGTTAAGCTCCATTGCTGAAACCGTTCATTCAAAACGGCTTTACCCCCTAGCCGTTTGATAATCATATTCGTTGCAGTGTTATCACTAATGACCATCATCTTGGTTAAGGTCGTTAATGCACTCAATTCTTTCTGGGATTGGTTGTATTGAATATCCCCTGCTCCACTAGCGAGGACATCTTTAGTAATGGGCAGTTTTTCGTTAAGTTTGATTTTGCCTGCATCGATATCTTGAAGGAAAGCAACGGCAATAGGAATTTTAATGGTACTGGCTGCCGCAATAGGGGTATCGCCCCCTACATTCACGTATTTTCCGTTATCTAAATCAATAAAATATAATTGAGGGTGAATTTTGTCTTCTTTTTTATCTAATGCGGTTAATTTTTGTTTTAAAGGCAGTATTTCTTCCGTCGCTGTCACGGCTGCTGTTGATGGTTGAACGGTATCCGTTGTTAGATTAGAAACCAGTTTCGCGATCGCGTTTGGTTTAAGCGGAACACTGGCTACTTTTGCTGGGGATGCTTGCTCCTGTCCGTTCAGAGTTAATGCCTGGGGTGAAAGAAAACGAGTTGGAGTTAAAGTCGTTAATGCCGTTCCTGCTAAAACCGCTAATCCTGCCCCTAAAATGCCTATCCGTGAAACATAGATCAGACTTGTCATTGCCAAACTCGGCGGACGGCTAGGTTTTCGTTGTCGAGGTGTTTTAGCGTTTCCCACTGCTTGAGCAGGAATATTGAGGGTCGTTATATTATTTTTAGGAATATCCTTTTGGGGAACTAACGCGACAGGAGAACGATTAGAACGACGAGAATTCTTTCTAGACATTTTCTTCAATTTTTAGTGTGTGAAAGGGAAGGCACAAGTGAGTAAGCAGTCTTCACATTGCTACGTTACCAGAAGGCCTCCTCATTTAACCAGATGATTGTTTGTTGTGACTATCAGAAGGGGATTTTTGTTGCGTTATCCATTCAATTTGTCTCAAAATACCCCGCAAAAGCGCAACTTCTTCTTCACTCAGTTGGGCACGTTGGTAAAGGCGGCGGAATTTTTCCATTCGCGCATTGGCGGTATGGGGATAGAGATAACCAATATTTAATAAAGTAGTTTGCAAGTGTTGATAATATCCTTCGAGATTTTCTAGAGATGCGGCCTTTGAGGCAGGATTAACGTCAGCGATCGCGTTTGTTTGTTCATGCTGATAGAGTTCGTAGGCACAGACGGCAACAGATTGGGCAAGATTTAACGAGGAATATTCAGGATTGGCAGGAATTCCCACAAAACGATGAGCATAATTTAATTCCTCATTACTTAGCCCTCGATCTTCTCGTCCGAAAATTAAAGCAGTCGGAGAGTCGGGAACAATCAGCCAGGGTAAAGCTTGTCGTGGCGTTTCTAGTGGACTTTCTAAATTGCGGGGTCGGTGGGTCGTAGCGATCGCGCGATAACAACCTTCTAAGGCTTCGGGTAAGGTTGCTACTTCCTTAGCCTGTTCTAAAACGTCAATCCCATGAACAGCCATGCGTCGAGCTTCTTCACTCTGGCGATCACATTGGGGATTCACTAACACTAAACGATGCAACCCCATGTTTTTCATCACACGGGCAACGGAGCCGACATTCAATGCGCCAGCCGGTTCAACTAAAATAATGCGGATATTGCTAAGGGGAGTCACTAATTTATACTTATGTATCGCTTTGATTATGCTTTGACAAGAGAAATTTCTCTAATATCATTAAAATCCAAATTGACGACAAAGAAGTGCCAGAACGGTTCCGGATGGTACAAAATCCCTAATACACAGGATTTTTCTATTCTCGTCAATATTGTCAATATTGAAAGAATTCATGCAATTAAAGCCTATTGACTAAAAAAACAAAAGTTACTACTAGGCAAGGGATAAAAAAGTAGAAAACGAAAAGCTTTTGTAAAGATTTTACAAATTATTTACAAAAATTTAATAAACATAGTTATTCTAATAAATTAGGAAACAGAAAGGAGAGAATATGCTCCCTAGTTTAATGAATAATAGTAGTAAAGCTTTCCAGAAAGAAGGACAGGTGATTTCTAGCAATGAATAGCACAAAGAAAATGATTTTTGGGAAAATTGATAGAAATTTTTATTTGCTTTTTAACAAAATTTGAAAATTACACATGGTTAAATAGGCAAAACCTATGAGTTTACTAACCGAATTATTACCTAAAGTTGCTGCAAACTTAGAGATTCATCCTGAAGCCCAAAGAATCAAGAAATTTATTTATTGTCTTTGTAAAAATAAGTGGGAAAATGATTTAACGATTATTAACAAATATTCTCTAGAAAAGCTTTTAGAAAAATTAATTAAAATTCAACCAACACTTAATCGATTATCTTTAGCCATGTATGAATTGGTTAAAAGCTTAAACCATCCTCAAGTTTATGCTACTATCGCCAAAATTATTTTAGAAAAAATGGCTCCTGTTTATCAAGCAAGTCGAGATGCAGTGAAAGATTCTCCGATTCAACTCCTTTATGAAAAAGAAAATGCCAAAAGAATTCTTAGAAGAGAACAGGCTAAAAAAGTCTCTAGCAGAGACGATGAGCAACAAGAATTTCCTGTTTCTACTTATATTAATGTAATGGAAAGTTTAGTCAGTAACGCTATTGTTAAAGAATTAAAAAATCTTGCACCTGATGTCGCTAAAAAACTGAATATTGCAGAAATTTCTGCCTATGCCTTAAATCGTTTACCAACGCTTTATGTCGCAACAGAAGAAGAAAAAAGAGAACAGCTTCAAAAAGCACGAGCAATGAAAGAAAGGATTTATTTTGTTGTTCTAGAAAGTATTAAAGTGATTATGAATAATCCTGTTCAAGGTCATACACCTTTAAAATAAAAAACGGCTCTTATTTTATTTAAAAAATATAAAACAATTATTGTGATCTTAATAACATTAAAAGATTAATTTTTAAGCATCTTTAATAAAAAAATAATTTTTAGTGTTTAATAAGAAGTTTAAAAATTTTTAAACTTTGTTTTGATACTATCTAACTAGTCGTTACCCATAACGCCTTGGAAAAAAGACCCTAAAAAAACTATACTAGGTAATCTCCTGAATTAAAGCGAATTGATTATTTTGCAAAAGAAATCTCATTATTGGCTGCTGATTCCCTATATTCGTCCCCATGTGCGGACAATTCTGTTAGCTTTTTTGTGTACCTTAGTTTTTACCGTTTTTTGGCCGATTTTAGCTTGGTTAGTTGGACGGATGGCTAAATATATCGGAGCAGGGGATGTACAAGCGATCGCGGTCTTAGCAGGAGTTGCAGCAGCCATTTTCCTAGTGAGAGGGGCAGCACAGTATGGACAAGATTCCTTAATGGCCAAAGCGGCCTTAACCATTGCCTTAGATCTCAGAAAACAGGTTTATAGCCATTTACAAAAACTGAGTTTAAGTTACTTTGAAGCTGCAAAAACAGGCGATTTATCCTATCGTTTAACGGAAGATATTGACCGTATTGGGGAAGTCATTAATAAGCTTTTTCATGATTTCGTCCCCTCTGTTTTACAGTTAATTGTTGTCTTTGGCTATATGTTTTATATTAACTGGTCATTGACATTAGCCGTCTTAATTGTTGCGCCATTAATGGGAGTTTTAATTGGCTTTTTCGGGGAACAATTATTAAAATTTAGTCGTCGTAGCCAAAACCGTATTTCTAATTTATCTTCCTTGTTAACGGAAGGATTAAGCGCGATTCGTTTAGTGAAAGCCTTTGCCGCAGAAGACTATCAACTGGAACGCTTTATGGAAGAGGCTCAGCAACATCGGCGATCGCAGTTTTTAGCAGAACAAGTTAAAGCCTTGCAATTCGTGGTAGTTGGCTTTTTAGAAGCAATGGCCGTTGTCTTTCTCTTTTGGTTGGCGGCTTGGCAGATTTCTTTAGGAAACTTAACGGGAATTAGTTTTATTAGCTATATTACGGCAGTTGCTATGTTAATTGACCCGATTTCCCATATTACAAGTGATTATAATTTGTTTAAACAAGGGGAAGCGTCCGTTGATCGTATTTTTGAAATTTTAGCGGTTCAACCCGTTGTTCAGGATAAATCTGATGCGATTACCTTGCCTAAAATTACAGGAGAAGTGAAATATGATCAGGTTTTATTTGAATATTTACCGAAAAAGCCCGTTTTAAAAAATATTAATTTCGCTGCAAAATCTGGAGAAATGATCGCCTTAGTCGGTACTTCTGGCGCGGGAAAAAGTACCTTGGTTAATTTATTAATGCGGCTTTATAATACGACGGAAGGAAAAATCTTAATTGATGGGTTTAATTTAGAAGACGTTACCTTAAAAAGTTTACGCGAACAACTTGCCATTGTTCCCCAAGAAAATATTTTATTTTCAGGTACAATTGCTCAAAATATTGCCTTTGGAAAAACGGATTTAGATTTACCCGCCATTGAAGAAGCAGCTAAGATTGCCAATGCCCATCAATTTATTACGGAATTATCCCAAGGTTACTATACCTATGTGGGAGAACGGGGTGTTAACTTATCTGGGGGGCAGCGTCAACGGATCGCGATCGCGCGGGCGATTTTACGAAATCCGGCCATTTTAATCCTTGATGAAGCAACGTCTGCCTTAGATTCAGAATCGGAAGCCTTGGTGCAAGAAGCATTAGACCGCATTACCCGTGAACGAACCGTTTTTGTCATTGCTCACCGTTTGGCCACTGTGCGTCGTGCCAATCGAATTTTTGTGATGGAACAGGGAGAAATTATTGAATCAGGAACCCACGAGGAATTAATTGCCAAAAATGGCCGTTATGCTAAGTTCCATGCTCAACAATTTGCAACTCAAATCTAAGCCGTAATTTTTATATCGCTGGGTTTAGTTGAATACGGTATAAACACAGAATTAAACGCCTAATTTATCAAGAACGGAGAAAACTTTGGCAATGAGAAGAACGTTATAATAAGCAATAAGAGCAACATTCAATAAAAATTAATTTATGATTCAATTTATTGCACAGATTTAGCTAAATAATTGATTGATCAGCTTGTATTTATAACATTTTTAGAAGCTCATGTATTTAAAAACATTACATTTAAAATGTTTTCGCAATTATTTAGATCAAAAAGTCGAATTTGATGCCCAAAAAACGATTTTAGTGGGGGATAATGCCCAAGGGAAATCCAATATCCTCGAAGCCGTTGAACTGTTAGCCACTTTAAAAAGTCATCGCACTGTCCGCGATCGCGACCTGATTTTAAACGGAGAAGCCGCAGCCCAAATTTCAGCAACCCTAGAGCGTCACCACAGCAACAGTGGATTAGCGATTTTATTACGGGGAATTGGACGAAGAACGCTGAGCGTCAATCATGAAACAGTACGTCGTCATGTCGATTTTTTAGGCATGATTAATGCAGTGCAATTTTCCTGTTTAGATTTGGAATTAGTACGCGGTTCACCCGATATTCGTCGGCATTGGCTAGATACGTTATTAATTCAATTAGAGCCAATTTATGCCCATATTTTGGCCCAATATCAACATATTTTGAAGCAACGCAATGCACTTTTAAAAAATATTCGTAAACAGCAAGAAGAAAATTCGGCGATCGCGGATTCAACGCAACCATTAGAGCAACTTCACCTCTGGGATCAGCAATTAGCGGAAGTCGGCTCTCGCATTACCCGTCGTCGCGCTAGGGTTATTCAGCGTTTAACGCCCATTGCCCAAAGCTGGCATGAAAAAATTAGCGGTCAAACAGAAAATCTAGAAATTCAATATTTACCCAATGTCACTTGGCAGATTGATTCACCGCAGGAAGTTCAACAGGCTTTTTTAAAAAAAATCGAGCAACGTCGGATGGCGGAACAGCAATTGGGCACATCGGTCGTTGGCCCCCATCGCGATGATCTCGCCTTAATGATTAATTACACTCCTGCTAAATCCTACGGTTCCCAAGGTCAGCAACGCACCTTAGTTTTAGCCCTAAAGTTAGCAGAATTAAGCCTACTCGAAGAGATTATTGGTGAGCCACCTTTGTTGTTATTGGATGATGTGTTAGCGGAATTAGACCTACATCGACAAAATCAGTTATTAGAAACTATTCAGGATCGTTTTCAAACCTTAATTACGACGACCCATCTAAATTCCTTTGACAGCCAGTGGCTTAAATCCTCTCAGATTTTACGAGTACAAGCAGGCAACATTAGACATCTTGTATGAATCAAGAAACAAGTTGCCGCTCAAAATTAATGATGCCAGCTAAAAGATGTAAGCGTAGCCCAAATCTTCGTCTGCGATTGCGATAACGTCCCGAAAAAATACGAAAACATTTCAATCTGCGAATTCCATGTTCTACTTTGACTCTTACTTTTGCTAGCTCACGATTACTTCGCTTCTGTTCTTCTTCAAGCTAACTTTTCCCGTTAAGTCCAAAATACAGCAGTGTAAAGAAAATCTTAAATGCT
>CAYZWO010000168.1:0-7187 GCA_964482215.1 uncultured bacterium
TCGCGCATGGGGCTAGGGGGAATCTGCTCAGCTTGGGGGGCTAACATTCCTGCTGCGGCATGACTGGCAGCTTCAGAAAAATCTCGGCTTAAAACCGTTACCTCGGCCCCTTGTTGCCGCAATTCAACGGCGATCGCTAACCCGATGATGCCGCCTCCAATGATGATAATGTCGCTACTTGCGTTCATGGCTGTGCGCCTAATTGACCCCTTCTTTATTACCTTACACGTTTTTTGACTGGGGCAGTAGGACTAGAATTAATTGAAAAATATTCTCAAAAACTATTGACATTATTTCTCAATTAACTTTATAGTGACTGAAAGTGTTCTTCTCTCAAGGATTCTGTAGGTGGGGTAGCTCGATGAAATTCACGAGTCATCCCTCTTTTTTTGTCCTAAACTAGAGGGTTAGCAAACCTTTATTGAAGCAACGATTTGGTAATGATGACGGCCCCAAACTACGACGTAATTGTGATCGGCTCAGGCATTGGTGGGTTAGTAACGGCGACCCAACTAGCAGCAAAGGGGGCAAAAGTTTTAGTTTTAGAAAGCTATCTTATCCCAGGCGGCAGTTCGGGTTATTTTGAGCGAGAAGGCTATTGCTTTGATGTTGGGGCTTCCATGATCTTCGGTTTTGGGGAAAAAGGCACTACCAATTTACTGACCCGTGCCCTAGCCGCAGTGGGGATGAAACTGGAAACCATTCCTGACCCTGTACAGATTCATTACCATTTACCGAATCAGCTTGACCTAAAGGTGCATCGTGATTATGAGAAATTTTTGCAAGAACTCACGGAACGCTTCCCCCAAGAAAAAGTGGGGATTCGTCGCTTTTATGATGAATGCTGGCAGGTGTTTAATTGCCTCAATGCGATGGAGTTGTTATCTCTGGAAGAACCCCGTTATTTAACTCGCATCTTTTTCCAGCATCCTTTCGCCTGTTTGGGGTTGGTTAAGTATTTACCGCAGAACGTAGGCGATATTGCTCGGCGTTATATTCAAGACCCCGAACTCCTGAAATTTATTGATATGGAGTGTTATTGCTGGTCGGTGGTGCCTGCGGATCGCACACCGATGATTAATGCGGGGATGGTCTTCAGCGATCGCCACTATGGGGGGATTAATTATCCGAAAGGGGGCGTGGGACAAATTGCTCAAAAATTAGCAAATGGCTTAGAAAAAGCAGGCAGTGAAATTCGCTACAAAGCCACTGTCAAACAGATTTTGCTGGAAAACGGTCGGGCTGTTGGGGTGGAATTAGCCAATGGGGAAAAACTGTATGCTAAACGGATTGTCTCGAATGCAACCCGTTGGGATACGTTTGAAAAATTATTGCCCCCTGACGCATTACCCAATTCTGAAAAACGCTGGAAGCAACGCTATCAAAAATCCCCCAGTTTTCTCAGTTTACATTTAGGGGTCAAAGCCGACGTTTTAGCCCCAGGAACGGAATGTCATCATATCTTGTTAGAAGATTGGAACGACATGGAAAAGGAACAGGGAACGGTTTTTGTATCTATTCCAACCTTACTTGATCCCAGCCTAGCTCCCGAAGGTCATCACATTATCCACACCTTTACCCCCAGTTGGGTGGAAGAATGGCAAAACCTGTCTCCCCAGGAATATGAAGCCAAAAAGGAAGCAGCCGCAGGACGGTTAATTGAGCGATTGGAAGCCATTTTCCCCAGATTAGATGCAGGATTAGACTATATGGAAGTAGGAACGCCCCGCACCCATCGCCGCTTTCTCAATCGTCAAGACGGCACCTATGGGCCAATTCCTCAGCGAAAGTTAGCAGGCTTATTGGGAATGCCCTTTAATCGCACGGCTATTTCAGGGTTGTACTGTGTGGGGGATAGCACCTTTCCAGGGCAGGGGTTAAATGCGGTTGCTTTTTCAGGGTTTGCCTGTGGCCATCGTATTGCCGTTGACTTGGGACTTTAAGGGATCGGTGTGTGGGAATTGCTTGAATTGCGTAGATAGTGAAGTTTTGTAAAATTTGCGAATTTCAGTAATTTTTCCGTTGAGGGCCGAGAGAGAAAAAGTTCATTATTTAAAGAGAATGTAGTAACAATTACGGACTTTTTTAGATTTTCTGCTTCCTCTAATTGCAGAATCTAAATATTACATCAGTCTCCGTGCTTATTTTCTGGATTTCTCTATGGTTTCTGCTTCAGCCCGTTTCCTCTATCCTCTGCCCTCCTTACCGATGTTATTAGGCCAACGTCTGATTCATTTGATTGGTCATTGTACGGAGTCTCAGCGTTTGCTTCCTGAAATCGCAGGGGTGATTGGTACGGCTTTAGAGACGGAAATTTGTGTTTTACTTGTCGGCAACCCAGAGGAACCGTTTACTCAGGGATTGGTTTGGACACCTACCAAAACGGTGTTATTAGGAACGACGGCTCACGTTTTGGAAAATTCTTGGTTTAAAGCGATTCAGTCCAGCCATCATCCCGTTTTGTTGAATCGAAATAGCCTTAAAACCTCGTCCAGCAAAATTCAATTGACGAAGGAGACCGCACTGCGTTCCGGTTTAGGGTTGCGTACTGTATTTCAAGGGCAGGTGAATGGTATGGTCATTATTGGTTCTTCTCAACCGAGAAATTACTTATCAGAGGATGAAATTCAGCTAAAGGAAATCGTTGACACTTTAGCGATCGCGAACCATCTGCTGCAAACGAGCCAACGGGCGCAAACGACCGGCAAAGAAGTGACTAAAGCGGCGGGAGTGACACGAATGACAACGGATGAAAGCCCAATTCTAAGAGCTTGGTACGATGCAACGCGGCAAAAGCTAGAGCAGCAACGGCAATGGAATGATCAACTGATCCATAATATTGTCACCATTATGAGTGACCAGACCCGTAATCCGTTAGCAATTATTCGTATGGGCATTGAAATGCTCCGTAAAGCCCCGCCATCGCCGGAGAGCTTAGAAAAACGGTTGGATGTAATCGAGAAAGAATGGCATAAACTCAACGATATTAATGAAAAAATCCTGCAATTAAAAACGTTAAAGTTCAATCAAATTAATCTCCAGCCCAAAGAGGTTAATTTCACCCAATTTATGACGCAATTGGTGAAAGATTATCGCTGCAAGTGGGTAGATAACCCAGAAAAACTCACGATTAAAGCAAATTTACCTAAAAAGCCGATCCTGATTAAGTCTGACGTGGCTTATTTACAACGGATTTGTGATGAATTGCTCAACAATGCTCAGAAGTTTTCGGTGAAAAATACAACGGTTGGCTTATCCGTTACGCAACAGTTCACCGATGCCACAGAAGAACTGGTTTTAGAAGTTAGCAATGTTACGTCCGCGATTGATCCTAAAGATTCACGCTATTTCTTTGATCCCTTTTATCGGGAACAGTGGGTCATTGATTCGGCGATCGCGGGTATTGGTCTGGGGTTGACCATCACGAAGGAATTGGTAGAACAGCTTAATGGTAGGATACAGGTAACTTGTGAACCCATCGAGGTTCCAAATGCTTGTTTAATGACCTTTACCCTTACCTTCCCCCAGGGGGCAATGGCTAATCAACCGTCCCTGACCCATGCTGATTGAGCAAAGTCCACCCCCACTATTAACTTGGCAACGCGCTCATTACTCCCCCTTTCAACGACAGCTTGAAATTTTCAAGGTAGCTGTTACCTTTTTGTTTTTTCTGATTTGGGATAAATTAACAGGTCATTGTACCTCTGCTCAGCGTCAACGACGGGCAAATTGGTTAGTTCATCAGCTTTTAATTCTCGGCCCCACCTTTATTAAGATTGGTCAGTCCCTTTCGACCCGTGCCGATCTCATTCCCCCTGAATATATCCAAGCCTTAAGCCAACTCCAAGATCGGGTTCCTGCCTTTTCTTCCCAAGACGCGATCGCTGTCATTGAAACTGAATTAAATCAACCCATTGCTCAACTCTTTCAATCTTTTGAACCGATTCCCCTCGCCTCAGCCAGCTTAGGACAAGTTCATCGCGCCACCTTACCCACAGGCGAAAAAGTTGTCGTCAAAGTGCAACGTCCTGAATTAGAGAAGTTACTTAATTTAGATTTTGAAGTATTGCATCGATTAATGCGGTTAGGAAAACGCTGGTTGCCTGGGTTTAAAAAAGTTACTAATAAATACGAAATTGAAGCTATTTATCAAGAGTTTTTTGAGCTATTATTTCGGGAAATTGATTATATTCACGAAGGCAAAAATGCAGACCGATTCCGTGAAAATTTTGCCAATTATCCCCGCGTCAAAATTCCCGCTATTTATTGGAATTACACCACTCGAAAAATATTAACTTTAGAATATTTACCTGGGATTAAAGTCGATGACCGCGCCAGTTTAGCCGCCAAGGGGATTAATTTAGATAAGGTCATTGAAACGGGTATTTGTTCCTATCTTAAACAGTTATTATTAGACGGCTTTTTTCAATCCGATCCCCACCCTGGCAATATGGCCGTCAATCCCCAAGGTGAACTAATTTTCTATGATTTTGGCACGATGGCAGAAGTTAAAACTATTGCCAAAGATCAGATGATTCAAACCTTTTTTGCCATACTTCGTAAAGATGCCGATAAAATCCTAGAAACCTTAGCCTATATGGGCTTAGTTGAACCCCAAGGCGATATGCGATCGGTTAAACGCATTGTCATTTTTTTATTAGATAATTTTCGGGAAAAACCTGTTGACGTAAGAGCTTTTGAACAGATTAGCGATGAAGTTTATGTCATGTTTCAACAGCAGCCTTTCCGTTTACCGCCCCAAATGACCTTTATTTTAAAATCAATCATGACCTTAGACGGGATTGCTCGCGCTCTCGATCCTCAGTATAATTTGATTGCTGCTAGTCAACCTTTTATTGAAAGTGTCGCGGTGGATAAAACTCAAGGAAGCTCTTGGCGATCGCTAGCCAAACAAGCCCAAACAATTATTGTTCAAAGCTTAACCAGACCGAACCGAACCGAAAAGTTATTTCAGGAATTAGAAGATAAAATTGAACGGGGAGAATTGCAACTTCGGATTCGTTCCCTCGAAAGCGATCGCCTTTTAAAAAATATTCATTTAGGCATTAAAAGTTTAATTTATGCTTGCCTCACAGGGTTTATGTTGCTCTCTGCTTCCATTTTATTAACCACAATTTACTATAAATTCGCCATGATTGGTTTTGGATTAGCAGGCTTATTTAGCTTGTTTTTATTACGCTCTTTGATTAAACTAGCTATTCAGGAAAGAGTTAATAATATTGTTACTAAATAGACAAATATTGTTTAAAATAAACCTTAAAAAATTTGCATTAAGTAGAGTGATTCAATAAAATTTTAAAAGGATTTAACACTGTTAAATCCCTGCTAAAAAATTCATGTAGAGCCATAATACTATTATATCTTTAGAACTTGTTTACAAGGTTTTATTTTGCCCCTTAAATCCCCCAATACTGGGGGACTTGTAAAGGTTTCCCCCCAACGTTGGGGGGCTAGGGGGGCTTTTCAAACATAATCTTAGCTGTAAAACCTTATTTATCAAAGCCACTTTATGTCAGAAACACTATTAAAATTAACCCGTCCGCTGCCTGAAGAATTACCTGCGATTGTTGAATTGGATCAGCTTTGTTTAGGTGGGATCTGGACAATAGAAGGCTATCAACGGGAATTAGATAATCCTAAAACGGGTATATTTCAGTTAATGCTCAATCCTGATCAACCCAAAAATCCGAATCCAATCGGATTTGGTTGTTTTTGGAGTATTTTAGAAGAAGCTCACATTACTTTATTAATGGTGCATCCTGAATACCGAGGTAGAGGATTCGGCAATTTATTACTTTATACCCTTTTAAAAGCAGCCGTTAAACAACAGCTAGAACGAGCAACCTTAGAAGTCAAAGTATCTAATACAAAAGCCATTACGTTATACAAAAAATTTGGCTTTAAGGTCGCAGGAAAACGCAAAAAATATTATCAAAAAACGGGAGAAGATGCTTTAATTCTCTGGCGGAGTGATTTAGCAAAACCGAGCTTTTTGGACATATTAAATACTTGGCATTTACAAATTCAAACGCAATTGCAGGAACAAAACTGTATTCTAGAAGAAGGCTGGTAACGTTATTACGCTACTTTATTCGCCTGTATCGTTGTTGTTAGGAGAACTCGCGTATTATGCCTTCGTTTCGTTCGGAACCGTTTCTCTGGATTCATTTAGCAGGAATTGCGGTGGCTCCTTTAGCCCTCTTGGTAACGTGGCTTGCTTTGGCTATTGGTGATCCCATAACGCCCTATTGGTTAGAGTTGGTGATTTTAGCGATCGCTGGCATTCTTCCTATCCTGGTCATGCAATTGAGCCGACCTTTTGAGATTTTTAGTTTACTGATTATTTCCCTACGTCCAGAGGTTTTAACGACCGAACAACGAAAGATTTTAAGCCTATTTAAAACCACAAAACAGCGTATTCTTGCTTTATTGACGGCTTTGTTAATGTTTGCTGCCCTGTGGGGGATTTATCTCTTTGCACCTGTGGCAGCGTTACCTGTTGCTAGTTTGCCTCAGATCCGAGTTTTAGGGTTAATCATTGCGGCGATCGCGTTTTTAGTGGCGAATCTTTTTACGCAAGTCCCCATGAGTGTTGCGGGTGTATTATTCACGAAACAAGAGATTTTTAACAACGCTGACCCCCTAACGATAGAACAAATTCCGCCTGCTTTTACAGTTCCTGGCTTTCGAGTAAGAAAAATTCCCTTAGTACCTGAAATCGCGGAAGCGTCCCCCTCGGTCAAATCCGTTTAAACTGACCAAAATTAGCGTAGTGTAAACATCCAATTTGCATTGCTGAAAAATTAACTTTAAAAAGGGAAAAAATAACAATTTCTTCCCCTTTTTTATTAAGTATTCAGTTGATCTTTTTTAAAGAAGCCAAATATTATTTACGGCTCAGGATTCTCATCAAAAAGGCTATCCCCTGCATTTTGGACTTGTTCATCAGCAGACGAAACGGCATCTTGACCCTTATTAAACAGATCGCCAACAAAACCTGTAGCAGAATCTAACAGATTACCGCCTGCTTCTGTTCCGCCCGAAACGGCTTCTTGTCCCTTATTCACTAGATCGTCAACAAACCCTGTTGCAGATTCAAAAAGGTTTCCGCCTGCTTGGGTTCCTTCTCCCACCAGATTGCTAGCGATATCGCCTAAATTTGAGCC